>NZ_JBSAXD010000190.1:0-201 GCF_053427715.1 Burkholderia sp. MR1-5-21
GTCGTAGAACGCCGGATCGCTCGCGCGGTTCGCATGCGCCGCCACCAGTGCGCGCGCCATCTGCCACCCGCACAGCACCACGCCCGCCAGCTTCAGGTACGGCACGCTGCCGGCGAACACCGCGTTCGGGTCGCGCTTCGTGTTCTCGACCACGTAATCGACCGCCGCCGACAGCGCACGCGCGCCCTGCTCCAGCTGCGT
>NZ_JBSAXD010000191.1:0-201 GCF_053427715.1 Burkholderia sp. MR1-5-21
ATCGTAGAACGCCGGATCGCTCGCGCGGTTCGCATGCGCCGCCACCAGCGCGCGCGCCATCTGCCACCCGCACAGCACCACGCCCGCCAGCTTCAGGTACGGTACGCTGCCGACGAACACCGCGTTCGGGTCGCGCTTCGTGTTCTCGACCACGTAATCGACCGCCGCCGACAACGCACGCGCGCCCTGCTCCAGCTGCGC
>NZ_JBSAXD010000192.1:0-201 GCF_053427715.1 Burkholderia sp. MR1-5-21
GATGTGACCTACGCACGCCAGGCCGCAGCGCAGCTGCTGGCCAGGCAGTCGTGCCGGAGATGCCGCCTTTTCCTGTCGGATCGAACACGTACAATGCGCGTGGCACGGCTCGCTCAGCCGGAATTTTCCAACTAAGACCGGGACGGAAATTGGGCTAGCCTCATTTCAGCTACCACCGCGTCACGTGTTATCGCGACCAGC
>NZ_JBSAXD010000193.1:0-200 GCF_053427715.1 Burkholderia sp. MR1-5-21
AACCTGTTCGAAGGCCGCGTCGTCGAGGACGAGCCCGACCACATCTTCGTCGAGAGCGACGACCTCGAAGCGCGGATGTATGTAAGCCACGGCGTCACGGGCCCGCTCGGCATGCCGGTCGGCATCTCGGTGCGCCCGGAACGCATCCACGTGTCGGTGACCAAGCCGAGCTCGCAGCACAACTGGGCGCGCGGCGTCGT
>NZ_JBSAXD010000002.1:0-460343 GCF_053427715.1 Burkholderia sp. MR1-5-21
CGCTTTTAGCTACATAGAAATGTCCGCTTTTGTCGCCAAGCTGACCAGCCGCCGGGGCTCCGGCGCTGGAGGCTTCAATGGCAGCGACGGAACGGATCACGATGACGATGCGCGAGCTGGACAGATTCAAGGTGATTCAGGACGTCGCGGGCGGCAAGCTCAAGCCGTGGCGTGCGGCCGAGCGACTCGGGCTGACGACGCGGCAGATTCGCCGGCTGGTTCGATGAAGACGCGTATGTCGCGTCGTTCGCTCCGCATTCGGCGGAGCGGTATTTCGCCCGGTCTCACTCAAGTGCGAGCGATCCGTCCACACAGGTGACGCACGCACCGCCGACACCGACACGCCCTTGCGCATCCACCGTCACCTTGACTCGTCCGTCTCGACCGACACGGCGTCCTTGGGCCGCCACATACTTCTGTCCGCCGGGCGGCAACATGCCGCGTGCCCACTGGAAGGCGGCTACGCTGCCGTTGCCGCTTCCGCAGACCGGGTCTTCCTCCACGCCACAAGACGGTGCGAACGTGCGCACTTCGATTGCCGCGTCGCCGTGCTCGTGATGGCCGAATACGGTCAGGCCGGTGACGCCGACGCGGCGCTCGAATGCCGCCAGCGCGGCAAAATCCGGGCGCAAGTCGAGTACGGACGCCGCATCGTGCAGATGAGCGATGACCCAGATGGGGCCGACGTCCACGGTCGCCGGCGCGCACCGCATGCCCACTTTGCATTCGAGGATGCGCTCGAGGTCCGCGACATCTTCCGCGAGCAGCGGTTCGATCTTCGCGGGCGGCAAGCGGAAAGCGAGCGCGCGTTCTCCGTCATGTTCGTCGACCGTCACTTCGACGAGCCCGATCTCGCATTGCTGGATCAATCGGCCGTTCTGACGCGGCGTAACGCGCCCTGCTTCCAGGATGGCGTGCGCGCTGCCGAGTGTCGGGTGTCCCGCGAAAGGAAGCTCGCTCCGCGGCGTGAATATGCGCAGACGATAGTCGGCGTCCACCGTCTCGGGCGGAAGCACGAATGTCGTTTCCGATAGATTGGTCCAGCCCGCGATCGCCTGCATCGTTTCCGAGGACAGGTTTTCCGCGTCCAGCACCACCGCTACCGGATTGCCCAGAAGCGGCCGGGACGTAAAAACGTCGACTACCTTGAAGGAGCGCTTCACATCGACCTCCATTCAGCATATTCCCGCTTCGAGCGATGGGCAGGAAGCGTTCGGGATCCAGAGCGCCGCACCGGCGCAACTGACAGCGGCACTATTTCGAGACGTTTCCCGCTACCACGCCGTCGATCTCGGTCGCGGTAATGCCGTACCTTGCCATGCGGGCGCGATGGTCGGGCGACCCCAGATACTGGCGGAGCTGCTCGTTCACGGCCTGCAGAAGGTCGCGATTGCTCTTGCTGAACGAGAAGGCGCCGACTGGCGCCCTCGCCTCGTCGCCCGTTTCGTGCGCGACGGCTTCCAGCGCCCTGTTGGCATCCGCAATGACCCGATTGCCGACCGCCGTGGCCGCGAATGCGTCAATCTTTCCCGCAAGCAACGCGGAAACCGCATCGGGCTGGTCCTTGAACATGACGATCTGGATGTCGGTCACGCCCGCCGCCTTTGCAGAGTCGACCTGTATCTGCCCGGGAATGAGTCCCAGCCGTGCGTCGCGTCGCACCGCTACCGAGGCATAGCTCGTCAGTGCTTTCGGATTGCCGCGATGTACGACGAAGCCGTCGCCCAGCGACCAGACCGGCACGCTGAATGCGACGTGCTCGGCACGTTCGGCCGTTGCGAAGATCGGCACGTTCATATCCCAGCGACCTTCCTTCACACCGGGCAGAAGTTCTTCGAACGTGGTCAATCGGTATTCGATGGCTGACACCCCGATCGCGCGAAGCACGACCTCGGCCAGTTCGATGTCCGCGCCCGTTGCGGATCCGTCTTCGCCGGTCCGGTAGAACGGCGGCTCTTCGATGTATGCGATTCTTACCTTCATGGTTTTCCTCATTGGGTAGCGGCGTCCAGAGTCAATGAAAGTGCGGACAATGCAGGGCCGAGGCTTGCAGGCGGCAAATAGCCGAAGCCGAGCCGGAACACACGATCGCTTTCGCCAAACCAGGCCCCCGACGCAAGCTGCAAGTCGTAACGGGGCAGCAGGTTCCAGAAGCGCGCAACGGCATCGTCGTCCAGCGCATCGGAACGCAGACGGACGCAGCACAACGCACCGGCATCCGGCCGCACCCACTCGATACGCTTCACTTCTGTCGCACACCAGCTTGCCACTGCTTCGACGGCGCCAGCGAGTAGCCGCCGCCGGGGGGCAAGTACCGCCTCGCGGTTGCGCAGCAGCGCTGCGGCGAGCGACTCGTCGAGCACCGAACCCGAGATGACGGTGTTCATCTTGGCGACGGTCAGGCGTGCGCGCAGGCCTGCGTCGGCCACCGTGATCCAGCCCGTCCGCAAGCCGGGCGCGCCGAGCGCCTTCGATACGGACGCGCCCGTGACGATCCGCGGATCGAGCGCCGCAACACTGTCGGCCACGACATTGTCGCCATAGGTGGCCTCCCGATAGGTTTCGTCGACGAACAGGATGGCTTCCGGAGCGCGCCGGCTCATCAGCGCAATAAGCTTCTCGATTTCGGCACGGGCGGTCTGAATGCCGGCAGGATTCTGCGGCGAGGCAAGACTCAACAGTCTTGTCTTCGGCGAAAGGCTTGCCTCTATCCGCTCCAGGTCCAGACGATAGCCGCTGTCGAACGACAACCGGACTTCACGGACCGTCACGCCGGCGCCGAGCAGGCTGTCACGGCACGGCGGAAAACATGGCGTCACCAGTACGGCCTCGTCACCGGGCCGGCAGACTTCGAATGCGAGCAGAAAGAGTCCGAGCGCCGTGCCTTGTGTCGTGACGATCTGCGCGGCCGGAATCTTGCAGGCATCCGCGATTGCATCGCGAAGCACATCAGCGCCGGCCGATTTGCTATAGCCGAGCTTGAGATCGCGTATGCGCTCGAGGCCGGCCAGGTCGAGTACTTCGCCGACCGTCAGGTCTTGCGACGTGCTCTCCGCCAGGTTGAAGGGGCGATTCACGTCGAGGAGCGAAATGATTTCGTTGTACGGAAATCTCCCCCGCCACTCGCCGGCATCGGTTCGGTCGAAGCCTGACCGTCGTTTTCCGTCGACATCCTGCTGGAAAGCCTGCATGCTCGTGCCCCTCGTCTACGCTCGGAATACATGCATCGTAGCGTTCGGGCGCCAACCATAACAGCCACAATTTTCTGCGGAATGGACCAGCACAATTTCGCGTGGCGCGCTGCGGATTCCGGACCGATAATCGCGACATTCTTCGATACGAGGTCATTCCGTGGACTCGCACGCGTCATACCGCTACAAGCTGTTGGCCGACCTCATCGTCGGGATGATCGACAACGGCACGCTCGCGCCGGGCACGCGCCTGCCGTCGGTGCGCGCGGTCAGCGAACAGCACCGCATCAGCGTCTCCACGGCGCTGCAGGCGTACCGGTTGCTCGAAGATCGTGGCGTCCTCGTCGCGCGGCCGCAGTCGGGCTTTTACGTCGCGGCCGCACACCGAGGCACACTCGCGTTGCCGTCAGCTTCGCGTCCGCGCGCGAAAGCATCGACCGTGTCGATCAGCGGCGCCGTCGCGGCGCTGCTCGAGCACGCGGCCAACTCGGCGCTCGTTCCGCTCGGCTGTGCCGTGCCCGATCCGGCCTTGCTGCAATCGCAGCGACTGGACCTTGCGCTTGCACGCGCCGCGCGCCAGCACGGCGTGCGCTACAACGTCTATTCCCCGCCGTACGGTGACCCGCGTCTGCGCCGGGAAATCGCGAAGCGGGCGATGCGATTCGGGCATGCGCTATCGCCGGACGACATACTCGTCACGAGCGGCTGTACCGAGGCGCTGACACTCGCGCTGGGCGCGGTCGCGAAGCATGGCGACACGATCGCTGTCGAATCCCCGACTTATTTCGGCTTGCTGCATACGCTGGAAGCACTCGGCCTGAAGGCGCTGGAGCTGCCGACGGACCCGACGCACGGCATCGACATCAGCGTGCTCGCGCGCTGGCTTGAATCAAAATCGGTCACGGCTTGCGTGCTGTCGTCGGCGTTCAACAACCCGCTCGGCTCCGTGATGGAAGAGGCAGACAAGATCGCACTCCTGAAGTTGCTCGCGCGGCACCACGTGCCGCTGATCGAAGACGACGTCTATGGCGATATTCATTTCGGTCGCGAACGGCCCAAGCCGTTCATCGCGCTCGACGGCGGCGCCAATACGATCTACTGCAGCTCGTTTTCAAAAAGCCTCGCGCCGGGCTACCGGATCGGCTGGATCGCTGCGGGCGCCCGTGCGCAGCAGGTGATGGAACGCAAGCTCGCGTTCAGCCTGTGCGGCCCTGCCCTGCCGCAGGTCGCGCTCGCGGATTATCTGGCGAGCGGCGCCTACGAAACGCACTTGCGCCGCCTCCGCCGCATCCTCGAAGAGAATCTCGCGCGCATGACGCGCACGATCGAGGCGAGCTTTCCGCCCGACACGAAGGTGAGCCGGCCCGCCGGCGGATTTGTGCTCTGGCTCGAATTGCCGAAACGATTCGATTCGCGCGTGTTGTTCGACGAAGCGCTCGAGCACGGCATTTGCTTCGCGCCCGGCGATGTCTTCTCCGCGACTCGGCGCTTCCGGAACTGCTTGCGCCTGAGCGCCGCATACGCGTGGAGCAGCCGTATTGAAGAAGGTGTCCGGCTGTTGGGAAAACTCGCACGTGCTCAGCTCGCTCGCTGAATGCGAATGGGACGATCATGATGACGATGCGCACGCTGGACAGGTCAGGGTCGGCTCGGTGCTAACCCGTAATGCGTTCGATCATCGAGCGCGATTGAGCGATAACCGCTCATGACGTGCGTCAAGGCAATTGTGTGGGCCGCGGTGCGGACCTATGCTCCGTTCACCCAATGCCTTCAATGCCGCATCGGATGCGGCGCCGCACGGATGCGCGCGGCGCCCCGCCCCGACCGCTCATCATCAGGAGATCGACATGAGCTCACCCTGCATCATCACCGTCGCGATCACCGGGTCCGTACCGCGCAAGAAGGACAACCCGGCCGTGCCGATCTCGGTCGCCGAGCAGATCGAAAGCACGCATGAGGCCTACGAGGCCGGCGCCACGCTCGTGCATCTGCACGTGCGGGACGAGGAGGAAAAGTCCAGCTCCGACCGTTCGCGTTTTGCCGAGCTCCAGGACGGCATCCGCAAGCACTGCCCGGGCATGATCGTGCAGTTCTCGACGGGCGGCCGCGGCCGCTCGTTCGAGCAGCGCGGCGCCATGCTCGACCTGCGTCCGGACATGGCGTCGCTCGCCACGGGGTCGGTCAACTTCCCGACCATCGTCTACGAGAACCCGCCCGACTTCATCCGCTCGCTTGCATCGACGATGCTGCAGTACGACGTCAAGCCGGAGATCGAGATTTTCGATCTTGCGATGCTGTACAACACCGTCGACCTCGTCCAGCAGGGCCTGCTGAAGTCGCCCGTGCATGTCCAGTTCGTGTTCGGCGTCAAGCATGCGCTGCCCGCGCGGCGCGAAATCCTCGCGTTCGAAGTCGAACAGCTCCGCGCGTTGCTGCCCGACGCGACCTGGACCGCCGCCGGCATCGGGCGGCACCAGCTCGAGGTGAACCACTGGACGTTGCAGATGGGGGGGCATTGCCGCACCGGCCTGGAGGACAACGTGCGCTGGGACAAGGACACGCTTGCCTCCAGCAATGCGCAGCTGGTCGCGCGGGTGGCCGAGCTTTGTGCCGAGTACGGGCGCCCGGTCGCCACGCCTGCCGAGGCCCGCGCCATTCTCGGCCTGAGTGCAGCTTGAGTGCAGCTTGAGTGCAGCCTGAGCGCACCGCGCATCGATGTCGACGCGGACACCGGCAGCCCACCGGTCCGCGTTTCAAACTCACGCGGGACAGATAAAAAAAAGCCCGCATTACGCGGGCGAGCTTCGCTCTGAGAATCCTTTGTCCAAAAGGATGGCTGATCCTACACCTCGAAAATCCGGCGTTCGAGACGCGTAAACCCGCTTGCCGTTTACCCGCCCGGCGCAACGACGACCCGTGACAGCGTGCGCCGCCTGCCGACGGGCAAGCGTCGGGGACCGCCCCGGCAGACTGCGCCGGGGCGGTCGGAACATTCAGTGCAGTTGACGCTGGAGATCGGATAGCTCCGAATGCATTGAAGTCACTGCGCTCCTGATCTTGGCATCGAGGCCGCCGGCCTGCTGGCAGGCGCGCTCGGCGCGATCGCCGATCCGTTCGAGATCGTCGACCCATTGCCGGATGCGGCCTTCGTCATGGGATGCGATGACCTTTTTTGCCGACTTGCATTCCCGGTCCAGCTCGTCCATCCAGTTCATCAGATCCTTGGGGATCGTCTTGTCCGAATGGCACGTCCGTGACGCCTCGCTGACCGTTTGCTGCAGATGCGTGAAGCGTTGCTGAAACTCACTGGCTTGCAACATGATGTCCTCCTTCCCGAACGTCAGTCCGGCATGAGCGCGGGCAGCAGATTGGGCCGCGTTGCCCGGTCGATCGCCGAACGCGGGCAGCAGCCGTGGTGGACACATGTTGCGTTGCGCCAGAGCGGCTTTCCGGCCCGCGAAGAACGGGCTTCTAGTGTAGGTCACGAGCGCGCGGCCGTTCGTCCCGCGCTGCGCGTTCCCGTCGACCGGCGGCGACACGTCAGGGGCGCACTGCCTTTCCTGACCCCACACGTCAGCGCAGGCCGGGCGGTGACTGTCCGGGCAGGTATCCGCCCGCGAATCCGGACAGGCTCGGAACGCTGGCCGCCTGATCGGGCGCGGCCGCCACTGCATCGCTGGCCGGCATGCTCAGCCCGGGCGCGAGGTAAAGAAACTTCCACTTCCTGTAAGTCTCGTCGCCGTCGAAATCCGAGTAGCGCTGCGGAAATTCCGCGCGCTTGACCGGCGCCTGATCCGAGCTGCTGTAGACGCCGTAGAAACGATCGGCTCGCCACAGGAAGCCCCAGTCGTTCTGTCCGGTGATCGGATCCGGATACGCGCGGCGCAGATGGTGCATCGGCTTCGGAAAACGGGTGTCGTTCAGCAGATCGTCGACGGTCAACGGGTAAGCACGACCCAGTTGATAGTACCGAACGATCGCTCTCCGGTACTGGTCGCCGACGAACAGCAGCTGCTTCTCCTGCTCCCGGCGCCGTTGCAGCGCCCAGACATCGAGCGCGCCCGACAACGCGATCGACATCAGCATCAGCGCGATCAGCAGCGCCAGCAGCACGAGCCCGCGCTGACGCGCGGCGCGCGGGCGGCGGCGAATCGCACACGCGTTCGCGCGGACGCCGCCGCACGCAGCCCGGCCGGCGTGGCTCATTTTGCCGCTCCGGTGGTGCGCGGCGGCTCGCCCTGCGGGCTGCTCGCTGGCGCCACGTCGTAGACACCCGGCTTGGTCTCGTCCGGCGACGCGATCACTGCCCATTTGTCATCGCCATTCACCGGATCGAGCGGGATCGCGCGCAAGTAATGCTTCGCGACCAGTTCGTCGAGCGTCTCGGGGTACTGGCCGTTGTCGCCATAGTACTGGTCGATCGCATTGCGCATCACCGAGACGTTCTGCTGCCGCACCTGCTCCTTGCCGCGTTCGATGGCATGCATGTAACGCGGCACCGCCAATGTCAGCAGCAGGCCGATGATGGCCATCACGACCACGATTTCGATCAGCGTGAATCCACGAGGCCTGCGCATGCGAGCGGGTTTCATGATGCGTCGTCACCATTGTTTGTACGGGATGCCGTTGATGCCGACGCGCTCGGATTTCGAGGTCACGTCGAACACGTCCTTGTCGGCTTCCTGATTCCCGGACGCCTCGCCGGCCGCCGCCGGATCCGGCGGCGTGCCGTAGGCGCGCACGTTCCAGGTCTCCTCGGCAGGCGTATCCGGATCGCCGGCGAAGAACGGGTCGCGCGGCACCCGGCGCAAGAACATCAACAGGCCGCCGTTGGGATCCCTGGCGTCCTTCACGCCCGTGACGAGCACCGTCAGCGACGGGGGATAGCCGGACGCTTCCGCTTTCTTCTCGATCTTCCCGGCGTCGCTCGCGTCTTTGTACGCGTCGAGCGCGGTGCGGATCTCGCGCAACGCGACACTCAACTCCTGCTCCTTCTGTCGCTGCACGATCAGTTCGGAAAACGGCATGATCGCGAGCGCGAGGATGCCCACGAGCGCCAGCGTGATCACCATCTCGATCAGCGTGAAGCCATGGTGGCTGCGCCGACCTCGGCCGCCGACGCGCATCGTGCCGTTCCGGGTCGCCACGGTTCAATTCCCGTTCTGAATCGGGTGAAGCGGGTTTTCGCTCGGGATGTCGCCCGCGGGCATCTGCAGCGTCGGAGGCGGCGGTGCCGCCGCAGCGGGCTGCGCGGCCGGCTGCGGCGTCGCCACCGGCGTCACGGCGGTGCCCGGAGCCGGCTCCACTTCGTTGCCGGCCGGTTCCGCCGCCTGCGAAGCGGCGCCCGCGGGCGCCTCGCCTTGTGCAGGCGCCGCCGCCGGTGCGGGCGTCGCCGCGGGCGCGGGCAGCGCCGGCTGCGGCCTCGAGAAACGCCCGCCGTACGGTTCGGGCGGCGGCGTCGTCCGAGGCGCCGCGGGCAACTGGCCGAACGCGCCGGTCTCGGCCGACGGCTGGGCACGGTTCGCCGCCGCGTTCAACGCCGGCGACGAAGCGCCGCCCGACGTACCGCCGCCCACGTGGCCGGGAACCGCTCGCACGGCCGGCTTCGCGTCGGCAGCCGGTGCGGCGGGGGCGTCCGCGTTCTGTGCGACGGGATCGAGCCGCAACTGGTCCGCATGCACGTTGACGTCGGTGCCCGACCACACCTCCTGCGTGTCCGCATCCGCCGCGACCTGCGGCCGAACGATGTGCGGCGTGATCTGCAGCACGATCTCGGTCTTCTTGTGGTCGCCGCCGTGATCCGAGAACAGGCGGCCGAGCAGCGGCAACTGTCCGAGGCCCGGCACCTTGTTCGCGTTCTGGCGGTCCTCATCCGAGATCAGCCCGCCGAGGATCTGGGTTTCACCATCCCGCAGACGCAGGCTCGTCGACGCGCTGCGCGTGCCGATCTGATAGGCGAGCGAACTCAGGCCCTGCGCATTGCTGGTCGAGATCGTATTGGTGATGTTGCTGACTTCGAGATTCAGCTTGATGCCGACGTCGCCGTCGCGATAGACCTGCGGCTCCACTTCGAGCTTGATGCCGACGTCGAGGTACTGGATCATCTGCGTGTACGATGGTCCGCTCGTGCTCGGCGTGCTCGAACTCGAGATCACCGGCACCTTGTCGCCGATCATGATGCGCGCCTTCTCCTTGTTGCGCGTGCGGATGCGCGGGCTCGCGAGCAGATTCGCATCGGTATCCGTGAGCTTGAAGTCCGCGGTGGCGGACAGGCCGCTGACATTCAGCGCATTGACCGGCAGATGGTGCAGCGCGCCCCACGTATTCACCGAGCTCGGCGTCGATACCGTGAACGAATTGGGCCAGTCGATGCCGAGCTGCGACATCCGTTCGTGCGACACCTCCAGCACCTGGACTTCGAGCATCACCTCCGGCTCCGGCAGGTCCTGCGCGGCGATCATCTCGTCAGCGACCTTGATCATGTCCGGCGTGCCGCGGATCGTCACCGTGTTCGCGCGCTCGTCGATCACGGCCTCCTTCACCTTCAGCAGGCCCTTCAGCAGCGACTGGACCTGCTTCGCGTCGACGTTCGACAACTGGAACGTGCGCACCTTGAGTTCCTGGTACTCGAGCTCCTTCGCGGGGGTCGCCGGGTAGATGAACAGCGTGTTCGCGTTCATCTGCTTCTTGTCGAGCTGGTTCTGCAACAGGATCATGTCCACCGTGTCCTGCAGCGACGCGTTCTGCACGAAGATCGTCGTCTTCAGGTCGGCACGCACGTCGCGGTCGAAAATGACGTTCAATCCCGACGTGCGCGACAGCGCCTCGAACACCATCCGCACGTTCGCGTCGCGGAACTGCAGCGACACCGGCGTGCGCATGATCGACGAAGCGGCGAGCTTGTCGTCCCGTTCCGCATGCTGCTGCCGGCGCTTTTCGTCGAGCTCCCGCTGCATCCGCAACGCCATCGCATTGGCCGGATCCTCGACCAGCACGCGGTGCACGCGTTCGGCCGCCTGCGCATACGAGCCGCGCTTCATCATCCGGTCGGCTTCCTGCAGGATCGCCAGATGCTTGCGATCCTGCTCGATCATCGCGCCGAGCTTGCGCGCGCGTTCGCTGGACGGATCGAGTTCGGTTGCCATATAGACGGACCGGGCCGCGTCGTCGAACTGGTTGTCCTGGCGAAACTTGTCGGCGTTGTCGAGGAGCTGGTTGATTTCGGCGTCGCGGTTGTGCATCGCGTCGATCTTCACCTGCGCATTGGTCGGATCGTCGTGAAGGTTCGGCACGTGCGCGCAGCCGCCGCACGCGAGCAGCGCCGCGGCGATCGCCAGTGCGCGTTTCGTCGCGAGCCGGCTTGCCGGCGTGCGCCGGGGATCGAACGGGTCGACAGGCGGGAGGTGTGTCGATGGGCCGCTGTCCCCGCCGCGGCGCGCACCCCTTGTGCGTGAGGTTTTCATCTACTTTCCTTCGACTGGAATGGACACCACCTGCACCTGGTTCAGCGGCAGATAGGTGAGGACCACGTTCGACTCTGAAACGGAGTCGACGCGATACTGGCCATCGATCACGTCGCCTGGCGAAACGATCAGCAACTGATCGCCGTTGCTGAGAAATACCTGCGGTTTCACGGCCTTGGCGTCCAGTTCCCCCACATAGGTGAACGGCACCGGGGGCGCCGACGGCGGCGCCGGACGCGTTTCGGGAAGCGTCGGCGCCACGACGGGCGGCGGCGGCAGCCACGACGAAGCCGTAAACGGATCGTTCGACGCCTCCACGGCAACCGGCGCGCGCAGCGCGGCGAGCTTGTCGTTCGGCGCCGCCGCCGCCGCCGCCGTGCCGGCCGGCGCGGATTGCGATGCGCTCGCTGCAGCCGCGGCGTGCGTGGCCGCCTGAGACGCCGGCGCGGGATGCACGGGGGCCGGTTTCGCACGGATGCTGTCGCGATGCACGGCGCCGAATGCCGCGATCGGCGTCGGCACCCGCGTCGCCGCGACAAGCACGCGATAGCCGACGCCGGCCACGACGATGCAACACAACGCCAGCACGATGCGCCTGCGTGGAGCGGGTTTCATGACGGTGGCGTTCATGGCTGCGCGCTCCGATAAATGAGTTCGAAACGCACGCGCGCGTCGAGGATGTTGCCGTTCACGGCGGGACGCTCGACGTGGATTTCCTGAAGCGCCGCATTCGGCACGTTGTTGAGCACCGACGCAAGAAAATGGCGGATCGTGCCGTACTGGTCCTTGACGGGCAACAGCACCTGATATCGCGCGAAGCGCGCGCCCGAGACGGTCGTCACCTGATACTCGGCGGATCCGAGCGTCAGATGGCTGTCGCGCGCCTGCGCGAAGATCGATGCGATGTCGTCCGCGCTTTGCGAGAAGCGCGGGAAAAGATCGGGCAACGCGTCGAGCGCCACGGCATCCGCCGCCGCGTCGCGCGCGTCGACCTGACGATGGCGCTGCGCCGCCGCGCGCACGATCCCGGCGGGGTCCCGCAGCGCGCGGGTATCGGATTCCACGCTCGCGATCGCCGCAGCCAGGATTGCCGCCGCGCCGATCATCAGCATGCCGGCGAATCCCGGCAGGCCGAACGAGCGCTGCAACTCGAAACGCAGCGTGAGCAGCATGTCGCGCAAGCGGTCGGCTTTCATGGTTGCCTCCAGACGGCCGTGATCTGGAACCGCACGGGTTTTCCCGGCACGTTGTTCTCGACGAGGTGACCATTGAGCACCGCTTCGCGCAGCAGCACGCTCGCCTGCAGATACTTCAGGTAAGCGATCATCGCGTCGAGATCCTTCGCTTCGGCCGTGATGCGGATCTGGCCCTGTGCGGGGTTCTGGTCGATGCCGATCAGCGCGACATCATGGTCCGGATAGTCCTCGACGATCGAAAACAGCGCCTGCCACGGCACGGTCAATTCACTCAGGACCGCCTGGCTCTGCTTTTCCGCCAGCCTGGCGGCCGCCGTCGGCGGCGCCTTCGCGACGTGCCGCTGCGCGAGCGTCCGATGCTGGACAGCGTCCACTTCCGCCTGCGCGCGCGCGCTTTCCGCGTACGCATGCCACAGTCGCGCACCGCACGCGAACAACAGCAGCGCGGCGGCGCAAAGCAGGATCATGCCGCTCGTCCCGGTGCGGGCACGGCGCCGGCAGAAGTCGATATCGAGGATCGGCATCATCGCGCATACTCCATCAGCCGGCGCGCGGGCGACCTGTCGTCCGCGGGCTTGCCCAGCCGGATCACGGCCGCGAAACGCGACTCGAACGGTGCCGGGTCCGTGTCGATCCCGGACAGATAGGTCTTGCAGTCCTCGCGCCTCAGGCCTGCCCGCGTCGCCGAACGTTCGAACAGGTGCTCCGCGAGTTCGGCAAGCCGCGTCGGGTCACCGGAATCGCCGGGAAAGAGCCGCTGCGCATCATAAGCAGCCCAGCCGCCGCGCTCGATCTTGACCGCCTGCATCAACTCGTCGGCGACGAACAGCAGCAGCGCATCGCCGCTGGCCGCCACCGCCACGCGATTCAGCATTTCCGGAAGACACAATCTCAAGCTGCGGATGCGAATCTCCCCGGATGCGCCCGCGTCGTGCATGCCGTCATGCAGCGAGCGCGATATCGCGCTCGCAAAGAGCGCCCGCCCGCCACGCTGTACGCAGAAGCGCACGACCAGCGCTGCGCCGTCGATGCCGTAGGTGTCGGAGAAATGGGCGAGCGCGATCTCCTCGAGCTCGCGCATGCGCAGCGTGCGAAAGTCGCCGCGCAATATCGCGTGGTGGCACCAGAAATCGTCGAGGACGATGTGCGCGCTGCGCTTCGACGGCTTTGCGCCGCCCTCTTTCGCCGGCGCGGCATCGGCGCCGGGCGTGCCGGCGAGCGCGGCGCGCAATGCATCGAGCACGCCCGGCTCGGCGCCGAACTGCTCGTCGGGGATCGCGACGCTGACCGGATCGATGGCCGGCAAGTGCTTGCGCGCGTGCCACCGTCCGGGCGCACGGATCCCGACGACGATCTCGCGCGTGCCGACGCCGATCGCAACCGGACTATTCGACCATCGTGACACGGTTGATCTCCTCAAGCGTCGTTTCGCCGCACCTGACCAGCTCGATTGCCGCCGAGCGCAGCGTCTTCATCCCGTAGCGCATCGCGGCCGCCTTGATGTGCCCGAGCGGCGCGCGCTCCGACAGCAGTTGCCTCAGCTCGTCGTTCATGCGCAAGGCCTCCGCGATCGCGCGCCGTCCGCGATAGCCGCTGCCGCGGCACATCGCACAGCCCGCGCCGCGCCGGAACAGATAGGTGCCGGTCGTATCCGGGTCGATGCCTGAGCGAACGAGCGCATCCGCATCGACCTTGTCCTCGATCGCGCAATCCTGGCAGCACTGGCGCAGCAGCCGCTGAGCGATCACGCCGTTGAGCGCGGAGACGAAGCTGTACGGATCCACCTCCATGTTCGTGAAGCGGCCGATCACGTCGAACACGTTGTTCGCGTGGACGGTCGTGAACACCTGGTGGCCGGTCAGCGCGGCCTGCACGGCGATCTGCGCGGTTTCCGGGTCACGGATCTCGCCGACCATGATCTTGTCCGGGTCGTGCCGCAGAATCGACCGCAGGCCGCGCGCGAATGTCAGGCCCTTCGCTTCGTTGACCGGAATCTGCAGGATGTCGCCCAGCTGGTATTCGACCGGATCCTCGATCGTCACGATCTTCTCGAGGCCGTTGTTGATTTCCGTGAGAATCGCGTAAAGCGTCGTCGTCTTGCCGCTGCCTGTCGGCCCGGTGACGAGCAGCATCCCGTACGGCATCGACGCGATCGCGCGCATGAAGCGCGTGTCGCCCGGCTGGAATCCCAATGCCTCGAGCGTCAGGCCGCCCGACGCCTGGGAAAGCTGGTAGCGGTCGAGAATCCGCAACACCGCGTCCTCGCCGAACTGGTTCGGCATGATCGACACGCGGAAATCGATCTCGCGGCCGGCGTACATCGCCTTGAAGCGTCCGTCCTGCGGCACGCGGCGCTCCGCGATGTCGAGTTCGGAAATCACCTTCACGCGCGACAGCACCTGGTCCGCGACGTCGCGCCCGTCGGCGCGCCCCACCACGGTGAGCACACCGTCGATACGGCACTTGATCGTCAATCCGTTCGCGCGGCATTCGAGGTGGATGTCGCTCGCGAGCATCTTGAGCGCGTCGTAGATCGTCGAATTGAGCAGGCGCACCACCGGACTGTCGTCGCTGCTGATGCCCTGCAGCGTCAGCGCAAGCGACGCCGGATCGGGCGTGCTCTGGACCGGATCGTCGAACGCGAGCGCGTCCATCGCGCGGATGTCCTTCTCGCGTACGGCCAGGTAGGCGCCGATGTCCCCGGCGCTCGCGAGCGCCCACGCGTAGGGCACCGCCGGCCGCGAGCGCATCCGGTGTTCGACCCAGCCGCGCGTACGTGCATCGAGCGGATCGGCGATCGCGAACAGCAGTGCGTTGCCGCCGTCGGGATCGCGGAAACAGACACACAGGCGCGTCGTCGCTTCGACGAACGGCACCACGTCGAAATCCGGTTCGAGGCGATTCAGGTCGCGCATCCCGATCGGCTTCATCCGGAACTGCGCGGCGAGCTGCGCGCGCATCTCGTCCGCACTGAGGGCCGTTTGCTCCATCAGTACCTCGAGGGCGCGAATGCCGGAGCCGTGCCGCTCGCCGAGCGCACGAAGCTTGTCGCGCAGTTCCACGCCCGCGTCAGGGACGTTTTCCGGTGTGGCGGTGACGGTATCCACGCGTGTTCCCCAATGCGGTCTACTGAATGCTCGACGCGATCTCGAAGATCGGCAGATACATCAGCACGACGATTCCGCCGATGACCACGCCGATCACGATCATCATCGCGGGCTCGATCAGTCGCGAGATCAGGTCGATCGTGCGCGACACCTGCGCCTCCTGGAACGCGGCGATCCGGTCGAGCACGGGCCCGAGGCCGCCCGTCTTTTCGGCGACCGTCAGCAGGCGGTAGGCAATCGCGTTCGCGAGGCCAGCCTGCTGAAACGCATCGGAGATCCTCGCGCCGTTGCGGACCTGCTGCAGCGCGCCCGCGAGCGCGGCCTGGTCCGTGTGACCGACCAGGCCGCGCGCCAGGTCGAACGCGCGCACGGCGGGTATGCCGCCGTCGACCAGCATCGCCGTCGTGCGATAGAACTGCGACTGGCGAAACACGCGGAAGTGTTGCCCGATTCCAGGCAGCGCCAGCAGGCGATCGGCGATCCAGATCCGCAGCGCGGGCCGGCGCAATGCAATGCCGGTTGCCGCGGCCAGCACCGCGAGGCCGGCGCCCAGCCCGGCGCCATGCGCATGCACCATGCCGCCCCACGCCATCAGCAGGCGCGACATCAGCGGCAGTTCGCGCCCGCTATGTTCGAGGAGCGTCGCGAACCGGGGCACGACGAAGCCGAGCAGGAACAGCACGACGGCCGCGCCGACGAACAGCAGAACCGTCGGATAGATCGCCGCCGACACGACGCGTGCGCGCAGCTCGTGGAGCGTTGCGCTGTTGCGCGAGTAGCGGGTCAGGCTGTCGGCGAGACCGCCGGTCTGCTCGCTCGCCTTCACGCACGCAACCAGTACCGGCGGGAAGATGTCGCTCGCGTGCTCGAGCGCCGCGGACAGCGACTGCCCCTCTTCCAGTTGCCGCAGCAGTTCGCGATAGACGTGCGCGGACGCCTCGCGCCGCGCATTGCCGCCCAGCGTGCGCAATGCGTCGACGACGCCTACGCCGGCATCGAGCAGCGCCGCGAGCTCGCGCGCGAACATCTCGACATTGAACCGCGCGCCGGGCATCCCGAGCCGGTTCGCGCCGCGCCGCTGCCGCCGGGCGTCCGCGGCCACCGATACGACGCGAAGGCCGCGCGAGCGCGCGAGCGCCGCCGCGCTCGCCGGTGAGTCGCTGTCGATGCGAAGTGTCTGGACCAAGCCACTCGTATCGAAGACACGCAGCACGAACTTCACGTCGACTCTCCTTGCAGACTTGCCCACGACTGGCGCCGCTGCCTCGCGGCGCAGCCCTACCACGACGAGATCGTCACGTTCTCGCCAGTGCCACCGCCGCGCCCGTCCTTGCCGAGCGAATACAGGTCGTAGTCGCCATGCTCGCCCGGCGAACGGTACTGATACGGACGATCCCACGGATCCGCGGGAACGGCCTTCTGCAGGTAGGGGCCGCTCCACCGCGGCTCGTTCTGCGGCTTGTTCACGAGCGCATCGAGGCCTTCTTCGGTCGTCGGATAGGTACCGGTATCGAGCCGGTATTGATCGAGCGCCTGGCCGAGCGAGACGATCTGCGCACGCGCGATCTTCACGTTCGACTTGCCGACCTGTTCGAAATACCGTGGCGCGACGAGACCCGCCAGCAACCCGATGATGACCATCACGACGAGCAATTCGAGCAACGTGAAGCCGCGGCTTGCGCGCGCGCGGCAAGCGAGCCTGGCGCCACGCCGTGAATGTCCCGGCACGCCGGACCGGATCGAGGTCAATTCGTCGCGCACGGCCCCCTCCCTGTATCGACTCATGGCGTCAGCGCCGCTGAAGCCGTTGATTGCATTCTTGTTCAGGCCGATACGCGCCAGAAGTAGGGAGGGCCGTCCATCGACATGGGTAAAGCCCCCCCAGTTGCGCGCTTCGTTTTTGGAGGGTTTTCACACCCGGTCGTCGTCGCTCAACGCGAGCACGCCGATGTCGATCGCGAAGTGGATCAGGCTGGTCAGGTTTGTGATGCCGAGCTTGTGCATCAGGTTCGCGCGGTGCTTCTCGACCGTTTTCGGGCTGAGTTGCAGGCACTCGCCGACCTGCCGGCTCGTGTGCCCTTCGATGATGAGACGCAGCACCGTACGCTCGCGATTGGTCAGCGTATTCCACAGCCGCGCCTTGTGCGCGTGCTCGTCGTGCATGCCGTGCAGGCCTGCGCGGGCGCGGTATGCGTCGAGACTGACCACGCACTTGCCCTGCATCACGAAACGCATCTCGCGGACCAGATCGGCGAACGACGTGTCCTTGACCACGTATCCGTCCGCGCCGGACGCGAACGATTCCCACACGTTGTCCTCGCTGCGATGGACGGTGAGGACGATGATCCGCGTGTGCGGCGCATTGCGCTTGATTGCGGCGATCGCCTCGAAGCCGCTGCCGCCCGGCATCGACAGATCCATCAGGATCAGATCGGGGAGCGTCAGCGCGGCGAGACGGCAGGCCTCGATGCCGCCGCTCGCCTCTCCGACGATGCAGTAGTCGTCCAGCTCGGAAACCATGCGGCTCAGGCCGACGCGCAGCAGGTGCTGGTCCTCGACGATCAGCACGCGATGTTTTTTTTCCAATTTCGCGGCTCCTTGCCGGACGGGTTGCGCCTAGTTGGATGCGACGACGTCGCGATAGGCGTCGAGCAGTTCCGACGGCGTCGCGAAACCGTCGATGCGCAGCCACGGCTGGCCGGGTGCGGCCCGCAGGAACGTCACCGGCGTGTGGTTCATCTTGTCGCCGCGATAGACGTTGAACGCGCGCTGCGCGGCGATGCTCGCGTCGACCGTGCCGGTGTAGTGCTGCCACTCGGGGCCGGCCTCGAAGCGCGTCGCGTAGGCTTTGAGCCGTGCGGGCGTGTCCTCTTCCGGATCGATCGAGATCGACACGATGTGCACCTTGTCGCGGTCGGGGCCCAGCTCGCTCTGCAGCCGTGAGAGCGTCTGGCTGATCATCGGGCAGATGGTCGTGCAGGTGGTGTAGACGAACGTCAGGACCACCGGCCGGCCGTCGTCCACTTCATCGACCAGCGACACGGTCTTGCCGTCGTCCCGCACGAGCTCGACCGATGGCAGCGTGTATTGGACCATCGAGTGCGTCGTGCCCGGCATGACAGCGTGATGCATGTGCATGGCGGCGCCTTCGGCGGCCTTCCCGTCGGGCTTCGCGACGGCGTTTTCCGAAGTGTCCGGCATGGCTGTCCCGACGACGCTTTCGGCGGGCTTTGCGGTGGCGTTCTCCGAAGCGTCCGGCATGTGCATGGCGGCATCTTCGGTCGCTGTCCCGTCGGGCTTCGCAGCGGTGTTGTCCGAAGCATCCGGCATGGGCATCGCGGCGTCTTCGGTGGCTGTCCCGTCGGGCTTCGCAGTGGTGTTGTCCGAAGCATCCGGCATGGGCATCGCGGCATCTTCGGTGGCGTTCCCGCCAGGCTTCGCGGTGGTGTTCTCCGAAGCGTCCGGCGTGCTGCTCCCGAAGGCGCTTTCGGTCGCGTTCTCGTCGGGCTTCGCGCTCGTGTTCTGCGTCGCATCCTCGATCATGGTCTCGCTGGCGCTCGCGGCGACGCCTTCGGCCGCATTCGCAGCCGGATTCCCGATGGCGTTCCCGCCGGGACTTTCGATGGCGCTGTCGACAGTCGCGCACCATGCAGCGGACGCGGCGAGCGTGACGCCCGCGGCCACGAATGCGCCCAGCGTTGATTTGGCAATCCTCTTCATAGCGGTCTCCCTGATGACAAGCAACGCCGTGATGGCTTCTCTGCCCGCGAATGCAGTGTCAGGAATTTGGGCGCAGGCGTCATTGGATGACGCCACCCAAAGGCAGGTAGGGGAAGTCCGCTTGCTGGAATACCCGCGGTGTGCTGCGGGAAGACCCCCACCACGACCCCGCAATCACCCCGTTGCGACTTGCATCGGTCGCGTCCTAGAATGGCAAAAAACCTTACGATTCCCTGAAGACCGCGTATCGGGAGCTGCCATGATTGAACGTCAGTCCGCAGGGCCGCAGATAAGGCTGCTCGATCTGATCGATGCGATGCGCCAGCTTCGCAGCGCGGTCTGTCCAGGTGAGCGCAGCGCCGGGATCGTCACCGACGCGCGCGGGGCGGCGCTTGCCATTCTCACTGCCGACGGCGCGTTCGTCGCCGTGAATCGCAGCGCCGCGGCGCTGTTGGGCTATTCGAGCACCGACCTCGTCGGCAAGCGCCTGGTCGACCTGGCGCCCGAAGACGTTCACGCCGAATTGACAGACAAATTGTCCGGCAGCGTCGCTCGCCAGTGTCACTCGTTCGATGCGGTACTCAACGGGCGCACCGGTCATTCCGTGCATCTCGTGCTGCATCAGCAAGCGCTTCCCGCCACGGAGACGGGCGTCAGCCTGTTGCTGACGCTGTTCGAAGAACCGCTCACCTTCGAGCCCGAACCTCAAGACGCGGCCGAGGTGCTCGATGCGAGCGCACGCACGCGCCAGGCCTGTCTGCTGATGGGGCAGCAGAAGGAGCGTCATCGGCTTGCCGCGGAACTGCACGATGGCCTCGGTCAGGCGTTGACGCTCATCAAGCTGATGAACGAGGACGCGCTCATGCGCCTTCGGCGCGGCGAAATCGGCGACGCGGCGAATCTGCTCGACGCAACCGTTCTCCGGATCCGCGAGACGATCGGCGAAGTGCGGCAGATATGCGGCGAACTGAGGCCGCCGATACTCGACAAGCTCGGACTGCCCGCGGCATTGGCGTCGCTGTGCCGGCGCATCGAGCGCGACACGGAAACGCTGTCGGTCGAGTTCAATTGCGACGTCGACGACGACGACGTGCCCGAGCATCTGAAGGCGGACATGTTCAGGGTCGCGCAAGAGGCGCTCAACAACATCGTCAAGCACGCGCAGGCCACCGAGATCTCGCTCGGCTTGCGTCACGATGCGGGCGGCGTGCTGCTGACGATCCAGGACAACGGCATCGGCTACGAGAGCCACCCGCTCATGACAGAAGATGCGCACACGACGGGCCTCGGTCTGATCGGCATGCAGCACCGCGTCGAGTCGCACGGCGGCACGTTCTCGATCCGGTCGTCGGCGACGACGGGGACGCTCGTCTCGGCGGCCTGGGCGCTCTGACGTGCGTGATCGCAATCAGCCCTTCGCCTCGTCCAGCGGATAGTCGTCCAGTCGTGCCTGCGCATCGGCGTCGTCCGCCTCACCCACGTCGTCGATCGGGTGCGCGGGCGCGTCGTCCGCATTCGGCTCCGCGCACTTCGCCGCGAGCGACGTCAACAGGCCCATGCTCATCGCGACGAGCACCAGCTCCGTCAGATTCGCGATATGGAGCTTGTGCATCATGCTCGCACGATACTTCTCGATCGTCTTCGGGCTCAGATTCAGGTATTGACCGACCTGCCTGTTGGTACGCCCTTCGGCAATCAGCTTCAGCACGCTGCGCTCGCGCGCGGTCAGGATGTCCCAGGCCTTTCTCGGTGCAGGCATTTCCCGGCCGCTCACGAACGAGTCGACCATGTACCCGTACACGTCTGCGCTCAGGTGCTTCTTGCCCTGCATGACCGTTCGCATCGCGAGCAGCAGCTCATCGAACGAAACGTCCTTGAGCACGTAGCCGTCGACGCCTGCGCGCAGCGCCTCCCGCACGTATTCCTCGCTCTGGTGAACCGTGAGCGCGATGATCCGCACGTTCGGCGATCGTCGCTTGATCGTTGCGCTCGCATCGATGCCGTTCATCCCCCGCATCGACAGATCCATGAGCATCAGATCTGGGGCGAGCGTCATCGCGTGGTGACACGCCTCCTTGCCATCCCTCGCTTCGCCGACGACGTCGTAATCGCCTTGCGCGCAAAGCATTGAACGCAGACCATTTCGCAGAAGATCATGGTCCTCCGCAATCACTACGCGATATTTTGTATTCACGTCTTCCACTCCCGGTTGCCACCCCCCCGGGACCTGCGCCGCGTTCAGGTCGACGCGCTTTTGCGCAATTCCGGGAACTCTCGCTGAGTGTTTTCCCAGCTCAATTTAATTAGTGAATTTTCCGACAACCGACTGCTATGTCGCCGTCTCGCGCAAGCTTCGTGCCATCGCGCGGCGGCGTATCAGCAGCAGAGATCGGACTGCGGCGCGTCAGCCATGAAACAACGCGCCCCGTGCGGAATGTTTCAGAATTGAATCGTATGAACCTTTTTCGGGCGTCAGGGCGAATACCGATCGCGCGAAAATCTCTCTTCCTTCAAGATGCCTGAAAACAATCCGGTTGCGGTGGCACCAAAATTAGAAAAAACAACGCCCCCGTCGTAAGGTTTGTCAATTTTCTTTAATCGCCGTCGATTACCGGCCATTACGGATGTAACAAACTTGCACCGTTTGTCGCGGCGGCCATTTCGGGATCGAAGTGTAGGGAGGTGCCCCATTGGCGATCCGGTTTTTCATCGACCAGAATCCAGTTGCAGGAGACCTGGAAGATGCAAGGCCGCATTTCATTCCGATTGGGAAGCGTAATCGTTGCCATATGCGTGTGGCTCGGCTGGGTATGGCCGTGCATTGCGGAAGCGCAGATATTCGGCACGGTCGCGAGCAATGGCGCAATCGTTTTAACGAATGAGCCTGGTAAAGCCGGCATGAAAATGATCGTCGCGGCAGACCCGTCCGCCGAGCCCGGTATCGGGCATGCCGCTTCGAAACTGGCCGGCGGAGCCGGCGCCGTGCTGTCCTCGTTCGCGGACGTGATCGAGGAAGCGAGTCGCGCATTTCACGTTCGGCCCGAACTGCTTCGCGCGGTGATCGACGTCGAATCGGGATACAACCCGAAGGCGGTGTCGGACAAAGGCGCGCTCGGCCTCATGCAGTTGATGCCTGGCACGGCGCGGCGTTTTTCGAACGGGAACATGCTCAATCCACGCGACAACGTGCTGGCCGGCGCGCGTTATCTGCGGTTCCTTCTCGACCTGTTCAACGAGAACGTCGAGCTCGCGTTGGCCGCCTACAATGCCGGAGAAAACGCCGTCATTCGCGCCGGCTATCGCATTCCGTCGTCGCCGCAGACACGCCTGTACGTGCCGCGTGTGCTCGCGCGCTACAAGCAGTTCCTCGCTGCGAATTGAGTATCCGCGCTGTCCGCGCATCGTGACGCAGCGGTTGCCGCGCACACGAAAGCGTTGTCGAGCGCCACGAACGGGCGACGTTCGACAACGCATGCCAGCCTGCGCTCGCCGGCTGACGGCTCAAGGAAACGCGGGAACGGTCGGATCCTCTCCTTCGAGATGCGCGTCCACGTGATGCTGCGTGATCAGGGACTCGATCTCGTGGACGCGGTCCTTCGGAATATCGATCATCATCAGCAGCTCGCCACGCCCGATTCCTTCTTCGAAACGCTTCAAGCGTGTGTTCGGCACGTCGACGCCGATCATCGACGCCGCCCACGCACCGAAGCCGGCGCCGGACAACGTGATCGTCACGACGGCACCGCCGGCGATCGGCAGGCCCGCGGGCGGAAACACCAGCGCAATCAGCGCCACCAGCATCCCGGTCGCACAACCGACCGCCGTGCCTCGCGCGAGCGATGGCAGCAGGTCGCTGCGTTGCGCGAGCGTGGCCCCCGGCAAGCCGTCGAGCACGATGTTGTGGTTCGCGATGACGTGGATATGCCGCCATTCGACTCGTTGCACCAGAAGCTCGGTCACGATCGACTGCGCGCACTGCGGCGTCGGCAACAGAAAATATACGCGTCTCATGGCTACCCCTCCTCCTCCCTTGCGTCAGGAATGCGTCGATGTCGCTGATGACATTCTTGTCCGGCGCATAACCCGCTTGAAGTGGGAACACTCGCCGAAATGCATGGGTAAAAAGCAGTAGAGGCTGTCTTGCTCGCGCGTCGGTCACAGTTGCCCGTAGCTGTGCAGCCCGGACAGGAACATGTTGACGCCGAGGAACGCGAACGTCGTGACGACGAGCCCGGTGAGCGCCCACCATGCGGCGAACGTGCCGCGCAGGCCCTTCATCGGCCGCATGTGCAGCCACGCCGCGTAATTCAGCCAGACGATCAGCGCCCAGGTTTCCTTCGGGTCCCAGCTCCAGTAGCCGCCCCACGCCTGGGCCGCCCACAGCGCGCCGAGGATCGTCGCGATCGTGAAGAAGGCGAAACCGACCGCGATCGACTTGTACATCACGTCGTCAAGCACGTCGAGCGCCGGCAGGCGATCGGCGAGCACGCCGCGCTCCTTCATCAGGTACGCGACCGACACCATCGCCGACAGCGCAAAGCTGCCGTAGCCGATGAAGTTCGCGGGCACGTGGATCTTCATCCACCAGCTCTGCAGCGCCGGCACGAGCGGCTGGATCTGCTGCGCGTCACGGGCGATCGAGTACCACATCAGGAAGCCGACGGCCGCGCTGATGACCAGCAGCACGAACGCGCCGAGTGCGCGCGTGCCGTAATGGCCTTCGTAGTACAGATAGCGCAGCGCGGTGATCAGGCTGAACAGCACGAATACTTCATAGAGGTTCGACACCGGAATGTGGCCGACGTCGGCGCCGATCAGGTACGACTCGTACCAGCGCACCATCATCCCCGTGAAGCCCATCAGCACCGCGACCCACGTGAGCTTCTGCCCGATCGCGCCGCCCGTCTCCGAGCGGGTCAGCGTGCCGATCCAGTAGAAGATCGTCGCGAGCACGAACAGCGCGCTCATCCACAGTATCGCCGACTGGCTCGACAGGAAATACTTGAGGAAGAACGCCGAATCCGCGCGCGCGAGGTCGCCCTGGTAGATCTGGATCGACAGCAGCGACAGCACCGCGATCGACGCCATCAGCAGCCGGGCCGGCTTCCAGCGCCAGCCGAGCACGACGAGCGCCGGGACGGTGCCGAACAGCACCGCCTTGTCGTAGTCATCCATGTGCGCGTTGTAGTGCACGAACGCGTAGCCCGCGCCGAGCACCAGCGCCAGCGCGAACAGCCCGTTGACCAGCGGCAGGCGCGCGAGCGACCGATGCGCGTCGTCCGCCGCACCTGCTCGAACGGAGCCCGACACGGCTCGACGCTGATGGGCCGGCTTCGCGACACACGCGGCGCCTCGACGAGAGGATTGAATCAATTTCATGGTCTTCACCTGGATCGAGCCGCGTGCTGCAGGAAGAAAAAGCGGTGCCACGCCCCGGGGGAGACGGGACACCGAAACATTCACCGTCAGCGTCGGTTTGTCCGAACGGCCTGCCGTGCATGCCGCTGGCGACGCTGGTCCGGTGCCATGTGCTCATTGATCGGCCGGCGGACTCGCCGAGACCTCTGCCTCCCGTGGAAATGCCTCGACATAGGCCGCGACGGCACGCATGTCCTGCTCCGACATGTTCGCGCACACGCTCTTCATGATCGCGCCTCGCGGCCGTGTGTCGGTTTCGCGGAAGACCTTCAGCTGCTTCATCACGTAGTCCGCATGCTGCCCCGCGAGACGCGGAAACCGCTCCACTCCCTCCCCATGCTGGCCGTGACACCCGATGCATGCCGCGACGCCCTTGTCGGGCAGGCCCGACACGAAAATGGCCCTGCCCTCGCTGACGAGCGCGGGATCGTCGGCTTCACCGAGGACCGCAGGCTGACTTGAAAAATACGTGGAGAGCTCATCGATCTGCGCGTCGGTCAGATGCGTGAAGCCCCACATGAACCGTTTCGCATTCGGATCGGCACGGGCGTGATTCTTGAAGTCCGTCAGCTGATCGACGAGATATTCCTTGCGCTGCCCGGCGAGCTTCGGAAACGTCGGCGACACCGACACGCCGTTCGCGCCGTGGCAGTTCGAGCACACCTGCAGCGCGATGGTCTTGCCCGATACGGCCGGGTTGTCGACCTGCCGAGACCGCTCCAGGTCGTGACAGGCCGACCCGGCCAGCAGCATCGCAATCGACACGAGATGGGCCACTTTGTACATGTCACGAACCTCCTTGCCGCAATCTTTGCCGCCCTCTGAATCGATTCCGTTCGGCGGCGGTGCGCATCTGCATCGACACGCGATGCGAGATGCGCGCCGCCCGCTCGTGACGCGTGCTCCAGTCGGGCACGCGGACGGGAAACGCCGGACGGGATGTCAGAACGAAGCGACCCATAGGTACAGGAACAGCGTGTCGTTGTCCCGCGCGTTGCGTCCGTTGCCGTCATAGTTGGTCGTCGCACCGAGGAACTTGGTGAAATGTGTGTACTGGATGCCGATACGAACGCGTTGGTCCGGCATCCAGAATATTTCCGGCATCCAGCCCTGCGTATTCGGATGGAAATTCGCACTGGCCGAGTAGTGCACGCTGTCCGGGGTGCCCGTCGTGTTGAAGAACGAGAGGCTGACGCCGTACTTGGCCTGGAAAATGTACGAAGCCTTGAGCCGCAGCGAATTGAGATTCGCCGCCGTGTTGTCGCCCAGGGTGAAATTGTTCGGGTCGTGGATGTTCTCACGCACATAGCGCGCCTGCGCGGTGACCGTGTGCGGTTCCAGCAGATACTCGTACTGCGCGTCGAGGCCGTAATCGCGAAAGCGCGTCGCGCCCGTGCCGAAGATCGGGAAATTGTTGCCGTCGTTCGGATAGAGGTTGACGCTGAATCCGAACGCGCCAACCATCAGGCTATGAGCGCCCCAGTCGTGCGTCAATGCGACGCGTGCATACGGGTTGTAGCCGCGCAGATAGATCTGCGGATGGACCGGATTGCCCTCCTTGTTGCCGTGGCTCAGGAACGACCAGATGCCGTCGGCCGTACTGTATGCGGTCAGCTCGGCGTAAACCAGCTTGTTCCAGTACACGTAGGCGCCCGTGCCGATGGCCTGCGACGCGAGGCTGCCGCCTTCGATGACCGGCAGGTTCGGGATTTTGGCAACGGGGCTGATCGTCGACGAAATGTACGGGTAGCCCCATGCCGGCGCGGAGTTGAAGACGTCCTGCACGGTCGGATTGTTGTGCACCGTCGCGCCGATGATGAGATCGTTCGCGTCGGACATGATCCGGTCGACAAAACGGAAGTCGGTGTTGTCCGACGTCCAGTGGCCTTTCCAGCGGCCGCTCGGGTCCTGGTGATCGTAGTTGATGTACGTGAATTGCGCGAAGCCGCCGATCATGTCGGTGATCTTCCCGGCGAGGAAGACGCTCGCGAAGTCGAACATCGGCAGGCCATCCTTGGTATTGATGGGGTTGCCGTTCGCGTCGCTGTTGAACCGCGTCTTGCTCAGGTCGCCGATCGCCATCGCAGCGAGCGGAATCGTGCGTTCGCCGATCGTATAGCCGTTCAGCTTGAACATCCGCCCATATGGCGTGAGTTCCGGGAACTGTCCGCCGGCGTGGCACGCCACGCAGCTTTGGCCCGTCTGGCGCGCGAAGATCGGCAGCGCATGAACGGCGGTAACCTGCAGCAATGCCAGCATCGCGAGCACGAGCGTCCATCCTGTACGAAGCCAGTGATGACGTATGCCATTGCTGACCACGATCCGTGTCATGGCTGTTTCCCCCAACGCCGTATGCCGTCGCTACCCGCCACTACCCGCCACTACCCGCCACTGCCCGGCGCGACATCCGAACGTCGCGCGATGTCTTCATTGTGCGAACCGCCCGTGAAAACCGGCATGGGGCGATCCCCTCTTGTCGCGGTCTGATCACTCCTCCATCGCGGCGCGTACATCCACTCAGGGGACGATCCAGCCGCCGTCGGCGACGAGCTTCAAGCGATCCGGCCCGCCGAACCGGACGAGATAGCCGCCCTTCGACGCGACATGCTGCCCGGGGGCAAGCGTCAGGCGCGGATAGTAGCCGGTCAGGATGCGGCGTTCGAGCATGTCCTGGATGCGTTCGACGAGGTACTCGCGCACGAACGCATCGACGACGTGGCTGAGCGTTTCGGCGAGCAGGCCGCACGCGAGATACGTGTCCGCCTGCACCTGTGGCGCGACCATCGGAATCTGCCGGATCGTGAACCAGCCGAACGCATAGTCGACGCGTACGCGCCGCCCTTCCGGCAAGTCGAACGGATACGCGATTCGCGTGACGCCGCGCCAGCTCGTCGGCAACGGCGTGTTGTCGAGCCCCCCGAGGAGCCCCGACATGAAGACCGTGTCGGACCCGGGCGGCACATGGTCGAGCGCCGCGACGTCGGGCGGCCGCAGCCACAGCACGAGCACATCGTCGCGCGGCATCCGATGCAATGCGTGTGCGACGCTTTCGCTCGGCGCGAGCGCGTGATTCGACACCGCGATGCCGCGCCCTTTCAGCGCGGCGGCGAGCGCCTGCGCGCCCCGCGCGCCGTTGTCACCCGTGCGATAGACCTGCCAGACCGTCTTGACCGCTTTCGGCGCCGGCCTCGCACCGGCTTCGTCCAGAATGCGCTTCGCGATCAGATCCGCCTCGAGCAGTACGCCTCTCGAGAAGTACACGGAATAGAAATCGTGATCCGTTTCGACCGGCACTTCGACGTTCGGAAAGAGGCAAGGCACGGCCTCCTGTTCGCAGAAGTCGTGGACCGGTGCCCAGTTCCTGCCGCCCAATCCCGATATCACGGCGAGCACCGGCTGCTGCGACAGGTACTGCGTCAGTTGCTGATGCCACGTGTCGGGCGGCCCCGTGAGTTGCCATACATGCAATTCCCAACGGCGATTGACCATGAACATCATCTTTCGCGTCGAGCGCAGCGGCGGCGTCGAGCCGATCGGAAACGCGTTCTTGTCCGCGAAATAGTGCTGCAGTACGTCGAGCATGCCTGCCCGCTTCACGGGATCCGCGTCCGGCGTGATGATCGTCGCGAAATGCAGCACCGTGTCCGTCACGCCCGACGGCTTGCGCTGATCGAGGTGCTTCAGATAAGCGGTGAGCGCGGCCATGTCGGCATCGTCGAGCGTGTAATGCGGCATCAGGCTGCCAAGCGGCCGGCCTTCGGAGTCGACCCCTTCGCGCACGGCCCTCGCGAGCGATTCCTCCGTGTACGGTTCGCGATCGGTGTGCATGCCGGGAACGTACGGGATGTCGAGATCCTCGGCGGATTGCGCGCGAGGATGGACCAGATAGCGCCACGTGATCGGCGGGATGGTGCTGTTGCCTTCCTTCGAGCCCAGGCCACTGCGCCGATGGCAATTGACGCACGCGGCAGCGGCGCCCTGCAGGCGCACGCCGTCGTTGTGCACTGCTTCGAGCGCTTCACCCGAACCCAGGACGCCGCGCTGGAAGATCGCCTCTCCCGCGTCCACCGGTGCGACGCTCGCCGCTGTCTCGCCGCTGGCCGCCTCACCCGCGGGCATGATCAGCGCAGCGAGCAGCATGCCGCGCACGACCATGCGCGCTGCAAGCGGGCAAGCGCCCGCGAGGGCTCGCAGCCGCCCCCGGATGCCGTTCATGGCCGTGGCGTCGTCTGGTCGGTGGCCGACCGCGCCGGCGACGCATCGGCATCGATCGAAACCGGGCGGCGCCGCCCGGGCCCGGGCGATGCCGGCGGCCTGGCGAAGATCGCATCGTCGAGCGGCGGGTTCAGCGACACCTTGTCGATGATCAGCGTGTCCTTGTTCGGCGACGCCGCCGTACCGCTTTCGATCCTGAGCGGGATCTGCAGGCCATCGATGCGCTTGTAGTTGCCG
This sequence comes from Burkholderia sp. MR1-5-21, assembly GCF_053427715.1. Taxonomy (NCBI): domain Bacteria; kingdom Pseudomonadati; phylum Pseudomonadota; class Betaproteobacteria; order Burkholderiales; family Burkholderiaceae; genus Burkholderia; species Burkholderia sp. MR1-5-21. The sequence goes on from NZ_JBSAXD010000002.1 coordinate 28,548, forward strand.
TAGCTCACCTCCACGGTGACCTGGCCGCGCGGCCCGCGCACCTGGCGGTCGGCCTTTACGTCCAGGAAGGTCCGGCCGTCGATCCACACGTGGCGAACCGCACCGGAGGGCAGCTTCACTGACAGACGGTAGGCGTCGTGCCCGCCGATCTGCTCGACGCCATCCAGCGTCACGCCGACGCCCTTCGCGTCATGGTCGATCAACGGCCCGTCGATCACCTGCTCGTCGCGCGCGGTCGTCAGCTCGTCCACCGAGTATGGCCGCAGGCTCGGGCCGCCCGAGCCGCTCGCGCTCAGCTTCCAGCCTTCGTGGCCGTCGAACACGCGCACGGCCTTCTGGTTGAACACGGTGAGCTCGAAGCGCGTCTTGTTCGGGCGTTTCATCGCGAGGATGAACGGCATGTCCCGCACGGGCGCGTTCGCACTGTCCACATGGCCGGACCAGACCATCGTCTGGACCTTGCGCCATGCGTCCAGCCCGCCTCTCGCCGCGACGTTCTTCTCGACGATCTGGTCTGCGCTCAGACCCTGCCCCGGTAATTGCTCGCACGCGCACAAGGCCGCCGTCACGCAGCCGGCGAGCACCCACGATCCGATTCGTCCCATGGCCTTCACCTCGTCCGGATGTCAGGCGGGTCGCTAGTGGCTCGTCGCCTTGGCGAGGCTGAGGGCCGGCTTGCCGAACATGGCGTCGTCGGCCGGCTCGTTCACCGCGACATGCTCGATCGTGATCTTGCGCGTCGGCGTGACGCCGCTCACGACGGTCTCGAGCGTGTGCGGCATCACGAGGCCGTTCTCTTTCTTGTAATCGCGATAGAAGATCGCGACGCTGTGCGTCCGGCCGTCGAGCACGCGCGGCTCGCCGTCGATCTTCAGTTCGAGGAAGCTCGCCGCATCGATCCACAGGCGGCGCTCGGAGCCGTCCCTGGTCGTGAGCTTCAGCACGTAGGCGCGATGTCCTTCGACCTGCTCGGTGCCGAGCGCCTGGATCGTCGTACCCTTGTTCGCGTAGTCGATCAGCGGGCCATCGAGCTCCGCCGACGCCGCGGCGGACTTGGCCTGCGCGGGCGTATACGGGTCGACTTCGTTGCGGCCGAGGTACGGCCTCACTGTCCAGCCTTTCGAGCCGTCGAACACCTGCAGCGCCGTCTGCTGCGCGAAGACGATCTCGAGCCGGCTCTTGTGCGGACGCTTCAACGTCAGCGTGAACGGCAGCTTCGTATTCTTCGTGCCGCCCGCATCGAGCTGCCCGGTCATCTTCATCGTCGACACGGCGTGCCACGCCTGCAGCCCGCCGCGGGCCGCGACATTGCGCTCGACGATCTGCGCCGCGCTCAGATGCTGGGCCGACGGCGCTTGTGCATTGCCCGCCGCCGATGCCGCGAATGCGCCCTGGCCGCAGGCCAGCAAGCCGGCGGCACAGGCCGCCGAAATCGACTTGAATAGAACCCGGTTCATGGCTTGACTCCCCGTCAAAATGTCGCCGGTCGCCATCGTGCGACCAAGTGCGCCTGCGCGCGATTACTCGACCACCAGCCCGTCGATATGAAGCGTGTCGATCAGGACGCTGACGCGTTCGCCGCGCTTGATCGGCTCGCCCTTGTTGGAAAACACCATCCAGTACTCCTGGCCGGCCACCAGCTGACCGGTCTGCCGCAGCGCGCCGATCTGGTCCATCACCGGAATCACGAGCAGTGCGTGGCTGGTTTGCCCGTACAGATATGCGGCTGCCTTCGTGTCGGCGATCGCTCGTGCCGTCTGCGGATCTGTCACCCGATAGCTGAAGCGGATCAGATTGCCCGACGCGGTGCTGCGCACATGCAGGTCGTCGATGCCTTTCGCCAGCTGGTAATAGGCCCTCGCGTGCCGCGGCAGGCTCACGGGCCGGTACGGCGAGTGCGCCTGGGCGGCCGGTGCGGCCTGCCCGGCCGCGGCCGGCTGAGGCCGGACCGCGGCGAGGCAGGCGCCGCACGCGAGCAGCAGCGCCGATGCCGTGCGGAGGGTCGACGGTTTCATTGCGCCGCCCTCGTGATCGGCGTGGGCGTCGCCTGCGCCGGGGTCAGCGTCGGCGGCCGCGGCTGCGTGCGCGCTTGCGGCTGCGCGCGGTTGCGCGGCGGCGTCGGCGTCGGTGCCTGCAGCAGCACGCCCGACTGCGGCCGCGCGAGCGCCGGACGCTGCGTCAACGCGCCGGCCTGCGGCTGCCTTGGCGCCGGAGCCTGCCGCGGCACGCCGGCGGCACGCAGCCGCCTCAGCGCCGGGGCGAAGACCTGCGGCCGCGGCACCCCGCCGCCGAGCAAGCGCGCGACTCTGCCGAGGCCCAGCGGGAAGAGGCTGGCCAGGCCGGCTTGCTGGCTCCCCAGCGCAAGCGGGTCGATCGGAGCGCCGCCACCGAGCAGGCCGCCGAGCAAGCCGGGATCCGCGTACTCGACTGCGCCGATGTCGAACCCGTTGATTGACGGCCGCGGCGTGCCGAAGATGTCGTGATTCGGTGCACCGTCTCCCGTCGCCGCGCCGATCGCGGGCGAACCGGCCGTGATCGAGTAGTTGCCCATCATCGTGTTGTAGCCGGGCTGGCCTGACGTGAGCGCCGCGTTGATCAGCGACAGCGGTCCATACGACATGTTGATCCACTGGTTGCCTTCATCGGGCGTCGCCGTCGGCAGCAGGCCGAACAGCGGGTTCGGTATGATCGCATCGGAGATGCCGGGCGGCACGGCAAAGCCGTTCCCGCCGGCTTCCGGCGGCACGCGCGAGCCGTTGCAGTACTGGCCGATCGTTTGCGGGTCCGCCGCCATGTTGCTCGCGTCGTAGCCCGCGGTGCTGGTCATGATCGAGTACGTCGGGTTCATCGTCATCCCCGCTTGCGGGTTGGCCGGCCCCGTGTCGCCATACGCGCCGATGTCCCAGTAGACCGGCGGCGTCTGGCCACCCGTCACGCAGAAGCCTGTCGATTGCCCCTTCTGGTTCAGGTCCGGGTTCAACGTGACCGCGTTCTGCACGCCGGGTATGTTCGGATTCGGCTGGGCGCTCACCGTGATGTAGAACGAGCGGTTTTGCCAGAACACGTTGTTGGTCAGCACCGGGTTCGAGAACTTCATGCAGTTCGGCTCGTTCGGCGGGCACGTGATTTGCCCGTTGAAGTTCGCGGGCGGCGTGAACGCGTTCAGCAGATTCTGCGAATGGGTCGCAGTCTCCAGCCCGGCCGGCTGGATCGTCGAGGTCCCGATGTAGCCGGTGCAGGTCGTTTCCGCGCTGTTCGGGCTGCTCGTGCATCCCGGCGGCAGCACGTTCGACTGCGCGGCAGCCGGCGTATTGAACAGCACGCCCGCCGACGCCGTCGCATCGTTCGCGATCACCGTGTTGTTGACGAAGTTCACGCGCACCGCGTCCTGCAGCGACACGCCGCCGCCCGACCAGCCGGCCACGTTGTCCGCGATGATGTTGTTGATCACGCGCACCTGATACCACTGGTCCGGGTCCTTGAGGCTGCGTTGCACATCGGTGCCGTTGACGTTCTGCAGCCGCAGGCCACCGCCCTTCCCGCTTTCCGCGGTGTTGCCCATGATCAGGTTGCCGTCGATCACGAGGTCCGGGCCGATGCCGTCGGAAAGCTGAGGCGCGCAATCGACGTCGACGAGCGAGTTCTCGCAGAACGTGCCGTCAGGGGGCACACCCTGGGCGATGATGCCGCCGCCGTAGGTCGGCAGCGTCGGGTTGTTGCTCTGGTTGAACAGCACCACGTTGTGCGACAGGTCGCCGTTGTAGCTGAACCCGAAGTGAGCGACGCCTCCGCCGTCGCCGCTGCTGATGTTGCCGCAGACCCAGTTGTAGTTGAAGCGGTAGTAGTCGGCGCCGGAACAGAAGGTCACGCCGCCGGCCGACGAGGGCGTGGTCGAGTTGATTTCATCGCCATACGACGCGTTCCCCGTGACGGCATTGTGATGGACGTTGACGTACGTGTTGTACAGGAACGGCAGCTGCGTTACGCCGTCCGACGCGATGGTGCCGTCCGGCACCTCCACCTGGCCGACCGTGATGCCGCCCGTCAGCGTGCCGGCATTGCCCGTCACCCGGTTGTTCGACACTTCCGTGTAATGGTTCCAGCCGTGCAGGAAGATGCCGCCGCCGCCTTGCGAGCTGTTGGTGAACGTGATGCCGTCGACACGCGACGGATTGCACAGGAAGTTGCTGTAGTTCGGGTTGTTCTTGTCCGTCGTGCAATCCGTGTTGGTCAGCAGCGTGCAGATGCCGTTCGCGCTGCAGTTCGTGCTCGGCTGCACGCCCTTGGCGAGCACCGTGATGCCCGCGCCTTCATACGCACCCAGCAGCGAGGGCTCCATCAGCAATTCGCCCAGGTTGCCGTTTTGCGTGCTGTCCCAACCGATGGTCGGCTCGAACGGTATCGGATCAACGTGACCCAGCATTTGCGCCGGGCACTGATAGGTGCCGGACGGATCGTACGGGTTGTTGGTCGGCGAGATCGGCTTCGTCGGGTCGTAAGCGGGCGAAATGGCTCCGCCGTCCAGCGAGGTGCCGAACAGGCACGAAACCAGCCGGCGCCACGGATCGAGCTTGCCCGACGGATGCGTGTTCGCGTTGACCGTCACCGACGCCGCGCCGACGCCTTGCAGCCGGACCGGCTTCCACATCACCAGCATTTCGTTGTACATGCCAGGACCGACGACGATCATGTCGCCCGCGTTCGCGTTGTCGATCGCGCTCTGGATCGCGTTGCTCGCGCCGTTCTCGCCGCTCACGTAGGTCGGCGGGTTGCCGCCGATCGTCACGGTCACCGTGTCGATCGACCGCTTGCCGTTGCCGGCCGTGATCACGAGCTCGCCGCACTGCGTCGCGGGTGCGCCCATCTGCTGGATCGTGCAGGTCGAGGCCTGCGACGTCAGCGGCGGAATCGCGAGGCTCAGGTCAGGCACGGTGACGACGATCTGCTGGTCGCTCCACGACACCACCGGTGCATTGACCCCCGCGATCGTCACCGATCCCGTTCCCTGCTGAGCGCCGAAGCCATAGTGGCGTGTCACGAACTTCTGGTTGAACGGCGCCGTGGTCTGGCTCGGTCCCGTGTACGCGTTGTTCGGGACTGGCTTGTCGCCGAGCGCGTTGATCGTCAGCTGGTTGCCGGGCGCGCTGACCCACGGGCCCGCCCCTCCCGTGCCGAACGCATCGCCGGTCACGCTCGAAATCGCGGGCGTCGCGTCGGGATACGCACAGTCGGGCTGGTTGTACCCGTCGGCGAAGGCCTGCACCGGCACCACCGGGGTGTCCATGTATTGCGTCTGTCCGGGCATGAACGGAATCTCGTAACAGAACTGGCTATACGCCGGGTTGAACAGTGGATCGTTCATCGTCTTGCCGGGGTTGTTCGGATCGGGTATCGGACCCGGATCGTTCATGCACGCAACCATCATCGTCGGTGCATAGCCGGTCGGGTTCGGAGGGTTGACCTGCCATGTCGAGAACGTCAGCCCGTTGTAGATGCCCCATTGATCCGAATACGTGCGCGAGACTTCGTTGCCGGTGTAATCCTTGAACGAAATCGGCACGTTCGGCACCGCGAATTTTTCGCCGAACTGCGGCGAATACGGGTCGAACTCCGACGAGAAGTCGTCGAGCATGAAGCCCGTGTAGTGCGCGGCGACGTGCGTCGAGCTGAAAATCCAGAACTTCGCGAGCACCGATTCCTCGTCCGTGAGCAACACTTCCTTTCGATCGCACAGATGTCGCGATGCGCCCGCGAACGGTGCGACCTCGGTCGATCCCGGGAAGATGCTCATGTAGTCCGGAACGATGCGCAGCTCGCCGACGCACGGCCAGAACCGCTCGACGCTGCCGGTGTCGCCTTCGGCGTGCGGCGAGGAGCCGAGGTCCGTGGTCATGTTCTGCGCGTTGTTCTTGTTGTAGCTCGAGTTCACCGCAGCCTGGTCGGGAATGATGAACACGTTGCCGATCCCGCCGAACTGCTGCGTCACCGGCGCGATGTAGTTGTCGCCGATCAGGATGTTCTTGTCCTCCTCCTTCACCAGCTCGTAGCCCGGCGGCACGATGATCTCGACCACGTACTTGCCGGGAGGCAGCATCGGCGTACCGTCGGCAGGATTCTTTCCGACGCAGATCGTGCAGTTCGACGCGACCGGCTTGCCGGTCGAATCCGTCGCCGTCACGCTCGGGAACTTGTACATCCCGTCATACGGCGCCGGCTGGATCTGGTTGAACGAGTGCATGCCGTCGTAGCACTTGTATTGCGCGTTCGCCGGCAACTGGCGATGCAACGGATCGAGCCACATCGTGCTGTTCTGCAGCGTGAACAGGTACGGGTCGTTCGGATCCTGTCCCGGGCAGTTCATGTTCGGCGTCACGCCGTCGGCGCGGAAGCCCTGCGCCCAGTCGTCCCAGCTCGACGTCTTGGTCGTGTCCACGAGCGTCAGGTTCGAGGTGCCGTCCGCGGCCGTGCCCTCCTGATACAGGTTCACCGTGACGTTCGGCACGTTGGGTGTCCACTTCGTGTGGATGAGCAGCGTCGGATCGTCGAACGGCCGCGTCGATGCGTAGATGACCTCGCCGCGGATCCCGCCGTTCTCGCCCTTCGCAAACGGCGTCTTGCCGAACTCGATGAACGAGTTCTGACCGGAAAAGCCCTGCCACGCCTCCGACGTCACCCAGGGCGGGTCGACTCTGCCGGTCGAACCGCTGCCCGTCGTCGAGCAGTCCGCGTCCGCGCAATAGCGCGCGCCCGGTACCTGCAGGTTCGACGGAAGCGGCACGGATTCGGTCGTGTTGGCGAAGTACCTGGCAATGGTCGAATTCCCGCTGCCCGGTGCGCCGGTGCCGTCGACCGGGCCGCCCGCGTCATACACCACGTGCGTGCCGGTCGGCTTGAAGCGCGTCATGTCGTCGTCCACCACATACCAGTTGAACAGCGGGAACACTTCGTTGTACGGCGCATAGCCGTTCCCGTCCGTGGCGTTGAAGTTCGAGTAGCTGCCGTCGCGGAACCGCATGTTGACCGACGCCAGCGCGATGCCGGGGTCGTCCGGATGCGAGATGCCGTCACCGTGCAGATCGATGAAGGTCCGCGTATAGAGGTTCGTCTGCCACTGGAGCACCGAAATGTCGCCGACGTCGACCGCCGCGTTTCCATTGGCATCCGGCAGCTGGACCGCCTTCGCGAGCCCATCGACGATCTGGTCGTTCCACTGATCGAAGATCGTGATGCGCGTCGTGCCGCTGGGCAGGCCGGTGATCTGGAAGTTGCCCTTGTTGTCGCACTTGGCAAAGCCGTAATCCTCTCCGTCCGGATCGCCGACGCTCACGTAGCACTGCGTGAAGGCCAGCGAATCGCGCGACCCGCTGCTGTACAGGTTTTCGTTGGGCGGACGGCTGTAGTGCAGGTTCGTCACGTGACCCTTGATCGAGTTCGGGCACGCACCCGTGTCGCACAGCCCCGTCTTGGCGGCATTGGTCCTGCGCGCGTTGATGATCTTCGGATTCGCGAAGCCGATCGCAACGTGATAGCCCGCCGGTCCGAATTCCTGGAAGTACGCGGGGCCGCCGGCCTTGACGAACGCATCGTGGCCCTTTTCGCCGTCGAGCGTGTTGGTCTGCAGCCATTCCTCCCCACGCCCGATCCGGTCGGCCGCGGGCGTCGCGACCACGCCGAACCGGCCTGGCATCAGGTTGGCAATCACCGCCTGACCGACGAGCGGCGACAGCGTCTTGCCGTCCGACTCGTATTTCGGGCAGGTCGGAATCATGCCGACGAGACCGTCCGGCGCCGTCGTGATCGGGCATGCATTGAGCCCCGTGATCGGATCGATGGTTCCCTGCAGCGAATTCGACAGCGGCATGTTGAACATGTCGTAGGTCATCTGCCCGGTCGGATCGCCTGTGCCGCCGGCGTCATCCCAGAGCTTGATCTCGAACCCGCCGAGGCCGGGCTCGCGCGCCGTGCCGAAGCCGTCAGTTCCGCCGCTGACATCCACTTCGCCGTTCAGCGGCGCGTCGTCCTCGAAGACGAACACCGAGAGCTTCGCGGTCGGATACGGCGTTTGCGTCAGCAGCACGTTGACCTGCCCCGCTTGTCCGGCAGCGGTCTGCCCTGCCTGCGCGGCCGCGATCTGCGCGGGCGCGATCGGCGCGCCGCCCATCGTGTGCCCGCACAGGCCCGTGCCCGGCGCGAAATCCTTGCCGCTCGGGCCCGACGGGCAGTCGAGCGCGATGCTGAACTGCCGGTTCAGGTGGGCGGGCGCATTGCCGCCGCCGTTCGAGAACGTGTTGCCGGCGTCGCCGGGCAGGATCGAGATGTAGTAGTGCTTGGTCGGATCGAGCGCGACGTACTTCGGATCGACCGCCGTCTGTTGCGACACGCCCGTCCCGGTACGGCACTTGCCGTTGCCGACATCGCACACGGCCGGCAGGTGCGTGTTGGTCGACGGGTCGTACACGGTCTGCCCGGATTCGCATGCGACGACACCCACGCAGCCCGCGGCGACCACCGGCATGTAGCTCGTATGGAAGTTCGTGCCGAGCGTCGGGACCGGCAGCGGCGGACAGTTCGCCGGCCGCGACGTCGCCGAGTTCACCTGGCAGGCCGGGTCGATCTGCATCGTGCGGTCTTCCTCGATGATCCAGCGGTAGTCCGCGATCTGAACGTTCTTGTTGGGCGCGGTGGCGTTCGGCGCCATGCTCGGCGCATCCATCACGTTGATTTGGAGCCCGCTGCCGGGATTGAAGGTCACGGTCACGGTCCCGGGCTGGCTCGTCTGGTTTTGCGTGTTGGTGACGGTGTACTTGAACGTCATCGACTGCGCGGCCGTACCGCTCGAGGCAAGCGGAATCGTCCCCGGCGATGCGGTAAACGATCCGTCCGGATTCAGCACGACCGACCCGCCGCTGTTGCTCGATGCGACGAGTTGCGCCGTGAGCGGCAGCCCGGCCGGATCGTTCGCGCTGGCGAGCACGCCGGGCGCGCCGATCTGCACGCGCGACGCAATGTTGCTCGTGAAGCTGGCGTTACCCGCCGTAGGCATCGACAGGCAGCCATTGCCCGCGGTGCAGGCGGTCAAGGTGACCGTCGCCGTCACCGGCGGCGTGCCGTTCGTCGACTGATAGACGAAGCTGTCGTTCGTCGCGCTGCTCGACAGATAGGTGAACGTGCCGTCCGTGTTCAGCGTAAACGTTGTGCCGACGACAGCGTGGGCAGGCGGGGTCACGAGCTTCACACCGTATACGGCGGAGTCGCTCGCGATCACGCCCTTGGCGGGATCCGACACGGTCAGCGTCGTGCCCGGCACGAAGTAGTAATTCGCGCCTGTGGCGGTCGGCGTTTCGCCGATGCCTGCGGTCGACGCCGGCAACGCGTTGTTGACCGCGATATAGCCTTGCATGCCGCCGTCGCGCTGGTTATTGGTCGACAGGCTCAGTTGGCGGTCGTACACGGGCAATGCCCCTGCGGCCGGTGCGTTCACCAGCGCGTCGTAGGTCTTGCCGGCGGCCATGAACACGGAGTTCTGGATGCGCGGGTTGCCGGGCATCACGTTGCCGTCTTCGGCGATGAGCGAGAACCCGGGAATCGACGGGTTGCCCGTTTGCGCGCCGACCACGGCCGGAATGTGCATGCGCAGGCCGGCGTTCACGAGGCGCACGAGGACCTGTCCGGTCGACGGCGTCACGCTCGCGCTCGGCGGGAAGGCCGACGCGTTCGGGTTCGTGCGATCGAAGGCCACGCCGTTGATCAGGTAATAGCGCGGATCGTAGTTCACCACCGGCGGATAGCAGGTGCCGAACGATACGGACTTCGAGTCGCCGCATCCCCCCGGCTGTCCCGACCACGCCGCCGTTTCGCTGAAGCCCTTTGTCGCGACGGCCGCGGCGACCGCCGCGTTCTGCACCGGATCGATCTCGCCCATCACGAGCGGCACGTCCGCGTCATAGCAGGTCGCCGTATTCGGATACGCCTGGTGCGTCGACGCGCAGGTCGAGCTGGGAACGCTCGGGCTCGTCACGACCAGCACGCCGTACAGGCCCATCGGCCCCTGGATCGACGGGTGCGTGCCCGACTCGAGCAGATAGGTGCCGGGCTTGAGGTTCGGCCAGGTGAGCGCCGTGTACGCCTTCGGATCGGTCGACGGCGCCACTTCCGTGCCGAACGACTGGATGCGCGGCCCTTGCGGGGGCGGCGTAAATGCGGCCGGCGGCGACGTGTACGGCGTCGCGGGGGCGGTGGAAGACGAGACGATCGGCCAGGTCGTCGCGGTTTGTGTCGGGTGCGGCGGACTCGGCTTGGTCGTCGGCGCGTTTCCCAGCCCGCCACCGAGCTGCCCGACGATGGTAAGCGAGGTCGGCACCGGGGCCGGCAGGTTGTTCGTCAGGTTGATCTGCAACTGCCCTGCCGGCGCGGTAATCACCACCGGCGACCAGTTCGCGCCGGCGGCCGGATTCGCGGCCGCACAGGTGGCGTTCGCGGCCGGCACCGTCGCGTTGGCAGCCGGCGTGCAGGTGTAACCCCACATCGGTACGGACTGTCCGTCCGGCAACAGCGCCGTGGAGGCCTTCGCCGTCAGATTGACGACCGCTTGCGCGAAACATGCCTCGCCGGCCGTCAGCAGCATGGATGCTGCGACCCCTGCCTTGAACAGACCGAAGAGCGTCGCTGTGAGCTTGGTGGATCTCATCGCCTTTCTCCCCACCTCTAATTGGATTCGTCGATCGGAAATACCGGTGGATCGACGAGCATCATCATCATCATTCCGCCCGGGAAGATGTTGTTCGTCGTGATCTCGCGCTCGTTATGCGAGTGCCACATGAACGCGAAGCCTGCTTCCGTTGCAGCCGGGTTCAGGTTCGTGCTCGTCGGTGGCGACGTTCCCGTCGGGGACGTCGCGCGCGTGGTCGCATCCGGTCCGAGATAAGGACTGCCGCCGTACCAGAAGCCGTTCGTCAGCACGTGCGAGTCCGGCAGCGTGACCGGCCCGCCGCTGGCGACCTGGCCGAACGGCGCCTTCTCGAGTGCCTTGCCGTGGTCCTGGCACCACTCGTAGTAGTTCGGCGCGTCGCGCGGGGCCGGCGGAACCGAGGCCGTCGTGTAGTAGCCGTTCGCGTCCGGGACGCAGACGCTGCCGTCGCCCGGGTAGTGTGCGTACACGTCCCAGTTCAGGCCCTTGCCCGTCCAGTAGAAGATCCCGTCCATCGTGAGGCCCGGCGTCGTGGTCGTCGTGAACATCAGCGGGCCGGCCGGCAACTGCGGCTTGCCCGGGTTGTTCGGGTCGACCGGGCTCAGCAGCAGGTTGCCGTCGCGCGCGAGCACGCGCACGTGGTTGCCGTGCTCGTGGAACGGATGCTGCCAGCGGCCCGTGCCGATGATCCGCAGCAGCACCAGTTCGCCCGGATGCATGTGCGGATTGCCGTTGTACGGCTGGTGCGGGTACTGCGGCGCGTAGTTCGGATCCATGTCGTCCGGCATCGAGCGGCCGTTGACCATGAAATACGCCGGGTGATAAGGCTCGGTCTCGACGGTCATGCAGCCGTTCGGTTTCGTGCACGACGTATTGGCCGCGACCTGCTGTTCCGCCTGCTGGTGGATGCGCGGATCCATTTCGGAGAACTGAAATAGATACTCGCGATCGTAGCAGGCCGCGCTGTTGTCGAAGGCCGCCGGCGCATTGCGGAAATCGTGCTGGCCGAAGGGCCTGCCCGCATCCGGGAACGCCATGCAGCCTGCCGTGTTGGCCGACGTGTTCGGCAGCACGATGATCGCGCCGTAGAGCCCCATCTCGACCTGCAGGTCGCCCTGCGTGCCGCTGTAGTAGGTATGCGTGCCCGGCGTCGATGCGACGAACGTGTACGTGACCGTCTGGCCGTTCGGCGCCTCCTGTGCCAGCAGTCCGGGGGTGCCGTTAGTGGCCGACGGCGTGCAGGTTTTGCCATCCGGGCTCAGCGTCCCCGTGCACACGTTGAATCCCGGAAAGAGGATCGACGTGTTGCCGGCCGCCACGGGCAGGTTGTTGGTGAGCGTCACGGTGATGATGTCGCCCTGCCTGACGATCAGCGTCGGGCCGGGAATCTGCATCGTCGGACAGGTCGCGCCGGCGATCGTCGACGGCGAGAACACGAGCGGCGTCGCGATGTTCGCCGCGCAGCCGTAGCCCCACGAATAGACGCTCGAACCATCGGGCTGCGTGATGCGAGCCTCCTGGGCGGTCAGGTTGAAAACCGTGCCGGTGATGCCCGGCGCTGCCGCTTGCGCATGCAGCGACAGCAGCGCAGCAAGCGTCGCAACGACGCCGCGTGCGAGCTGTCGAAGGTGCGCGAGCGTCGCGGTCCACGCGAGGTGAGTGATGTGTCCCACGGCTTTTCTCCTCAGTGCAGGACTTCCCGGTCGGGCCCGCCCGATGACGCGGGCGGGCCTTGATCATCAAGGATTGCAAAGCTTCTTGTTCGGATCCACCGAACCGCAGATGTGGACCTCGGTCATCAATCCGCCGAAATTCTCCTGATCGTTCGACAGATGATCGAGATTCGGCGTGTACAGATAGAAAATCTGACCCGCGTGGTATTTCGTCGTGTCGCTTGCGTCGAGAATCAGATCGAGCGACTCGCCACCGCCGAGCGTGATCGAGTTCGTGTCATAGGCCATGTTGTTGCCGGCCATGTCGCGCAGCATGCGGGCATTGATCGCGATCACATGCATCGGGATGCCGAGCGACGCCAGCGTCTGGTATTCGGTGACGTCGAGATCCGAGATCCGCAACAGCGCCCTGCCACCGACGGGGATGTTGATCATCGTCGGCAGCGGCTGCGAAGGATGCATCGCGGCATCCGACGACGGCGTCTGCATCGCTCCCTCGGTTACGGTGTCCGGATAGCTGCGCCCGTTCAGCAGGAAGAACTTGTCCTTCATGTCGGTGAACGGCTCCGGATTGAATGTCATGCCGACGAAGTGGAAGTTCGGATCGAAACCGTGTATCTGGACCGGATACTCGACGTCGTACGCCGTTGAGCCGTCGCCGTCGTTGTACGCGTAAAGCGGCAGCTGCGGTGTCGCAGCCCCCGGGGCCACGGTGATGTTGGCGTTGGGTATCCGCGTGAGCCCGGTGTCCTGCGGAGGCAGCGGCGTCGAGCACAGAATGTCGTTTCCGCAGCGGGTCCGCAGGTCAGCCTGCTGGGTGACCAGCGACGCGTATAGCGACTGGCCCTGGGGCACGCGGTCCTGGCGCGGCCGCACGTAGATCTGGCCGACCATGCCCATCTGCAGGTGCTCCGGCGGCGTGATGTGGCAGTGCCAGAAATAGGTGCCCGCATCCGGCGCGAGATAGTAGTAAGTGAAGCTCGCGCCGATGTTGATCGCGACCGACGCGTCCGGCACGCCGTCGTAGAACGACGACGCGTTCGGATAGCCGTGGAAGTGCACGGTGTGCTTCTCGAACAGGTCGGGGCGCATGATCATCCCGACGTTCGTGAGCGTGAGGAAGAACTCGTCGTCTTCGTCGATCGCCATCAGCGGCGCCGGTTCGTTGCCGTTCATCACGCCGATATCCATGATCGGGCGCGGATCGACGTGACCGGTCAGCGCGCCGCCGGCGTCAGGATCGGGGGCGAGGCCCACCGCGCCGTTGTAGTTCGAATCCGTTCTGGGGTCGCCGACGGTATTGAACACCGACGCGAACTGCGTGCCGGGCAGGCCGGCCTTGATGTCGGCGAGTCCGGACAGCGGACCGAACGCGAACAGATACGTCTGTATGCCATTGGCCATCGTCGCGTAACCGTCGCCGCCCGAGATCTGCTGGCACTTGATCGCGCCGTTCACGGTGCCGGTCGGCGTGGAAGTCTGTCCGGTGTAGGTCGGCTGGGTGTACGCGGGCTCGCCGGCGCCGAGCGGCAGCGCCGTCGGATGGGCGGGCGTGGTGAACGGGCATTGGACGCGAAACGATTGTGCGAACGACGGAGCGGCGAACACCAGGAACAGCAGTGCCGCCACACTGCTGCAACACGTGCGGGTACTGAACATATGACCTCCATCCTTGGGGTCAACCAGCGATACGCGCTGGACGCCATGCTTTGCTGCGAACGCGGGCTGGCGACACCTTCACACTGACCCGTATCTGGATTCTGCAGATGCGCGCGAAAGCCCGGGATGGGTCACCCTCCTACTTTTGCGTAGGGGGAGGCCCAGCGAGGTGGGGGGCGTTTTGCTCCGCATGACACGCCGCAGCGAGGCGGGTTGACGGGCCGGGGTGTCGCGAGCGGTCGACGGCGAGCGGGTCTTTCGTCGCGTCGGATCTGGTCGCGGGAAGTTGGTGCGGGTTGGGAAGGAAGGCGGCGCGTCGGGCGCGCTCGGGGGCCGACGGGAGGCCGCAGATGCGGGAGAGCAACTTCGAAAGCAGATTGTCAGAAAGGCGTGTTGCCGCTCCAGGTCGGGTTACACCTCATACGTTGCGCGACGATTCAGCTGCCGACGTTGTCCGTATCCCAGTCGATCCTGTCGAAGATCGCCTGCAGCTTCGCCCCGCGGGCCCAATTCAGCGTCGTCGCATGTGCGACCCGGCCCGCGAGATAGCCGCGAAAATCCGGATGCGCGTGACGGTTCTGCGATGCGGGGCCATGCCGGACGCAGTTGGTGAGCATCGCCTTCAGCGTGTCGAATCCGTCGCGGACGAGATTCGGGTGCCGGTTGACGACGACACCCGCGAGCCGCTGCCGCACGCCTCGATGCATCACGCGCGTCTTGCGCCATTGCAGCGCGAAACCTTCGTCGAGCGCGATCGCGCCGACCCTGACCGGCAGCCGCTCGACCGCGCTTGCCAGCGCGGCGGCGGTGTCAATCGCGGCCGGCTGCGAACGGGCGCAAGCGCGTTGCGTTCCGGTGTCGCTCCAGTGGCGGCGACGCCCTTCCCTGCATACGGTGCTTGATCCGTCACGGTCGGATCCAGCATGCGTGGCCCACGCTTTTCGTCGACGCAGGGCGAAGTGTCACGGACCGTGTCGGCGCAGACGCGTTTTTCGATGCGCGAGTTTCGGGTACAAATGATGCCGTTATGATAAGAAAACTTATCCTAAGTGAGCAATTGAAGCGCAATCTCGGTCATCCTGAAATTGCACTAGTCATGCTGCGGAAACGCTGCTTTGAGGCGTGGCGACTGCGGCTCACATGCATCAGGCACCACCATTCGCGCCGTCGACACGCAGCGAATGTCTCGCTCGCCTTTCTCCAGACAAGTCTTCGCCGCGGACAAACCGGATCAACGCGGTTTTTCACCCGGAACAACAATCCGGACCGCATGCCGACACGCGGCGTGCTCATGCGAACGACAACCCGCAATCTCGGCGTGGGCCGCGCCGGGCGGCCATCCGGGCATCGGCGCCGGTCGTCGCCGCATGCGTGCCGGCGCGCCGATTATTGATCAATCTGAAATGCCGCATTCGGCGTCCCCCTCTTCCTCCGCTCCGGAACCTTTCCTACAGTTGCCACAAGCCCGGAACGACAACGCACCAACGTCACCGCCCGGATCGCCTTTCCATCTGAAACGGAAACGCTCATGAACCCGCAGCCCCTCTATTTCGACGATCTCGCGGTCGGCGACACCTTCACTACCGGCGCGCACGAAGTGAGCGCGTCGGACATCAAGCGGTTCGCGGCGGAGTTCGATCCGCAGCCGTTCCACCTCGACGAAGATGCCGCGCGCGACACGTCGTTCCGCGGGCTCGCCGCGAGCGGCTGGCATACCGCAGCCATCACGATGCGGCTGCTGGTCGCCGGCGGGCCGAAGCTGGCCAATGGCCTGCTCGGCGCCGGCGTAGAGGTCGACTGGACGCTGCCGACGCGCGCCGGCGACGTGCTGCGCGTCGAAGGCGAAGTGGCGGAGCTGACCCCTTCCCGTTCGCGACCCAACTACGGGAAGCTCGTGCTGCGCACCCGAACGATCAACCAGCATGGCGACGTCGTGCAGAACATGACCGCCAGGCTGATCGTCGCGCGCCGCACCGCTTGACGCGCATCGCCCGATGCCTTTTGAAGGACATTCACCATGATCGTCGATCCCACCACCCAGGACGCCGCCGCGAACTACAAGCTGCTGATCGGCTCGATCCTGCCGCGCGCCATCGCATGGGTCAGCACGCTGTCCAAGGACGGTGTCGCGAACCTTGCGCCGATCTCGTTCTTCACCGCGGTCGGACGCAAGCCGCCGATGGTGTCGATCTCGATGCAGCCGCGTTCCGACGGCGTCACGCTGAAGGACACCTTTGTCAACATCCGCGATACCGGTGAATTCGTCGTCAATATCGTGAACCTCGAACTCGCGGACGCGATGCATCGCAGCGCATTCGAATTCCCGTCCGACGTCGATGAGTTCGACGCGGTCGGTCTCGAGAAGGCCGAGTCGGCGATGGTCCGTCCGCCGCGCGTGAAGGCGGCGCCGATCGCGTTCGAATGCAGGCTTGAACGGATCATTCCGATCGGCGACCAGCACGACCACGTGATTTTCGGTGAAGTGCTGCGCTTCCAGATTCGCGACGACCTGTACCTCGACCGCGGTCGCATCGACACCGCTGCGCTGCAGGCGGTCGGCCGCCTCGCTGCCGAATACACGGTCGTGCAGAACGCGTTCACGACGCCGCTCGACCCGCAGGTGCTCACCCGGTTGCAAAGCAAACGGATCGGCCGGCTCGACGGATTCGAGGACGGCTATTCGCCGATCGACGCAAAAAACTGGTCTGCATCCGGCGCGACGCGCTGATGCGCGATCGGCCCGCCGAACGATTCGACAGGAGACAACCATGGATCTGCTTCAACCACCCCGCCCCACGCTCGTGTTCATCCACGGATTTCTCGACGGCGCCGCCGCATGGGACGACGTCGTCCGGCAACTCGGCGACCGCGCGGCCGATGCGCTGCGCGTCGATCTTCCGGGGATGGGCGCCCGCGCCGGCGAACCCGGCCCGTACAGCCTCGACCGCTATGCGGCGGACGTGACGACGCAGGTGCGCGCGCTGTCGCGACCGGTCGTGCTGGTCGGGCACAGCATGGGCGCACAGGTCGCCGAGCTCGTCGCGGAACAGCTTGGCGAGCAGGTCGACGGCCTCGCGCTGCTGACGCCGGTGCCGCTGCGCGGCGCCGGCATGCCCGACGACGCGATGCGTGCGTTCCACGCGATCGGCGGCGATCCGGCCGCCCAGCGCGCATTGCGCCGCAGCCAGTCGGTGAACCTCGACGACGCGCGGCTCGAACGCCTCGGCCAGCTCGGCGATCGCGTCGCCCCGGCGTCGGTCGGCAAGATCGCCGAACTGTGGAACAGCGGCCATCCGTCCGGCGCCAGCCCCGCGCGATACCGCGGCCCCGTGCTGATCGTCTACTGCGATGGCGACGCGTTCGTCAACGCGGAACTGATCGCGTCGAGCGTCGCGCCGCGCTTCGAAGCGCCGACCGTCGTGTCGATCGCGCACGCGGGCCACTGGCCGCACGTCGAGCAGCCGGCCGCGGTCGCGCGGCTCGTCGGATCGTTCGTGTCGAACCTCGATTCGGCCGCCGATGCGCCGCACGCACCCGTCGCCCCGCAAGGATGGACCCGCGCGTTCGAGCAGAAGTCCGCGGAGTCGTTCGCGGATGCGTTCGCGCCGGACGTCGTGCTCGAAGCGAGCGTGCTCGCGAAACCGGTCGCCGGCATCGAGCAGGTCAAGATCGTGATGTCCACCGCGAGCAAGATCTACGAGGCGCTCGCGTTCACGCACGAAGCGCGCGAGGGCTTGCGCAACTACCTCGAATGGGAAGTGCAGGCGTTCGGCGGCGAGCAGATGCGCGGGATCACGGTATTGACGAAGAATGCCGAGGGCAGGATCGTTCACATCGCGATTCATCACCGCCCGCTCGGCGGTGCGCTGAAATTCTCGGCCGAACTCGCTCGTCGCCTGCATGGGCAGGTCGACACGAGCTTTTTCTATCGCGGCGCGTGATTCGCGCCCATCCAGGAGATCGAAATGGTAAAACGTACCGACGTGGAATTCGAAGTCGATGGCGGCGTGAAGCTGCGCGGCTGGCTCTTCGTTCCGCCCGGCGAAGGACGTCGCCCCGCGATCACGATGACGCACGGCTACGCCGGCGTGAAGGAACACGCGCTCGAGCCGTTCGCGCGCGCGTTCGCCGAAGCCGGCTTCGTCGTGCTGCTGCATGACCATCGCGGCTTCGGCGCCAGCGAAGGCGCGCCGCGTCACGACATCGATCCGTGGCGGCAGGTCGCGGACTGGCGTCGCGCGATCAGCTTCCTCGAAAGCCTCGATGTCGTCGATCCGGCGCGCATCGGCCTCTGGGGCACGAGCTACGCGGGCGGCCATGCGATCGTGCTGGGCGCGACCGACCGGCGGCTGCGCTGCGTCGTCGCGCAGGTGCCGACGATCAGCGGCTTCGAGCAGGGGCTGCGCCGCATTCCGCCCGAACAGGTCGCGACGATCGAGGAAGCCTTCGCGGACGACGACCGTGCGCAGCTGCGCGGCGAGCCGCCCCGGCGCCAGGCGATCGTCAGCGCCGATCCCGCGGTCCCCGCGTCGTATCGCGCGAAGGACGCGATCGATTTCTATCAGCAGCCGCTGCCCGACGGTGCGTGGGAAAACAACGTGACGGTCCGCTCGACGCGCGCTGCACGCATGTACGAGCCGGGCCACTGGATCGCGCGCGTGTCGCCGACGCCGCTGCTGATGGTGGTCGCGACGCGCGACACGATCACGCTGACCGACCTGGAGCTCGCGGCCTACGAGCGCGCGCTGCAGCCGAAGCAGCTCGTGACGATCGAAGGCGGCCATTTCGATCCGTACCTGTCGCAATTCCGCCGCGCCAGCGAAGCCGCGACCGCGTGGTTCCGGCAGCACCTCGGCTGATGGCCGCTTTCACGACCAAGGAATCCCCATGTCTCACCTGACTGTGAACTTCGACGACGGCCTCGCGACGATCGTCATCGATCGACCGCCGCAGAATCGCATCGACGACCGGATGGTCGACGAACTCGCCGCGGCCGTTACCGCCATCGAGCGCAGCGACGCGCGCGCGGTGCTCGTGCGCAGCGAAGGAGAACACTTCTCGTTCGGCGGCGACATCATGACCTGGCCCGATGCGAGCGTGCGCGAATTGCGCGCCCGCTTCGGCCATTACATGTCGGTCTTCAACCGCTTCGAGCAGTTGCCGCTGCCGGTCGTCGCCGCGGTCCAGGGCCTGTGCTTCGGCGGCGGCTTCGAACTGGCGCTGCGTGCGGACGTGATCT
The DNA here is from genome assembly GCF_053427715.1 of Burkholderia sp. MR1-5-21. NCBI lineage: Bacteria > Pseudomonadati > Pseudomonadota > Betaproteobacteria > Burkholderiales > Burkholderiaceae > Burkholderia > Burkholderia sp. MR1-5-21. The sequence goes on from NZ_JBSAXD010000002.1 coordinate 47,806, forward strand.
TTGCGGCCGAATCGGCGACGTTCGGCCATCCCGAACAGACGCTCGGGATCGTCACCATCCTCGGCGGCATCTACCGCGTCGCGGAGCGCGCGGGCCGCGCACGCGCGTCCGAGTGGGCAATGACGTCGGAAAAGGTGCCGGCCGCGACGATGGAGCGCTTCGGCATCGTGAATCGCGTCGTCGCCGATGCGGACCTGCTGACCGAAGCATCCGCGTTCGCGCGCAAGGTCGCGTCCGGGCCCACTCGCGCGTATGCTGCGCACAAGGCGCTGTTGCGCGCATCGGCAGTCGGCGGCATCGCGGCTGCGGACGACGCGATGTTCGACATCGCGATGCCGCTGTTCGAGTCCGACGACGCGCGGCGCGGGATCCGCTCGGCCGTCGATGCGCTGAACGAGGGCCGCCCGCGCCCGGTGATGGATTTCACTGGAAACTAGGGTTCGTTATTAGTGTGAACAGGCCCTGGCAGCGGTCGTCGCGATTGCGGTCTAATAGCGTGTCCCCTGTCGGGAATGGAGGCGCGCATCATGGACCGCATCGCTGCGATGAATGCATTCGTCCGCGTGGTGGAAGCCGGGACGTTCACGAAAGCGGCCGACACCCTCGACATGCCGAACGCAACGGTGACGCGGCTCATCCAGAAGCTGGAGGAAGACCTGAAGGTCCGCCTGCTGCATCGCACCACGCGCTCGCTGACGGTCACGCCGGAGGGCGCGATCTACTACGAGCGGGTCGTGCGCCTGCTCGCCGACCTCGCGGACATCGAATCGTCGACTGTGCACGCCCGCGCGAAACCGTCCGGCAAGATTCGCGTCGATACGGCGGCCGCCATCGGCACGCTCGTGCTCGTGCCGGCGCTCGCGGATTTCTATGCCGCCTATCCCGACGTCGGGATCGAACTCGACATCGGGAACAAGCGCACCGACCTGGTCGCCGACGGCATCGACTGCGCGATACGGGCCGGCGACGTCGACGAGCAGTTCCTCGTCGCGCGGCAGATCGGCAGTTTCGGCTTCACGACGTGCGCGGCGCCCGCGTTTCTCGAGCGGCACGACAGGCCTGCGTCGCCGGACCGGCTGCGCGATCTGCCGACCATCGGCATGAGCGCGTCGCGCGGCAGCCGCGCGCTGCCGTTCCAGTTCTCGCGCGACGGCACGGGCGGCACTGGCAGCACGAAGAGCGAGCTGGCGCTGAATCACAAGCTCGTCGTCAACGATACGAACGCGTACCTGGCCGCGGGCCTCGCGGGTCTCGGGATCATCCAGGCGCCGACCTACGCGGTGCGCGACGCGATCGCGGCCGGCGCGCTCGTGCCGCTGCTCGAGGACTGGCGGCCGCCGGCCAACCCGATCAACGTCATCTATCCGCCAAACCGTTATCTCAGCGCGAAAGTGCGCGTGTTCATCGACTGGGTCGTCGCGCTGTTCGAGCGCGACGAACACCTGAAGCGCTAGCGGCCTTCAGGCCGCCCCACCCTGCCTGTCCGCCTCGTCCGCGGCGCGTATCGCGCGCCGCAGGCGCTCGATGCCGACATCGTGCAGGCCGAGGCGCTCGAGCGTCGCGACGGTCGCGTCGAAATACGCGCGCGACGTGCCCAGCGGCCCGCACCCCGTGCGGATCAGCTGCGCGACGCGCTCGGGCGGCCAGCCGGCGAGGTAGCGGTCGTGCGTGCGGTTGACGACGAACGTCAACGCCCGGATCTTCTCGCCGCCGGCCGTCGCCGCGATCCATCGCGGGTCGTACGAGCCGGCCAGCATCTCGCGCCGCCACAGCAGCCGCAATTCGGCTTCGGCCTTCGCCGCGTCGATACGGTACAGCACGCCGTTGCACGCGCCGCCGCGGTCGAGCGCGAGCATCGCGCCGGGCTGCTCCGGCGTGCCGCGCCCGAGGACGAGCCGCAGGCAGAAGCGCCGGTGCCAGCCGTCGACGCGCGCCACGCGCCTGTCGGCCGCGTCGAGTGCCGGGTTCCACATCAGCGATCCATAGCCGAACACGTGCAGATCGCGGTCGCGATCATGATGGTCGAGCGTCGCGCGCAGCGTCCGCTCCAGTTCCGCGTCGCTGCGTACCGTCACGCCGACCGGCGGATTCGCACGCAGCGCGTGAAGCAGCGTGCCCTTCGCAAGCTGTTCGCGTGTCACTGCGTAAGTCGGCGCGGGGTCGTCAGCGCGGATCGGATCGTCGGACATGGGAAAAAGGCGGACGCACGTTGATGTGGCACGACGACTGTAAGCCACGATGCCGGTTCGCGGAAGCCGGCCGCGCGCAACGCTCCGTTGTCGCAACTGAAATGCTCCCGGCGCTCGGGCACGAATTCCCGATGATGGAGACGGGCCGGGATCGCTCCCCGCTTCTGCGGCGCTGCCGCGCAATTCCACGTTGACAATATGCATATGCATAGATAATTTTCCATCACATGAAGCCCCGTGATCCGGGAATCGAATGCAACGGCGACACGCATTGCGCAGCGTGCACCGTCCGTCTTTGTCTGTCCGCGCAAATGTCTACGCGATCGAGGAATGCATCATGAGTACACGTGAAGTCGTCATCTGCCACCCCGTCCGGACGCCGATCGGCACGTTCAACGGATCCCTGAAGGACACGCCCGCGACCGAGCTCGGTTCGATCGCCGTGCGCGAGACGCTGCGGCGCAGCGGGCTCGACGGCACGACGGTCGATACGGTCGTGATGGGCAACGTCATCCAGGCCGGCAACAAGATGAACCCCGCACGACAGGCGTCGATCGGCGCCGGCGTCCCGGTCCAGGTGCCCGCGCTGACGGTCAACCGCGTCTGCGGATCCGGCGCGCAGGCGATCGTCAATGCCGCGCAGGAGATCCTGCTCGGCTACGCGAACGCGGCGGTCGCCGGCGGCATGGAAAGCATGGAACGTGCGCCGTACCTGCTCGGCGGCGCACGCTGGGGCTACCGGATGGGCGATGCGCAGATCGTCGACAGCCTGCTGCGCGATGGTCTCGTCGATGCGTTTTCCGACCAGCATTCGGGCTGGCACACCGAGGATCTCGCCAGCCAGCTCGACATTTCGCGCGAGCGCCAGGACCGCTGGGCGCTGCGCTCGCAACAGCACTTCTCCGCCGCGCTCGCGGAAGGCAAGTTCGACGCCGAGCTCGTGCCGGTCGAGGTCCTGCAGCGCAAGGCGCGCGTCGCGTTTGCGCGCGACGAGACGCCCCGCCCCGATACGACGCTCGACGCGCTCGCGAAACTGAAGCCCGCCTTTCGCCCCGATGGCACGATCACGGCCGGCAATGCGCCGGGCCTGAACAGCGGCGCATCGGCGATGCTGGTCGCCGATCGCGCGTTCGCCGACGCGCACGGCATCGCGCCGAGCGCCCGGCTGGTGGCGTTCGGCGTCGCCGCGGTCGAACCGGGCATGTTCGGGCTCGGTCCCGTCCCGGCGGTGAAGATCGCGCTCGATCGTGCCGGCTGGGCATTGGCAGACGTCGAGCGTTTCGAGATCAACGAAGCGTTTGCGGTCGTGCCGATCGCGGTCGCCGGTCAGCTCGGCATCGACGAGGCGATCGTCAACGTCGAAGGCGGTGCGATCGCGCACGGCCATCCGATCGGCGCGACGGGCGCGGTGCTGACGACTCGCCTGATTCATTCGATGCAGCGCGACGGCATCAAGCGCGGCGTCGTGACGCTGTGCATCGGCGGCGGCCAGGGGATTGCGCTCGCGATCGAGACGCTCTGAACCGAACCCGAAACCTTCGCTTCGCCGAAACGAAAAGGCCGCGGATCGTGAGATCCGCGGCCTTGTTTCATCATCAGGTTTTCAATGCGCGGCCGCTGCCGCGTCGCTCGCGCCGCCGGCCTTGCCCGGCTTGGTGATCCAGATGAGCGGGATGATGATGATCATCACGATCGCCGCGCCGTAGAACACGTCGTTCAGCCCCAGCATCGCGGCCTGCGTCTGCACGACATGGTCGAACAGCGCATACGACGACCCCTGGCCGAGGCCCAGCACCGAATGGTAGGCATCCATCTGCGCATTGAACATCGGGTTGGTCGGGCTCGACTGCTGGGTCAGGATTTCATGGTGCATGATCGTCCGGTTGTTCCACACGACACCCGCGAGCGACGTGCCGATGCCGCCGAAGAACATGCGCCCGAAGGTGGACAGGCCTGCAGCGGCCGGCACCTTTTCGGGCGGCTGCCCGGACAGGATGATCACGGTCAGCGGCGCGAAGAACAATGCCATCGGAATGCCCTGCAGCAACGTGGGCAGGATGATGTATCCCTCGCTGATGTCCGTGTAGAAGAACGAGCGCATGTAATAGACGATCGCGAAGCCGATGAACGCGAACGTGCCGATGATGCGCGCGTCCGAGCGCGGCAGGATCTTGCCCATGATCGGGGCGCCGATCACCGCGAAGATGCCGAGCGGCGCCGTCGCGAGCCCGGAATCGACCGCCCGGTAGCCGAGGTACTCCTGCATCCACTGCGGCAGCAGCACGAGCGTGCCGAAGAAGATCCCGTACGCGATCGCAATCGAAATCGTGCCCCCGAGGAAGTTGCGCTCCTTGAAGAGCGTCAGGTCGACGATCGGATTCTTGTCGGTCAGCTCCCAGATCACGAACAGCACGAGCCCCACGACCGCGACGATGGTCAGGATGATGATCGTGTTCGACGAGAACCAGTCGAGATCCTTGCCCTTGTCGAGCATCACCTGGAGCGAGGCCACCCAGACGATCAGCAGGGTCAGCCCGACGAAATCGATCGGCAGTTTCCGGGTCGGCGTGTCGCGCTTGCGATAGAGGATCCAGACCATCGCCGCGGCGAACAGCCCCACCGGGATGTTGATATAGAAGATCCACGACCACGCATAGCTGTCCGTCACCCAGCCGCCCAGCGACGGCCCGACGATGGGCCCGGTGACCACGATCATCGAGAACAGGGACAACGCCAGCGACGATTTCGCCTTCGGCCACGAACTGAGCAGCAGCGCCTGCGACATCGGGATCAGCGGTCCGGCCACGGCGCCTTGCAGCACGCGTGCGAACAGCAGGACCGGCAGCGACGGCGCGACGCCGCACAGCCACGATGCCAGCACGAACAGCAGGATCGAACCGACGAACAGGCGCACCTGGCCCAGTCGCTGGGTCAGCCAGCCGGTCAGCGGAATCGCGACCGAGTTGGCCGCGGCAAAGACGGTGATGACCCAGGTGCCCTCGTCGACCGATACGCCGAGGTTTCCCGAGATGGTCGGAATCGCGACGTTGGCGATCGATGAATCGAGCACGGTCATGAAACCCGCGAGGCCCACGCTCAACGAGCCCAGCGCGAGTGTCGCGCCCGTCAGCGGGGGAGGATTCGGATGGTTGGCGGTCATGGTGATAATCCGGTTACGGTAGGTCTGGCGAGATGGGCGCGCGCAGCGTCGCGCGCCTGCTCGCCGGGCGATGGGAGGTCATTCGTTTTCGGCGATGATGTGGGCGATCGCGGCGTCGGCCTTGTCGCCGTAACTCGCGAATACGTCGGTCTTGTAGGTCGACGGCGGATCGGTGTCGACGCGGGCGCCGGCGCGATCCTTCACGTCGACATCCACGTTCATCGACAGCCCCACGCGCAACGGATGCTTCTCGAGCTCCGCGGGCGGAATCTCGATCCGCACCGGCAAGCGCTGCACCACCTTGATCCAGTTGCCCGTCGCGTTCTGTGCCGGCAGCAGCGCCAGTGCCGATCCGGTGCCCGGCGTGAAGCCCGCGATCCTGCCGTGGTAGACGACCGACGAGCCGTACACGTCGGCGACCAGGTCGACGGGCTGGCCGATCCGGATCTGGCGAAGCTGCCACTCCTTGAAGTTCGCATCGACCCAGACCTGGTTCAGCGGGACGACCGACATCAGCGCCGCGCCCGGCGAAACGCGCTGCCCGACCTGAACCGAGCGCTGCGCGATGTATCCGGTGACCGGCGCCGGCAGGGTCGTACGCGAATACGCGAGGTACGCGTCGCGAACGTGCGCGGCGCTCGCCAGCACGTCCGGATGCTTGTCGACGGACGTATTGGACGTCAGCGCCCGATTGGCGCCGAGTTGCTGCTTCGCGGCATCCAGCGCAGCCTGTGCCGATCGCACGGCGTCCCGCGCGTGCGAGATCTCCTCGTCCGACACGGCGCCCGTCATGCCGGTGGACAGGCGCCGCCGCAGGTCGTCCTGCGCCTTCGCAAGATCGGACTGCCGCTGCGCGATATCGGCCCGATACTTGTCGTCGTCGACATACAGCCCATGGACCCGGCGGACCGTCTGGCCAAGATTCGCCTCGGCCTGCTGCAGCGCGATCTTCGCGTCGGCGGGATCGATCTGCACGAGCGGCTCGCCCGCCTTGACGATCTGCGTATTGTCCGCATTGACCCCGATCACCGTGCCCGATATCTGCGGCGTGATCTGAACGACGTTGCCGTTCACGTACGCGTCGTCCGTCTCCACGTGGTAACGGGCGTCGAGGAAGTAGTAGGCGCCGTATGCGGCGCTCGCGATCGCAAGCGAACCGGCGAGCAGCGCAATCAGCGTCTTGCGTTTTCCGGGCTTCTGCGTCGGCTCGTCGGCCGGCGCGGTCTGGGGGGTAGTCATCGATAGCTCCAACAAGGTAAGAACAAGGTTTGAATGGCGCCGTCCGGCATTCGCGCCGGGCGGCCGATCGGATCGTTCAGGAACGCGGGGCGCCGTCGGACGGCGCGGCAACTGGCGCAGGAATCGGCGTCTCGGCAGTCGCCGCGAGGCCGGCGCGAGACGCATCGAATCCGCCGCCGAGCGCCTTGATCAGCCCGATCTGCAGGTTGCGGCGTCCCATCTCGAGATTGACGACGGCCGTCTCGGCCGCGAGCCGGTTGTCGTCCGCGTTCAGCACCTGCAGTTGCTGGTTCAGTCCTGCCTGGTAGCGGACGACGGCCAGCTGGTAGGCGCTCGTCTGCGCATCCAGTGCCTGCCGCGCATCGACGAGCTGGCGATCGGTCGAGCGGATCTGCGTGACCTGCGTGGCGACGTCGGACAGCGCGCCGATCAGCGTCTGGTTGTACGTGGCGACGTCGTAATCGAAGTCTGCGTAGCGGCCCTTCAGCTGCGCGCGCAGTGCGCCGGCGTCGAAGATCGGAAGATGGATCGCCGGCGCCGCGGAAAGCTGCCGGCTGCCGGCCGTCAGGAGCCGCCCCCAGCCGAACGCGTCCAGCCCGGCCGCGAGCGACAGATTGACGTCCGGATAGAACTCGGCCTTCGCTTCCTTCACGTCGTGCATGGCCGCGTCCACCTGCCAGTACGCGGCGACGATGTCCGGCCGACGCGACAGCAGGTCGGCGGGCAGGTTGTCGGGAAGCACGACGCTGTCGCCGTCCCGCAGCGACGGATTGGCGATCTGCAGGCCACGGTCCGGCCCCGCGCCGAGCAGTGCGCCCAACTGGTAGCGCACCGTCTTGATCTGTCCGTCGAGATCGCTGACGCTCGAGCGGCTCGTCGCGGTTTCGCCGTAGGCGGTCTGCCGTTCGACATTGCTGTCCAGCCCCGCGTGAACCCGGCCGTCCGTGATGTGTGCGATGTTCTCGCGATTGCTGACTTCCCGGACCTGGATATCGCGCAGCGCATAGAGTTGCGCCAGGTGGTTGTACGTGCTCGCCACCGATGCGGCGAGCGAAATGCGCACCTCCTCGGCTTCCGCGTCGGCCACCTTCTCGTCGGAGATCGCCTGACGCAGCCGTTCGCGGTTCTTGCCCCACAGGTCCAGGTCCCACGACACGCTCGCGAGCAGGCTGTTCTCGCTCTGCCACGTGCCGCCGTACGGCGGCGGCACGATGCCGTTGGCGGTGTAGCGCTGGCGCGTCCACGTATAGCTGCCGTTCGCATTCGGATAAAGCGCGGAATTGGCGGTGCCGACATACGACGATGCCTTCTCGATCCGGGCGCGCGCCTGGTCGATCGTCGGATTGCCGCGCAATGCCTCGTCGATCAGCGCGGACAGTTGCGGATCGCCGAACTGCGTGGCCCAGTTCATCGCCGGCCACTGTCCGCCTTCGGCGGGCAAGCTCTGCGTCGTCTCGAACTTTGCCGGGGCTGCGATCTGCTTGTCGCTCTTGATGCCGGCGTAGTTCACGCATCCGGCCAGGCTCAACGCCAGCACCGCCGCGGCTATCAGTCCCCTCCGTGCACGCGGTTGCGGTTGGCGGAGCGGGTGGATCGTCATCGTTTCCATGTCCTTTAATCCATTGGGTTATCAAGGGTTCGCACGATCAGTCAGTGCATATGCACACGTTAGCCAGCAGGTGTTCGGGCATCAATGCGCGGAACTGCATGAATCTGTTGCCTGGTTGACTAACTTCCGGACACGTCGCCCGTCATCCGAAACAGCTCGCTTCGCAAATGAGCGGCCTGCTCCCGCCCGAACTTGCGTTCGAAGCTGGCTTGGGCGGACGCCCAATGAACGGCCGCTTCGTCGAGCTTCGCCGACCCGTGCGGGGTCAGCACGACCCGGAGCCGCCGCTGGTTCTTTCCTTCAGCGGGGGCAGCCACGAGGCCGCGCCGAAGCAGCGGCTTGAGTACGCGCACGAGCGTCGTCCTGTCCATCACCATCGCCCGGGCCAGTTCGGCCATCGTCAGGCTCGACCAGCGGCCGAGCGTGCTGAGGATGCTGAACTGCGTGGGGGTGATGCCGACGGCGGACAAGTGATGCTCGTAAAGCTTCGAAATGTGCCGGGAAGCCTGACGGAGCGCGAAACAGTCGTCGTTCAGGAGGTCAGTTGAGTGCATGCGCACAGAGTAGTGCGCGGCCCGCCGCCGGACGATGGCGGGCGGGTTATCAGATTGTTGTCGCTTCGTGCAGTAATCGCGCGCGGAATGCGGGTTACCGGGCTTTCGACTTGTCGAAGAAATCGACCGCGTGGTCGATGAAGGCGCGCACCTTGGCCGGCAGCAGCGTCCGGTTGCTGTAGGCGAGCTGAAGCTCGATGCTGTCGTCGACCAGCGGGAAATCGGCAAGCAGCCGCAGCAGTGCGCCGGAAGCCAGGTCTTTTTCGACCAGCGCCAGCGGCGTGATGCCGATGCCGAGCCCTTGCAGCACCATCTCGCGGTTGAACGCGGGGCTGTTGGACGACACGTCGAAGCGCAGCGCAACGGCGAGTTCCTGCCCGTCGATCCGGAAGCGGAGGTCGGGACGGCGGATCGACGGCGACAGCGGCACGAAATGGTGCTCGGCCAGATCCGACGGATGCGCGGGGGTCGAGGTGGTCTTCAGGTAATCGGGCGTCGCGACGATGACCACCGGAATCCGGTCGAGCACCCGGATGACCGTCGTCTCGCTCACCAGCATGAACGGTACGACGATTCCGAGGTCGTACCCTTCGCCGACCAGGTCGACCGGCCGTTCCGTCAGTGTCACGTCCAGCGTGACCTGCGGATGGGCCCGCTTGAATCCCGCAATCAGTGGAACGAGCCGTTGTATCGTCGCAGTCGCATGCGCGACCAGGCGCAACACGCCTCGGGCTTCCCGCGTCTGGTTCGCGACGTCCGCCTCGACTGCATCGACCTCCTCGAGAATGCGCACGCAGCTTTCGTAGAACCGCTCCGCGGCTTCCGTGAGCGATAACCGGCGAGTCGTCCGGTTCAGCAGCCGGCATCCCATCCGCTGCTCGAGCGCCGCGATCGCGCGCGACACGGCCGGTGGCGCCATGCCGTGAACATCCGCCGCACGGCTGAAGCTCTTCAGTTCGACCACCGTCCGGAAAATGCGCATGCTTTCGATGTAATCCATGGTCACATCTCCAGGGCGAGGAAAAATCAGGCTGAAAGGCGCGATGCAAAGGATCGGCCTGCGGTATCCGCCGGGAATCCGGCGGATACCGGGCACGCGGCGTTCGAACAGGCCGCCTTTCAGTCTATACCAACGAGTATTTGGCGAATGACCCCGGAATAGGCACAAGGGAGTGCGCGCCCGCCCTGGACAATCGCGTCACCTGTTCGCTGCGGCCCTGCCCCAGCCCCGGCGCTCGCGAAAGCGTCCCTTCACCCGCCTCGTTGCGCGAGCCATTGCGTCGGCGTGAGGCCGACGCCTTGCGCAAACGCGCGCGCCAGCGCGCTGGCGCTGCCGTAGCCGACTTCGGTGGCGACCAGCTTGACCGGCCGGCCGCGGCGCAGCAAGGACTTCGCGAGGCCGATCCGCCATTGCAGCAGGTATTCGCCGGGCGGCACGCCGACGATGTCCGCGAAATGCGCGGCGAAGCGCGATCGCGACATGCCGGCCGTCTCGGCCATGTCCTCGAGGGTCCAGCTGCGCGACGGGTCGGAATGCATCGCCGTCAGCGCCTTGCCGAGCCGCGGATCCGACAGGCCGGCGAGCGAGCCGCTGTCGACGAGCTGCCGGCGCATCGCGAAGCGGAGCAACTGCACCATCAGCACTTCGATGAGCCGGTTGACGACGGCGTGATGGCCGCATGCGGGCTCCGCCGCTTCGGCAAACAGGATCTGCTGGACCGCGTCGAGCGACGGCACGCAGGTCAGCGGCGCGACCAGCAGGTCGGGCAGGCTGTGCAGCAGCGGGTTTTCGTCACGGGAGCCGAACTCGATCGTCGCGGACACGAGATCGGCCGGGTCGCGCACGCCCGTGTCGACCCGGAACGACTGCGGCCGCGGCAGGAACAGCACGCTCGGCCCGTCGATCAAGCTGCGCCCGATCGAGCCGCCCGTCACGACGATCTGCCCGGCGCGCAGCAGGTACAGATGGCCGGCCCCTTCGCCGGCGACGGCATCGTCGACACCGCATCGGGCGATGTCCGGAAACACGCGCGCCTGCAGATCGAAGCGGCTGATGAGATTGGAGAGTCGGTCGGGCATGGGACGCTCGGTGGGGATTTACGGACGAATTGTAACTTATCATCCCAGCGCTTCCTGTAAATTGGGGTCCCTTGACGTCAACGTCATGCAACCAAGGAAGCCCCTCCATGATCAAGTTCTATTACCACCCGTCCCCGAATCCCGCGAAGATCGCGCTGTTTCTCGAGGAAGCCGGGTTGCCGTACGAACTGGTGCCGGTCGATACGCGCAAGGGCGAGCAGCACAGTGCCGCCTTCAAGGCGATCAACCCGAACGCGAAGACCCCGGCGCTCGTCGACGGCGACGTCACGGTGTTCGACAGCAACGCGATCCTGCTGTATCTCGCGGAACAGACCGGGAAGTTTCTCCCCGACGACACGCCGGCCGCACGCGGCGCCATGCTGTCGTGGCTGATGTTCGTCGCGACCGGCATCGGCCCGTATTCGGGTCAGGCGGTGCACTTCAAGCACCATGCGCCGGGACCCAATGCCTACGCGGTCAACCGCTACGACTTCGAGGCGTGGCGACACTGGCGCATCATCGACGAGCGTCTTGCGGCGTCGCGCTACATGCTCGGCGACACCTATACGCTGGTCGACATGGCGGTATGGGGCTGGGCGCGCGCCGTGCCGTACGTGCTCGGCGAAACGGCCTGGGACGAGCTGCGTCACGTGAAGCGCCTGCTCGACGAAATCAGCGCCCGGCCGGCGGCGCAGCGCGCGGAAGCGCTGAAGGCGCGCCAGGCGTTCAAGACCGACATGGACGACGACGCGCGCCGCGCGATGTTCCCGCAGAACGCGCGGCTCGAAGCCGGCGTCGCCACGGAGGCCTGAGATGCTCGACCTCTACTACTGGACGACCCCCAACGGGCACAAGGTGACGATGTTTCTCGAGGAAACCGGACTGCCGTACCGGATCGTCCCGGTGAACATCGGCCGTGGCGAGCAATTCGCGCCTGACTTCCTGCGCATCGCGCCGAACAACCGGATTCCGGCGCTCGTCGACCACGCGCCGGCCGACGGCGGCGAACCGCTGCCGGTTTTCGAATCGGGCGCGATCCTGCTGTACCTGGCCGACAAAACGCAGCGCCTGATTCCGCAGGACCTGCGCGGACGCAACCTCGCGCTGCAATGGCTGTTCTGGCAGATGGGCGGGCTCGGGCCGATGGCCGGGCAGAACCATCATTTCGTCCAGTACGCGCCCGAACCGCTGCCGTACGCGATCGATCGCTACGTGAACGAGACGTCGCGGCTGTACGGCGTGCTCGACAAGCATCTGGCGGATGGTCGCGCGTATATCGCGGGCGATTACTCGATTGCCGACATCGCGTGCTATCCGTGGATCGTGCCGCACGAACGCCAGCGTCAGAATCTCGACGATTTTCCGCATCTCGCGCGCTGGTTCGAGCGGATCGGCGCGCGGCCGGCGACGATTCGCGCCTATGCGCGTGCGCAGGAAGTCAACGTGGCGCCCGTCGTCGATGCGCAATCGCGCGGCATCCTGTTCGGGCAGACGGCCGAGACGGTTCGCTGATGCGCGACTGATACACGACTGATCCGCCGCGGTGATGCGGGGGCTTGAGCAGGCCCCGGATCGATCCCGCCGCGGATCCCGACGGGCACACCGCTGCCCGTCGACCAGCGCCATTTCGCGGGCTTCTACAGCACGCGCTCGAAATACGCCCTTCCTGTCTTTCCCGCCCGCCGCGTTGCCTCGCGGTGCCCGCCGCGCCTTCCGTTCACCCCCGCCATTTGTTACCGCGACGCAAGACTGTTGCTCCATGGTGGGTGTTCGAAGCCGGACGGGATGCGCCTACAGTCGCATCCATCGGATCCGTCGATCCGGTCGGCACCGAAGCCGAATCCCATTGAACATTCGAGGCAAATCATGAGCGCATCCAAAGTCATCATCGTCACCGGCGCATCGCAAGGTATCGGCGCTGCCACCGTCGACGCGTTCCGCGCACGCGGCCATCGCGTCATCGCGACGTCCCGTTCGATCGAGCCTTCGCACGATCCCGATCTCGTCACCGTCGCCGGCGACATCGGCGACCCGGACACCGCGCGTCGCGTCGTGGCGGCCGCGATCGAACGCTTCGGCCGCATCGACACGCTCGTGAACAACGCGGGCATCTTCATCGCGAAGCCGTTCACGCAATACACGGCGGACGAATACGCGGCCATCAACAACGTCAACCTGAACGGTTTCTTCCACATCACGCAGCGCGCGATCGACGCGATGCAGAAGAACGGCGGCGGCCACGTGGTGAGCATCACGACGAGCCTCGTCGATCATGCGAACAGCAACGTGCCGTCGGTGCTCGCGTCGCTGACAAAGGGCGGCCTGAACGCCGCGACGAAATCGCTCGCAATCGAATATGCGAAGGCCGGCATTCGCGTCAATGCGGTGGCGCCGGGCGTCATCAAGTCGCCGATGCATGCGGTCGAGACCCATCCGACGCTCGCGGCGCTGCACCCGGTCGGCCGGATGGGCGAGATGACCGACATCGTCGACGCAATCCTGTATCTCGATTCGGCGTCGTTCGTGACCGGTGAAATCCTGCATGTCGACGGCGGCCAGAGCGCCGGCCACTGAGCGCGATGCAGCGTCGTTCGATCGCGGTGCGATCGACAGCACCCGACAGGCGGGGCCGCGACAGGGATCGGCGGTTCGCTGCGCCGCCGCTCAGCGTGACCGCTTGGCGCGCGCGTGTGAAGGGGCGGCCGGGATTCGAATAGAATCCGCCACACCTCATCGTAAGTATTTGATTTGAAAATGGATTGCCCTCATGATCAGAAGGTGGTCTCGATGAGGCTCCGCGTCATTAACGCACTACCTTCAGTACCTCGATGACCTGCGGCGGAATTTTGTAGCCAGCCAGGCAGTGAGTCTCGCGTCGATTGAGTGGCCCCCAGTAAACAGTGCCATGATGTGAGCGAGTTTTCGGCGGAGTTTTCAATCGGCGACTTGCCATTACAGCTTGGCACCACCAGGCAACAAAAGAAGCACATCGCTCATCGCTTCATTGGTCGAGAGCCCCCTTCTCGGCGGCGTCTAACACCGCTTGAATATTTTCCTCAGAAGTAGCGAGTGGCAAAGCGCATCCAGGTCCAATCATCAGCCGCCTCCCTTCTGTCTGGGCAATGGCATCGCTGACCTCCGCCGCGATTGCATCGGGCCCACCTCTCAAGATTGTTTGGTGCTCGTTCAAGCCGCCAACAAGCATCTTCGGAAATGCAGTGGCGGCCATTTTCAAACTCGGCTTGGTTAGACGATCGTGCCAATTCAGCATGTCGACGGGGTACTCTGCAAGCATCGGAAACATAATGTCGTCGCCGTGTGCATGCAGCATATTCAACCTCGACTTTCCTCGCAAAGCCTCCAATACCTCAAAGTCGTATCGCCGACCAAACTGGCCATATTCGTCTGTAGTCAGGTGACGGCTCGTCGCGAGTTGACTGGCGAAAAACACACCATGGGCACCCGCGTCGATGGCTGCGAGCGAGAAGTCAATCGTAACGTCCGTAATAACACGCAACCCTGCTTCAAGCGCACCCGGGTTGCAACGCAGGTCCGTCAATACCTTATCTCCCGCAAGTTTGCGCGCGGTTGTTAGCGGGCTGAATACGGTCTGCAACAGAGGTACTCTTCCTCCCAGCTCCCTTGCGACCGTCCGCAACGCCTGGTTTTGCTGCGCATAGAAGCCCTTGGTCACATCGAGTCGAGCCAGCTTCGTCCATTCTTCCGGCTCGTAGATGACTGGCTTGAGGACATTCCTTGCCCCATTCGGAGCACCCTCGTACGCAGTTACCGCGCCCCAATCCTCGACTCCGTAGGTACCGGACGGCATGAACTTCACGAGGTCAAATTCCCACTTTCGTTGCCACGCGAGCGTATGTCCGGCGAGTTTTCCGGCGTCGAGGTCGCATTCAGGAAAATGCCGCCACAGCGAAACGGGTATGCGATCGGCCCGCTCACCCGACGCCGCCGCTTCGATACGTTGCCAATGATCCAAGATTGCCTCCTGATGTGTGCCGCAAATGAGGGCTGTCCGGGATTCGCATTAATCCACCGAATCTCGTCGTAAGCATTTGCTTTTATTGAAGAATGTGTGCGTGACTGGAAGGTGGTCATGATGCGGGTCCGGGTCGGTAACGTTCGGTCTCCGGTACCACGAAAATATTACGGACTGCAATAGATTTCGCTAACGCCGTCGCGCCGATGTGGCTGGCGACGTCGTTTTTAGCGAAAACACCGTCCGCTTGTTCGAATCCATTGGGACTCGTCTGTACTAGTGTGTCAGATGATTAGTCGCAATATCACAATGCCGATGCTTATGGCAACCACGAACGTGAACTTCGAGCGACGATTTTCCGGCATATTTTGATCCGATGGGAATATTGAGATTCCACGGGAATATTGAGATTCCACGGGAATATTGAGATTCCACGGGAATATTGAGATTAAACGGGAAAATTGGACAAGCATATTGCAAAGCAAAATATTAGTGTAATACACTTGAAAGTGCGTTGGCAGAGGATTCTCTGATCAACGTGTTACTTCGAAAACCAGGAGAGACCAAACCGATGAGAGAACTGAGCATTGAGGAGTTGGAGCTTGTTGCCGGGGCCACCGTAGCCGGCGATATCGCTATGACCTTGGCTGGTGTTGCGGCCTCAGCAGCTGCAGGAGCTATTGCTGGTGTTGCTATCGGCGGCCCGGCAGGTGGCGCAATAGGAGGTATCGTCGGAGCAGGTGTTGGCATTGGCTATATCCTGAGCGGCGGCTCACATGGACGCGATAACCAAGCCGGCACCGACTACCAATAATCCGTTAATTTTCATAGGAAAAGAGCTTGGCCCGCCACTCGCGACGCCAAGCTCCGCCACTAATCCCATGAGTATTCGATTCAATATCTCGTCATCTGATTTCATTGAGAATTTTCAGGAGCAAAAACCACTCCTGATGAAAGCTGCGGCTACCACCGAGATTTTCTCGTGGCGGGACGCCAATGAGATCTTCGAGAGAAGCGACGTAGCCTCCAAGGATTTCAAGCTGGCCTACGATGGCATCCGGCCCAAGGAAGAGTACGTCGAAAGTTACCTGGATGTCGGAACGTTGCGATACCGCTTGATCAAGTCGGCGGTATACGATTTCCTGCGTAGAGGCGCGACACTGATCGCAGCCAAAATCAACAATGAGCCAAAGGTCCACGCATTCTCAAAACGTATCGCGGATTACACCGGCCGGCGGGTGGTCACCAGCGCATATGCGGCGTTCGGCACCAAGGACTCGTATCGCAGCCATTGGGACACCCGCGATGTCTTCGCAATTCAGTTGCTTGGCCGGAAGCGCTGGATTCTGCATAAGCCGTCGCTGGAACTGCCCCTGTACACACAGCAGAGCCGGGATTACGGACACCTGTACCCTTGCCCGAGCGAGCCCTATCTGGATGTTGTTCTGGAGGCAGGGGACATTCTCTACGTCCCTCGCGGCTGGTGGCACAATCCACTGCCGATTGGCGAGGGTAGCTTTCACCTGGCAGTCGGCACCTTTCCCGCTTTTGCCATCGACTATCTCGCCTGGGCGTTGGACCAGATGCCTGACTTTCTACCCGCGAGAACATCGCTGCGTGACTGGGAATACGACGAGGGTACCATTGCCGATATCGCCAAACATATTGGCGTGCTTCTGAGCGACCGGGAAAACTACGGCCGTTTTATGGATGCATTCGTTGGCGAAACGCGCGTCGAATCTCCACTGGCCATTGAAATGTTCGGAAACGCGGCTGCCGGCAGTATCGATGAGAATGTCGGCCTGCGCTTGGCGACCGATTTGCCTCATTGGTTACCCGAAGGTTACGTTCTGGCCAACGGCGCTAAACTGAATCTCAGTGAGCAAAGCCAGCGGCTCATTCACTGCATCGTGGCGGCCCCCGGAATCACTCTCGCTGATTTGGCGACCCGACTTCCCGAGTTGGACTTGCTCAAGTTGCGCCAACTTGTCACCGAACTCTGCCGCCGGGACGTCCTGGAATTGGTTCGTCAGTAACGGCATAGAGCAACCCCGTATCTGAATGTCTACAGCCATGTCAATCCAATTCACATTTGTGCTTACGAGGCTCATTCCGGAAGTCAAAGGGCTTTCAAAAAATGAAATCGAATCTCTGGTGGAATCCGCGAGGCAATCGTCCATTCCGAGAATCAGAAAATACTCCGGGTACTCCTTTGTCGTTTCATTTTTTCTCCCCCCTATTTTGTTCGCTTCCGCATTCATCAGATGGGGGCTCATTCCAGGTGAGATGTCATTCATTTTTGCCGGAATGATAGGGTTGCTTTCTGTTATTTCAAACTATCTTTTGACATCAATATTCAACACCATTATTCTCAAGCCAGCCATTTATGACCAGCTGAACAAGAAACTACGCCCCCCAAAGCCATCCGCTTGACCCGTCCTTCAATTGTCGAGTTACAACGGCTCATTCAGCATCGAGTGAGGCTTAGAACCACGCATTTCATCCGTCCGTAATGGCGATGTTACTTAGTTAAGCTTATGAAGTCGAGTGGCTCGTAGAGATCAAGAATTCAATCAATGTTGGTGGGCTACAAAAAGTTAAACACTACCATGCGATTGCGTATGCCCACGCGGACGGACAACTCGTCGGCCCGGAGCCAACGCCACATTCCCAGGTATTTGATGGCCCCTCTATTCCGCTCCGCAGCTCTTCTGGGATCCCGTCCACGCCCGCTCGGGGGGAATTTCGCATTCAAATCATCAGCTTAGGCCGAGATGTGGCGGATTTTTAGCGAATCCCGGCTGGACCTCGTGTGCGTGCGCCAGATGTTCGACGAGGTAATCGACCAACACCCTGACGCGCGACGACAGGTAGCGCGCGTGCGGATACAACAGGATGAACGGCCGCGACCGGCCGCCGCGCTCGGCCAGCACCTCCACGAGCCGACCGTCGCGCAGGTCCTGGTCGACGATGAAGCGGTATGTCTGGAACAGGCCCGCGCCGCTGCGCGCGAGCGTCACGCCGGACAGCACGTCGCCCGACGTTCCGTACCCGCCTTGCGTCACGACGTCGAGTTCGCCGTTCGCATCCTGGAACGCCCACAGCAAATTGCGGCCGCTGCTCGCCAGTTCGAACTGGATGCAGTCGTGCGACTGCAGGTCGTCGACCGATTTCGGCACGCCCGCGCGCTTCAGGTAGCCGGGCGTCGCGACCACGACGAGCTCCGCATCTTCGAGCTTGCGCGCGATCAGGCTCGAATCGTCGGGCGCCCGGCCGCGAATTGCCAGATCGAAGCCCTCTTCCGCGAAGTCGATGTTGCGGTTGCTCAAGTGCACGTCGACGTCGACTTCCGGATACTGCGCGCGGAACGCCGGCAGCAGCGGCAGCACGCGATAGTGCCCGTACGGCGTAGGCATGCTGATCCGGACAATGCCGGCGGGCGTCGTCTGCTGGCCGGTCACTTCGCGCTCCGCGTCGACGAGCTGCGACAGCGCCTGCCGGCATTGCTCGAAGTAGCGCCGCCCTGAATCGGTCAGGCGGATCTGCCGCGTCGTGCGGACGAACAGGCGCACGCCGAGGCGCTCCTCGAGCCGCGCCACCGAGCGGCTCACGGCGGCAGGCGTGACGCTCGCGGCGGTCGCCGCCAGCGTGAAGCTGCCGAGTTCTGCCGCGAGGCAGAACAGCTCGATGCTGCCGAGCAGCAGGTCGTCGAATTTTCGTTGCATGCGCGGTTCCCTGCCGTCTCGGGTGCGTTGCGGGATGGTGATGCACGCCCGTCGGTGGCGCGAGGCGGGCACGCGTGATCGCTGCCGTGAATGCGGTGAGTGTGCACGAAGATCGTGCGGGAATAAA
Source organism: Burkholderia sp. MR1-5-21 (assembly GCF_053427715.1). NCBI lineage: Bacteria > Pseudomonadati > Pseudomonadota > Betaproteobacteria > Burkholderiales > Burkholderiaceae > Burkholderia > Burkholderia sp. MR1-5-21. The sequence continues at coordinate 66,482 of NZ_JBSAXD010000002.1, forward strand.
GGCGGTACCGCCACCGCATTCGTGATGCGTTCCGAAACGGCGTTCGCGGAGGACGCGGCGCGAACGCAAGCACATGCCGTTTCTGCATTTGCGCGGCGCCGCGGCATTCGTTACATCGCGTCTCGATACCTTTGCGCCGACGACATTTACCGCCGGTGATCGCATGACTACAGTGACTGACAGGCATGCGGGGTGCAGCGGACCGCTCCATCCCGACCACACTCACGCTCACGCTTACCTTCACGTTTCGACACGAATGGAGAACGACATGACAGTCCAGCGGAAACTCGCCGAACTCGGCTACACCCTGCCCGCTCCGCCGCAACCGATGGGCAACTATACGGCGGCCAGCGAAGCCGGCGACCTGCTGTTCATTTCCGGGCAGGTGCCGCTCGCGGACGGGATAATGGCCTATGCGGGACGTGTCGGCGAGCAGTTGAGCGTTGAAGAAGGCCAGCTCGCCGCGCGGCTCGCCGCATTGAACGTGCTGGCGCAGATCGACCGGCATCTGGGCGGATTCGACCGCCTTCATCACATCGTGCGGGTCGAAGGCCACGTCAGCTCCGCGGACGGATTCCATCGCCAGCCTGCGGTGCTCGACGGGGCGTCGGACCTGTTCGCTGCCGTCCTGGGCGACAAGGCCGGGCATGCGCGTTCCGCGTTCTCGCACAACCAGCTACCCGGCAACGCGGCCGTCGAGATCGTCGTGATCGCGCAGATCCTGCCGGCTTGAGTCCCGCGCGCGCCCGCGGCGGACGCAGTTGCAGCGGGCGTGCGACGTTGTTCGTTTCGGGGCGTCGCCAATGCATGTCATTGGCGCTCCGCGACGCATCTTTCAGATGTGTTGCGATCCCCATTTATATCGTATGCGATTTAATCGAAAGCGCTTGACATGGCTCGACGCCTCGACCAAACTGCATCGCATGCGATCGAATCGCATAAGCCAAAGATGCTTCACCACCCAGGAGTTCGAGATGAGCAAGATCGAAAACGTGCTGTACACCGGCAAGACCCATACCTCCTCCGGCGGCCGCGACGGCGCAGTCCGCAGTTCCGACGGCCGGCTGGATCTTCAGCTGTCGTCGCCGGGCAGCGCCGGCAGCGGCACCAATCCGGAGCAACTGTTTGCCGCGGGCTGGTCGGCCTGCTTCATCGGCGCAATGCAGCTTGCCGCGCGTGCGTCGAAGGTCGCGCTTCCGGCGGATCTTGCAGTCGACGCCGAAGTGGACCTCGGCACGACCAGCGGCGCGTATTTCATCCAGGCTCGCCTGAACGTCAGCCTGCCCGGTCTCGATCGGGACGTCGCGCAGCGCATCGTGGACACCGCGCACCAGACCTGCCCGTATTCGAAGGCGACGCGGGGCAACATCGACGTTGCCATCCAGATCGTCTGACCACATTCGTGAACCAGCCTGACGACCACGCCCATCGGCCCGGCACGTCGGCGCCCATCCCATTGAATTTTTCCTGTCGAGGTTAATGATGAAGACCCAACTGATTGCCGCCCTTCTCGTCGCCGCTACGGCGGCCGTTGCCACCCCGGCGTTCGCCAGCGACGAAAACGCGTCGTCCGGCGCCGTCACGCGCGCGCAAGTCCGTGCGGAGCTGGCCCAGCTCGAACAGGCAGGCTTTCTGCCGAACCGGGCGAACGATCCGCACTATCCGGCCGACATCCAGGCGGCGCTGAAGCGGATTCACGGCGACGACGCGTCCGCGTCCGGCTATGGCGGCAACGGCGCTGCCGTGGCGGAAAGCGGCAGCCGGAACGTGATCCGCAGCGCTGACCGCTCGATCTATTTCGGTCATTGAGCGGATCGCGTGTCCGATCGATGCCGTCGTGACGGTTTGCGACTGACCGATTGGGGTTGCTCCCGGATGCTTCCGCCTAACACAACCCCATCAAATACATCGCATGCGATGTAATCACACGCGATGTATAAGTGATGTCTTTGCTGCATGAACGTCCCCGGTTGGCCGTCCGCAAGACCGGGGACACCCCTCTCTCCCGCCTTCCCCACTGCCGATCCCTGTCCCGCGGGAATCCTCGCCCGTCACGCGTCGATGGGTTCGCGTGCGAGCGTGTCGAGCACGTAGCACCCGAGCGAAGCGTGCATGAAGGTTTGGGTCGGGCGCGCGCATGACGCGCGATTGCGCCCGCGCACGAACAGTGGTCAATCAGTGAGCTGGTTTGCGCCGGCGGCGGCACCGCCGCCCGGCATCACGCCTGTTCCTGTTCTTCGACGGAGCGAATGAGGTTGCTGCGCAGCGTCACGATCGCCTTCTGCATCTTCGCAAATTCATCGGGCTTCAGGCCGGTGGCTTCGACGAGATCCATGTTGAGGCCCTTTTCACGCAGCCGCCGCCCGCTTTTCGTCAGGCTGACGAGGACCTGGCGCTCGTCCGACGGATCGCGGTGCCGTTCGACGTAGCCCATCGCCTCGAGCTTCTTCAGGATCGGCGTCAGCGTATTGGACTCGAGGAACAGTTTTTCACCGAGACTGCCGACGGTCTGGTTGTCCTCTTCCCACAACGCGATGATCGTGATGTATTGCGTGTACGTGAGGCCCAGTTCCTCGAGGATCGGCTTGTACGCCTTGCCGAACGCGAGGTTCGCCGAATAGATGGCAAAGCACAGGAAGTCGCCCAGCTTCGGCGCGGTGCGCGTATTCGTGTCGGTCGATTTCATGGCCGTGCTCCTCGGAAAAGTGGCTCGCGAATTCCAGCATTATATATCGCGTGCGATCTTATCGGAAGCAGTTGAATTGACCGCGGCCGCGGTGCTGCGGAAGCACCCGGGCGTGAAGCATCGAGGGGTTGTTTCTCGACGCGGGGCGTCTGGCCATCGGCGCAATGCCGCCGATGGCACACCGATTGCGTTCGCTACACCCGTTCGTCGTCGCGTTCGGCTGTTCTGCAGATCCGCACGCCGCTTTCCGAAATCAGCAAACACTGCACCGGATGCGAGACCTCGGCCGCGAACCCGCCCGCGACGAACAGGACGATGGCCAGCAGGCGTTTCGCGCGTCCTCCACGACGGACAGGCTCGCGCCGTCCGCGACCGTCGCGTCGAGCGCGTACGGATCGACGCCGTCGAGGCAGCCGAGACAACTATAGTGCAGCGCGTGCGACTGCCGAACGCGAGCAGCAGCGTCAGACTGAGTGCCATGAAAACCATAGCGGTTGGAGCATTGAAATCGATACGCGGCGTACGAGGACACCTTCCCCAAGTGCAGGTCCACACAGTGTCACCAGAGCAGCGTGCCGGAATCGAGATTGTTTAATTTCGCTTGTTGCGGTCGACCACAAGCTACTCTAACGTGGCTGTGGGATTGAACGATGCCGCAGAGGTGCTTTGCACCTGAGCGGTTAGGAACCATTCCATACCACGCTCAATGATCCCTTGAAGGTTTTTAGGTTCTCCATTGTCGTTTGGACACGTCAAAAAATGGTCACCGCATGGAATGTACTCGGTTACAAAGCGACGATCATGTGCTACGAGGTATGCAATCCCAGCCTCATAGTTGACTGAGGGCGAACTTTGATCGCGCCCTCCCTGGACCAAGTACAGCTGTGCCTTGGACGCGAGCACATCTTTCGCCGGTGATGCCATGCCCATTGTTCGCCAATATGTTTCATCGTAACCTGCGATTGCTCTAGTCGAATCCGGCACCCGGTTCCGGCGCACATTTTCCCAAGTGGTCAAAGTAGATTGCAATCGGCCAAGTGGCCCGCTCGATTCATTCTCCGACACGAAACTCCAATTTCCCCATCCCGTTAGTGCGGCGTGAACTGTTGCCAAGGTTTGCCCAATTCCAAATCCAGAAATCAGCAGAAGATGTGATATTTCTCCGGTCGACATGGCAAAGCGAGATGCTGTAGAAACACTTTCGGAAGCAGCAATAATCATAAAGGGTTGATGACCAACCCAACCACGATGTCGTAGGTCGTCGACAATGACATGCAATGATTCCAATCGTGCCTGCATATTTGCCATTTTCATGAAATTCAACGAGCATCCGGAGGCTGTTTCATGTGAAAAACGCTTTTCTATGCCCGGGCTCTCGACAACGACCAGACGAGCCTTTTCGGCGAATTTTAGAGCGAATCCCTCCGGCCCCATGGAGTGACCTCCATCAGGTAACTTGGAAAAGGCACCGCTACATCCGCTTCCTGGAAGAAAAATGACTAGCGGCTTGTCTTGCGCAGACATATCTGACGAATAGTAGCGAAGCCGATATCCGTCAGAACTTGTGATTTCAGTACCTGAGAATGGAAATTCTGGAGACGTGACGACTGGAACGGAAAAGTCAATTCTGTGATTGGCTGCATTGAATGAAGTTTCCGCACTGGATTTTGTGACTTGCAAGACAAGTGCCAGTGTCAAGGCAAATAATGGCAATGATTTAATGGTCATCTATCGATTTATGGATAATTAGCAAATTTACTTGGCGGTCTGTCGCGAGAAAATAAAGGGGGTGCCAGCATGTCATTTTATAATTTGGCGTGGCGCGCGCAATATCATTTAAAATTAGTTGCTTAAACGTAATCGATTCTTGTCATGTTCTTCTCGATTGTCGCCCACGGTACACCATGCGAAAGAGCAAATTTCCCCAATCGGATAATGATGGCCTGATGACTTTGGCAGAATAGACTGGCATTGCGGAATTTGTTAATGAAGCTATATCTGTGCAGGACAGATTCCCCAAGCCCGGTACCACTTTGACAGATTCCTCTCGCACCGCATTGCATACATGAGGGTGGCACCTCGTCACAAGCTCGGTGAAAATTAAACACTCCTGGCTGATCGAGGAAGTCTGCCAGCACGCTATCCGAGATCTTCAAATTTAACTTAAAAAGCGCAGGAAGAGTATTTCGAAAATCATCATCGATGGCTATTTCTCCGCTCGACCTAACTGTCATGGTGACAAATCGATAAGTGGATGGCATCGGAGAGTCAGATGAGCATAGGCGCCTAAGGGGATCGGTGAATTGCCGCACATACACCTTGCGATTTCCATCGTTGATCCACTCACCCAAGGCATCCATTAGAAACCTGTGAGTGCCCTCCACTACTTTAGTGTCGGCGGCATCTCTTGTTTGATTTGGTTTAAGGAAATGAATTCTCTCGATTCCCAGGTCGTCAACGAAATGCCGATATACCTTTCTACCGTCAAAATCCGGGTTAATAACGCAAATAACCCCGGCAAACAATCCTTTATGTTGCTTATTTGCCTCCCTCAGTATTTCGATTGCTCTTGCGACCGCGGAATGAGTTCCACGCCCCCTTTTATCAATTCTGTGCAGATCATTTTCTTTTGGCGGGCCATCCAAACTCACTCCTACGGAAACGTCATATTTATCGAAGATGGAAATCCATTCATCATCCAGCAATATTGCGTTGGTCTGGACGCAAATCCTTAGGTCCGTGGAATTCTGGATAGTGCTCCTGAAAATTCCGAGTATGGCGCGCATTCGCGACTTGTTAATCAACAGAGGTTCCCCGCCGTGTAAGTCAATCTGCAACTCATCGATTGAGTGGGAGTAGATCGCATTGCGCAAGTAAATGGCAAGAGATTTTGCTGTATTGATGGTCAGGTAAGGAGGTTGGCTTTCGTAATCACCATTTCTGCCGTTGAAGTAGTAGCAATAAGTGCAGTCGATATTGCACCGCTCGGTTACCTTGAGTATTACCTCAAGCCTATTGATTTTATTGTGTTCCATCGTGTCGATTTCAGTTATTTGTCAAAGTTCGATAACTTAATGATCACCCTGTTCGCTTGATGAAAAATTGCCGATCTGGATTGAATGGATTACGTCTCGATCGATATTGAATGTTTTTTGTGAGCGGCGAAGCAATGAGCGCCATTTTCGGCGAACTCGTCAATGTTATTTGGAGTGACGGGATTGGCGCGATACGCAGCGAAGGCGTATCGCGCTGACCACTACCCTAATAGCGCAGGAACGTGCTGATTACCGCCAGGCCTTCGACCAGGTTGCGTTGACAAACCAACCGCGCTGACTGGGTTGCGAATTGGTGCCACCACTGACTAGTGCGAGCAATTCGGGATCGAGCTCATTGGGCTTTTCGCTCCCAGATTGCTGCTCGCCAGCCATCATTTCATTTTTGAACACATGCAGGTCCATTAGATTTTCCTTTTATCGATAACACAAGACACACGATTTCAGGCAGAGCTAATCCGTCACGTGTAATTCAGGACAAGAACGAAGATTGCCGCTGCCAGACCTGTTGCCACCTTTTAGTACAACATAGCAGTTACGTTAGTTGGCCACATCGTTTCAAGGATGGCGGTTTACGGTAGCACTTCAATTTTATTTCTGGCAAGCAATTTTGTAATTTGTTTGTAACTTGCGACGCATCAACGATGCGCAGATATTGAGATGACAATATGAGATAAAGATATTCGCATAATCCATCTGCGCTGGGAGAACACCTGTACATCGCAAGACTGGTTATCGAAACATCTCGACCAGCGAGGCCATCGTTTCGGCCATCCCGTGTCTCCGAAAGCGCAACAGTCGTTCGATCCGACGACTGGGGACTCGGTAAACAAGGAAAGCCCCCTGCCGGGCAGTCGAGACACTAGAAGTTCGACTTTTGCCGGGAACCCTCTGATCACGATGGACGACTTCGAAAGGCACGGAAGGTGCATATCGCGTAGCGTTTACGCAGAGGTGCCGAAAAATCCATGCGAAAAGTGCTGCGCCCGAAATTCGGGGCTACTGTTGCCGTTGGCGATTACGCCCCGTGCCTTTTCCGCCCGCCAACCGGCTTTCCGAAATCAGCAAACACTGCACCGGATGCGCGACCTCGGCCGCGAACCCGCCCGCGACGAACAGGACGATGGCCAGCAGGCGTTTCACGCGTCCTCCACGACGGACAGGCTCGCGCCGTCCGCGACCGTCGCGTCGAGCGCGTACGGATCGACGCCGTCGAGGCAGCCGAGATTGACGCGCCAGAGAGCCGAATCCTTGCGCGTCTGATGGAACGGATGGATCCCGCAGTGCTTGCAGAAATAGTGCCGGGCCACGCGCGTGTTGAACTGATACAGCGTCAGCGCGTGCTCGCCTTCGAGGATCCTGAGTTCGTGGCCATCGAACATCGGGCTCATCAGCACGCCCTTGCGGCGGCACAGGCTGCAGTTGCAGCGGCCGGCCGGCGTGATGGCGGTGCGGACTTCGAATTTCACGGCCCCGCAGTGGCAGGACCCTTTGAGCCAGGCAGCTTCTTGCATGGTGCGCTCCGAGTGAGGTAGAGCCTGTGTTATAGCGCATGCGACGGATCGCCATGTATCGCGATGTATCTGCGTCGCGCATCGATACACCGCGTTTCAATTCGACCACCCATCGCGCGCAAAGTGGGCAGAGAAGCGGGAACGACGCATATCGCCGGCCGGCGGAAACGATGCTGCTGAAGCGTGGTTCAGGCGCTGTCGGTGATCGACGCCATCTGCGCAAAGTGCTCGCGCAGGCGCGGCGCCGCGAAATCGACGAACGCCCGCACCTTGGGAACCGACAGGCGCCCGTGCGGCGTCAGCAGATGAATCGGCAGCGGCGCATGCTCGCTGTCGCGCAGCACGATCTTCAACGCGCCGGCCTTGACCTGGTCGGCGACGTGATACGAGAACATCCGCGTGACGCCGCGGCCGGCAACCGCCGACGCGACCGCGCCGCGAATCGTGTTGACGATGAAGCGCGGCGTGAACTGGACCACTTGCGGAATCGCCGCCTGCCCCGTTTGCGGGAAGCTCCACGAATCGAGCCCGAAGTGCGTCATCGATACGATCTGGTGCTGCGCGAGATCGGCGGGCTCGCGGATCGGCGGATGCGTCGCGAGATAGTCGGGCGACGCGACCACGACGCGCCGCACCGCGCCGACCGGAATCGCGACCAGCGTCGAATCGGCCAGGTGCGCGATGCGCAGCGCGACGTCGATGCCCTCGTCGATCAGGCTGACGGGACGGTCGAGCAACTGCAGGCGGATCGACACGGCCGGATGGCGGTCGATGAATTCGTCCACGAGCGGGCGCAGCACGTCCTCGCCCGCCGCAACCGGTGCCGTCACGGTCAGCAGGCCGCGCGGCGCCGACCGCTCGTCGGCCACCAGCACGTCGGCCTCCTCGAGATCGGCGAGGATGCGGCGGCAGGCGGCCGCGTACCGCTCGCCCGCCTCGCTCAGCCGGATCGTCCGCGTCGTGCGGTACAGCAACGCGGTGCCCGTATGCTCCTCGAGAAACGCGATGGCTCGGCTCACCGCCGCCGGCGAGCGGCCGAGGCGGCGGCCCGCTCCTGCGAGGCTGCCCTCGTCCAGCGTGGCGACGAACACCTTCATCGCATCGATTCGGTCCATGTCCGGTCAGAGGCGGCAGAAAAGACGATCGTGCAGTCTACCGCACGGCAGACGCGGTTCGATTGCCGCGTCGATCCCGGTCGAATCGATACTTGCCGCCGACAGCAAGAAGCGCGGCGCGCTCGAAACGTCGGCCTAACGCCGTCGCATTCCGCCGGTACCGCTCATCCCGCCGAATCGATGCATTCCGCCGAACCCGCTACCCGCACCGACGGGGGATGGCGCGCGATGAAAGCCCGTTCCCATCGGCACACCAAAGCGGCGATGATCCATCTGATTGAAGCGGCCGAAATGATCAAAGCGATGGAAATGATGGAAGCGATGGAAACGGTCGACAAAGATGAAGCTCACGCCCGCGCCGAGGAACAGCGGCGGCCCCCAATACCAAGGGTCGGCATACGGGTAAGCCGCGAGCGGATACCACAGGATGCTGCCGTCGGGACTTTGCACGATCTGCCATGTCCCGTCGCTTTGCAGACACGCACGCCCCGCGACATGCTGCTCGGTGCCGTCGATTTCCGCCTGCCCGACGACCGCACGGCAATCGGTGCTGTCGGCCGCTGAATTGTCATACATCTGCGCAAACACAGCCGCGGGAAAACCGGCACAGACGAGACCCATCCCGAATCGAAGCAAGTTGCGCATGATCGGCTCCTGCATGGCTCGCGACCGCTTGACGCCCGGCTCATCGATTTGCTTGAGCAAAATCATGACGCGCCGTAGCAGCTCGCTGCCCGGTGCAGGGTCGCTTGTCGATTAAACGGCGCGGCACGCCCGGTTATTCCACGGGCTCGACCGGGAACCTGTGACAATCGTTGCCGTTCGTTACCGTCGAACGACGCGGTAAATCGCAGCTGCCGCAATCCCGAATCCCAGATGGGCCGCGAGCGTAATCACGCCACGAACCGGAATGAACCACGGGAAGATCGCAGTGAATGCGTGGAGGTTGATGCCATACAGAACGAGTCCGAACGCGCCCCCGGCGGCCAGCGCCGACCGGAACGACATGCTGCGGACCAACCTCGCCAGCAAGGCCGTATAGGCAAGCGACAGGGAAAAATGCACGACTGTCGCCACGCCCATGACCAGCGGATCGAAGCCGCCGGGTGATGCGAGCACGCGTCGTCCCATCACGATGGCTGCCGTGAGGCGCGCGTCGCGAATCAGGTTCCGAATGACGTCGTCGCCGGCGATCCCCCAGAGCAGCGTTTCCACGACCGTCGACGCGACCGCCGCGCCGAACGCGGCCCAGAAAATCGCGACCGGATTACGACGCACGTTCGCAATCTGTCCAATACGCAAACGGATCGCGATGATTGGGGTAGTTCTCGTCCAGCCATTTCAGCAAGGTCGCACGGGCACGGTCCAGATCGGCTTTCAACGACGAACTCGTCAATTCATGCACTTCGCTGACTTTTTCCCGATCGATCACGAAGCAGTGCCAGTCGGGGCCTTCGAGCTCCGGATCATCGGCCGCCGTCCCTGATCGTCCCCAGTCGAAGCCCTTGCGAGCGTCGATGTAGTAACGGGGATGCACTTTCAGATAGGACATCTCGCCGCCCTGCAAGCTGCTCTCCGCTCGCAGGACATCGTGCCGGTCGACGATCTGCGTGACGCCAGGAAGCTGTCGGGATCGCCATCCGGCAGGCAGCGTTGCCACGGCATGAACGTCGTCATATGCGCCCCACTCCAGGCCCCAGGCTTCGGCCATGCGCTTCATGAACGCGTCCGCATTCGGGTAGCCGCGCAGCTGGATTCGTGTCGACAGCGTGACTTCGACTCGGCCGCGCACGGCTGGATCGACGCCGGCGCCGTCATCCGGCGCGTCGAACGGATTACCGGAACGTGACGCGCGATTCGCTTCCGCAGGCGGAACGCCCGAGAACAGCTGGTCAAGTGCCGCGCGCGCTTTTGCCGACTTGTCTGGCCGATCCATCGCTCACCTCTCGCTCATATTGGGATTCTCGCTCCGAAACACTAACACGCATTTCTGTCCGTGCTTCTCGCTGCAGATCTGCGGCGACGCGATTGTCCGCAACCCGCAGACGAATGCGTCGAACGTGCGGCGCGCCCTCTTTTCCTGCGTGCCGTGTCGTGTGCTTGCTCGCGTGGCGACATCAACGCGGTGCGTCGTTCTGCGGGCCGTGCGGCACCGCCGTGAGCGTTTCGAGCAGCCGGTCCCGGAACGGATTCGGCGTGGCCGCGACGCGCGGCACGCATACGCGCAGGTCGCGGCGCGCCCACGTCTCGGCAAGCTTCAGCACGACCGCGTTCGCGGGCGTGCCGTCGGCCACGGCCGAACGCGCGACGATCCCGATTCCCGCTCCCGACGCGACGAGCTTGACGATCGACGCGTAGCTCGACACCTGCACCCGGACGTCCAGCAGCCCCCCGAGCGCGCCCGCATGCCCCATCAGGAACGTGTGCAGCGCCGCCCCCGTCTGCAGGCTGATGAACGGCCGGCCGAGACACGCGGCGAACGCGATCTCCGCGCACTCCGCAATGTCGCTGCCGCGCGGCGCGACGACGACGAGCTCGTCCTGCCGGTACGGGACGAACTCGAGATCGGGGTGGCTGGCTTCGAGCGCCACCACGCCGATGTCCGCGCGGCCTGCCGCGACGGCGGCGACGATCTCGTGGCTCGTGCGCTCCTCGAGCGAGATCCGCACGTTCGGATAGCGCGCGAAGAACCGGCCGAGATCGTCCGGCAGATAGGCGTTGATCGCGTTGTTGTTCGCGAAGAACGTCACGTGGCCGATGAGCCCGTGCGCGAACGGCGCAAGATCCGCGTTCATCTGCTCGAGCTGCGCGAGGCAACGGCGCGCGTGCTCCATCACGATGCGCCCGGCGGGCGTCGGCGCGACGCCGCGCGCCAGCCGCTCGAGCAGCGGCGCGCCGACCGCGCCCTCCAGCCCCTTCACGCGCAGGCTCACCGACGACGGCGCGAGATGGCAGCGCTCGGCGCCGCGCGTGAGGTTGCCTTCCTCCGCGACGGCCAGGAAAACCGCCAGGTCGGTCAATTCGTATCGCATCTGTCGGCTCCGGAACGGGATCCGCCGATTGTGCGGCGAGTGTTCGGATCTGGCAAACGGTGCATTTGGATCTTCCCGATGGTTGTCCTTGCGACGCGGGATGATACTGCGCGCAAGCAGGCACCGTTCCGGAGACGCGAATGATTCAACCCTATCATCCCCATTCCCCGCTGCCGCTCGCCGGCCTGACCGTCGTCGCGGCCGTCCTGACCGCGACGCAGGCGCGCGCGCGATGCGACAGCGGGCGGTTCGCCCGAGCACCCGCGCTCGGCCAGCACCCCGTTGCGATCCGCGCCGAACGCGCGACCGCCCGCGGCGAGGTGGCGGCATGAACGGCATCGACCTCCCGCTGCTGTGCGAATGGGTCGGCCGGTCGATCGACGACCGCGACGAGCTGTCGGTCCGCCATGCGCGGCTGATGGCGGCCACGCTGGGCAGCGACCCGTCGCGGCTCGAAACCGGCGCACCGCTGCCGCCGCTGTGGCACTGGCTCTTTTTCCTCGAAGGCTTGCCGCCCGACCAGCTCGGGCGCGACGGCCATCCGCAGCGTGGCGGGTTCCTGCCGCCGGTGCCGCTGCCGAATCGCATGTGGGCGGGCGGACGCGTGCAGTTCCACGCGCCGCTGCCGCTCGGCGCGCAGGTGTCCAGGTGCTCGACGATCCGCTCCGTCGAGCACAAGCGCGGCCGCTCGGGCGACCTCGTGTTCGTGACGGTGCTGCACGAAATCTCGACGGCCGGCGAAGTCGCGATCACCGAGGAACACGACATCGTCTACAAGGAAGCGTCGCCCGGCGGCACCGCGCGGCCCGCGCAGGCGCCTGCACCGGCCGTGCCCGAGCACCGCGACACATTCGTCGCGACGTCGACCACGCTGTTCCGTTACTCCGCGCTGACCTTCAACGGCCACCGGATTCATTACGACCAGGACTACTGCCGCGATGTCGAGGGCTACCCGAACCTCGTCATTCACGGGCCGCTGAACGCGACGCTGCTCGCCGGCTTTGCGGAGCGCGTCGCCGGCAAGCCGTTGCGCGCGTTCAACTACCGCGGCGTGCAGCCGGCGCTGCTCGGCAACGCGCTGACGCTCAACGCGGCCCGCACGGCCGACGGGTACCTGCTGTGGACCGCGCTGCCGGATGACAGCGTGTCGATGCGCGCGGACGCGATGTTCTAGGGAACGACGCGGCATTGCATGCGATGGCCGCCCCTGCCCCTCTCGCGGCGCTGGCGCTCGTCAGCACTTGCGCGGCGTTCTCTCCCGGGCGGCCGACCTGACTGCGCGCCGATGGGGACAGGTTCAGACGAAGCCTTTCTGGCCAGGAAAGGATGCTTGAGACATCCGCAATTATCGTGAGCGGGCAAATCGCCCACACTCTGCCGGACGATCGGCGTGCACCGGATCGCCTGACCGTTCGACGGACGGCTTGCGGACCGGCGAACGCCCGGTCGTGCGGCCGGCCGCTTCAACGGCGGAACGGCCGCAGCCAGCCCGGACGTGCGCCGCGGCATTCCGATAATCAGGAGACACGATGAACAGCCAATCTCTCGAACTGGGCGGCGACGCGGGCAGAACCGCGCCCGTCGCCCGCCCCGCCGATGCCGATACGGCGCCGCGCGCGACCCGCGACGTCACGTTCGGCGATTTCATGGACGACATGCCGGTCGGCGCGCTGCACCGGTTCGTCGTCTGGGTGATCGGCGTCGGGCTGTTCTTCGACATGTACGAGATCTTTCTCGTCAGCACGATCGGCACCGCGCTGCAGAACGAATACGGGTTGAACCGGCAAAGCGGCGATTTCAAGCTGCTGCTCGCGTCCGCATTCATCGGCATGTTCTTCGGCGCGCTGTGCCTCGGCAGCCTCGCCGACCGCATCGGCCGGCGCAAGGCGTTCCTGCTGACGCTGACCTGGTACAGCGCGTTCTCGCTGATCGGCGCCTTTTCGGTGAACGCCGACATGCTGGTCGTGTGCCGTTTCCTGACGGGCATCGGCGTCGGCGCGATCTACCCGGTCGCGGACAGCTTCCTGTCGGAGATCCTGCCGAAGGAGCGGCGCGGCCGCCTCGCCGCGTGGGCGTACACGACGTCGTATGTCGCGGTGCCGCTCGTCGGCTTCCTCGCGCTGTGGCTCAATCCGCTGCATATCGGCGGGATCGCGGGCTGGCGCATCATCCTCGCGATCGGCAGTCTCGGCGCCGTCTACGTGCTGCTCGTCCAGCGCCGGTTGCCCGAAAGCCCGCGCTGGCTGCTCGCGCAGGGCCGCACGGACGAAGCTCAGGCGGCGCTGCGGCGCTTCGCGGACAGCGCAGGCGTGCGCGTGCCGGCGCAGTTCGCCGCCTCCTCGGAGCCGCAGCGGCCGCTGTCGCTCTCCGAGCGCATCGCGCTGCTGCGCCGCAAGCCGTACGACCGGCGCTACCTGATGCTCGCGATCTTCCACCTGTTCCAGGGCTTCGGCTATTACGGCTTCGGCACGCTGGCGGGCACGGTCGTGAAGAGCCGCGGCTTCGACGTGACGGACAGCACGCTGTTCATCGCGCTGTCGTTCATCGGCTATCCGATCGGCTCGCTGCTGTCGATTCCGCTGCTCAACTGGATCGAGCGCCGCACGCTCGTGATTGGCTCGATCCTCGCGATCGCCGCGTGCGGCCTCGGCTTCGCGTATTCCGGCAATACCGTGCTGATCGTCTGCTTCGGCCTGCTGACGACCTGCGCGTCGAACGTGTTCAGCAACGCGTACCACGTGTACCAGGCCGAAATCTTTCCCGCCCGCGTGCGCTCGACCGCGATCGGCAGCACCTATGCGTTGTCGCGCATCGTCAGCGGCGCGTTGCCGTTCGTGCTGCTGCCGGTGCTGGCCCAATACGGCGCCGGCGCGATGTTCGGCGTGATCTCGGTCGCGCTCGGGATCGTCGCCGTCACCCTGCGCGTGCTCGGGCCGCTGACCACGCGGCGCAGCCAGGACGAGATCAATCCGGTGTGACGGCGGCGTTCGCAGCTAGCGGCGCGGTGAGCGATCATCGCCGGCTGTCGTTCGCTTCGAAGAGCCGGGCCGATGCGCCCGGCTTTCGTCGTGTTCGCGCGTGGCGCAGGGAAACGGCGAAGCACACAGGCCACACGACCGTCATGCAATGACGGCGATGCGCGCTCAGCGCGCCGACATGAAATCGAACAGGTTCGCGATGTCGGTCGTCAGCACGGTGCCCGCCTTCACGCCCACCCACAGCGTGCGCGTCGCCCACGCATCGTCGAGCTTCACCACGCACAGCCGCGAGCCGGCGCGTTCGGTCGTCACCGCGTCGCGCGGCAGGATGCCGATCCCGAGCCCCGCCTCGATCATCCGGCTCACCCCGTCGAAATTCGACACCTGGATCCGCAGCTTCAACGAGCGTTCGACCGCGAAGGCGGCGTCGGTCATTCGCGCGAGCAGCGAGCTGCCGTCGCTGAGCCCGACATAGTCCTCGTCGAGCGTATCGGCGAAGCGGATCGATGCGCGCTCGGCGAACCGGTGCCCGCGCGGCACGAGCAGCACGAGTTCGTCGCGCCGGTACAGACGGCGCTCGATGCCGGGCGCCGGCACGTTGTCGGCGAACACGCCGAGATCGGTCTTGCCGGCCGTGAGCGCATCGACGATCTCGTGGCTCAGGCGCTCTTCGAGGCTGACCTTGATGCCCGGATGCGCGGTCAGGAAACCGGCGAGGTCGACCGGCAGGAACTGGACGATCGCGGACGTGTTCGCCCACACGCGGATGTGTCCGCGCACGCCGGCGACGTAGTCGCTCATCTCGTGCGCCATCCGGTTCACCTGGTCGATCACCTTCGCCGCATGGTCGAGCAGCGCGCGGCCCGCAGGCGTGAGTTCGACGCCGCGCGCGTGCCGGACGAACAGCGCGCTGCCGGTCACGCTCTCGAGTTCCGCGATCCGCTTGCTGACCGCGGACAGCGTGAGCTGGCCGTGCTCGGCCGCCTTCGTCAGGCTGCCGTGTTCCGCGACGAGCGCGAACACCCGCAGCGACTGCAGATCGAAATGAAGCGGATTCACCATATCGTGGGTCCCGAGGGTGTCGCGCGGCACGCGTGGAAGAAGGATGCGATTGCATTCGACGCAGGCAGACCGATACGCGATCCGTTGCCGGTCATGAATCTATGCGCGTCGCGCCGGCATGAGGAATCGCAGCGGCCGACGGATCGAGACCCGGCGCCCTCATGTCGTTCGAATGCTCACTGTACCGGTAGTGGAACGCGCGACAAAGTACGGGATAACGCACCATTCGAAGCCGGGCGTCGGACGCGGTCCCGCCCGGATGGCAAGGCAACAGCTACGCATAGCGCCGTCTTCTGTCCTCCAGCGCAACGGCGCGGCGAGCATCGCCCGACCCGTTGGCCCTCCACCAGTCGGCGATCGCGATCGCCGACGCGTGTGCGTCTTGCGGCGCAACGCAAACGCGCGCGGGGGCCGGATCGCCCGGCCGCGCGCGCGAGACTTCCGCGTTGCCGCGCAATCGACGCACGGCAAGCCGCAGGCAAACGTCAGATCAGTTCCGAGATCTCGATCAGGTTGAGATCCGGATCGCGCACGTAGACGGAGCGGATCTTCTGCGTTGCGCCCGTGCGTTCGACCGGCCCTTCGACGATCGGCCATTCCATGCGCTTCAGGTGCGCGATCACGTCGTCGAGCGGCACCGACGCGATGAAGCACAGGTCGAGCGCCCCCGGCGCCGGCAGGTGCGCCTTCGGCTCGAACTCCGATCCGCGCACGTGCAGGTTGATCTTCTGGTTGCCGAAGCGGAACGCGATCCGTCCCGCGCCGAAGGTTTCGAGCTGCATCTGCAGCACTTCCGTATAGAAATGCTTCGTCGCGTCGGGGTCGACGCACGTCAGCACGAGGTGATCGAGGTGGTCGATCAGCGCCATGTTCTTCTCCTTGTCGTGGATGTCCGGACGTCGCGAAGCGTCGCGCGCACCGTCATGAAAACGCCTGCTGCGACGGCATCTGGCCGTCCGCGGGAACGGGATGGAGGTCCGAGCGGCGCCCGGCCTTCAGGATCTGGCTCGGCACGTCATGCCCGATCAGCGCCGGCAGCCGCGCGGCCGCGTCGAGCGCCGCCGCGAGGTCGATGCCCGTATCGTAGCCGTCGAGCTCGAGCATGTGCACGAGCTCCTCGGTACAGACGTTGCCGGTCGCGCCGGGCGCATACGGGCAGCCGCCGAGCCCGCCGAGCGACGCGTCGAAGCGTACGATGCCCGCGTCGAGCGCGGCGAGCGTGTTCGCGAGCGCCATCCCGCGTGTGTTGTGGAAGTGCAGCGTGAGTTCGAGCGCGCCGAAGCGATCTGTCGCGCGTTCGCACAGCTCGCGCACCTGCGACGGGTACGCCATGCCGGTCGTGTCGCACAGCGTGACGCCCTGCACGCCGAGATCCGCGAAACGCTGCATCCACGCGAGCACGGCTTCGGCCGGCACATCGCCTTCCATCGGGCAGCCCATCGCGGTCGACAGCGACACGTTGACCGCGACGCCTGTGCCGCGCACCGCATCGATCACATCGCGCAGCTGCGCGAACGACTGCTCGCGCGTCATCCGCAGGTTGGTCCGGTTGTGGCTCTCGCTGACCGACATCACGAGGTTCACTTCGTCGACGTCGCACGACAGCGCGCGCTCGGCGCCGCGCACGTTCGGCACGAGCACCGTATAGACGACGCCCGGCACGCGCACGATGCCGTGCATCACGCCTTCCGCATCGCGCAGCGCCGGGATCGCCTTCGGCGACGTGAACGACGTCACTTCGATCTTCGCGTACCCGCACGCGCTCAGCGCGTCGACGAGCGCGATCTTGTCGTCGGTGTCGACGTAGCGGGCTTCGTTCTGGAAGCCGTCGCGTGTCGCGACTTCATTGAGGTAGAGCCGTTTGCCTTTCATCGTCAGGTCGTCCGTCAGGGTTCAGATCACGCCGCGCGCGCGCCAGCCGTCGCGCGTCGCCGCATCGATGCCGAGCGAGTCGAGCACGGCGTCGGTGTGCGCGCCGAGCGCGGGCGCCGCGCGCTCGATGCGTCCGGGCGTCGCGCCGAGCTTCGGCACGATGCCCGGTACGAGAACCGGCGTGCCGTCCGGCAGCGTGTCGTCGACGATCATGTCGCGCGCACGGTAATGCGGATCGGCCGCGATGTCGGCGACGTCGTAGATCCGGCCCGACGGAATGCGCGCTTCGTTCAGCGCGGCCAGCACGTCGTCGAGCGCGTGTTGCGCGGTCCACGCGCCGATCGCCGCGTCGATGCGCGCGACCTGCGCGACGCGGCCGTCGTTGTGCGCGAGCGCGGGATCATTGCCGAGGTCGGGCCGCCCGATCAGGTCCATCAGGCGCCGGAAGATGCTGTCGCCGTTGCCCGCGATCAGCGCGTACTTGCCGTCGCGGCACGCGTATGCATTGCTCGGCGCGATCCCGGGCAGGCTGCTGCCGGCCGCCTCGCGCACCGCGCCGAACGCCGAGTATTCGGGCAGCAGGCTCTCCATCATGTTGAACACGGACTCGTACAGCGCGACGTCGACCACCTGACCGTTGCCGCCCTGCTGCTCGCGATGCCGCAGCGCGAGCAGCACGCCGATCACGCCGTGCAGCGCGGACAGCGAATCGCCGAGCGACACGCCGACGCGCACCGGCGTGCGGCCCGGCTCGCCGGTCAGGTGCCGCAGGCCGCCCATCGCCTCGGCGACGACGCCGAAGCCCGGCCGGTCGCGATACGGCCCGGTCTGCCCGTAGCCCGACACGCGCAGCATGATCAGCCGCGGATTGAGCACCGACAGCACGTCCCAGCCGAGCCCCCAGCCTTCGAGCGTGCCGGGACGGAAGTTCTCGATCAGCACGTCGGCGTCGGCGGCGAGCCGGCGGATCACGTCCTGGCCTTCCGGCGTGCGCAGGTCGAGCGTCAGCGACGTCTTGTTGCGCGATTGCGCGGCCCACCAGACCGACGTGCCGTCGTGCAGCATCCGCCACTTGCGCAGCGGGTCGCCGGTGCCCGGCGGTTCCACCTTGATCACGTCCGCGCCGAACTCGGCGAGCATCCGGCCTGCGAAAGGCCCCGCGATCAGTTGCCCGAGCTCCAGCACGCGAATGCCGTCCAGCGGTCTCGTCATGGCTGTCTCCGAAGAAGTCGTGTTGTCCATGGCGGCGATCATGACCGGGTTCGGAAGCGCCGAATATCGATCGATGCTCAAGCAGCCTTTCCGGATCGGAAAGGCACGCGTCGGCGTGCGATCGCTCACCGGCGGGCCGAGGCGCCCGCGAGCCGGCTTTCCGTATCGGAAAGTGCGGTGGAGCAACGGGCAATGCGCGACGCCGCGCGGCGCGCACAATCGTGCGCTTGCCGCGTCCGCCGGACGCACGTCACCCTCACGTCACCCGCATGTCATCGAACCCCACAGGCGCCGCCATGTCCCACTCGTCAGCTTCGCTGAACATCGTCTTTCTCGATCGCGCGACATTGTCGCCGCACACCGTCCTGAAGCCGTTTCCGTTTCCGCACGAACTGCGCACGTTCGAGCGGAGCGCGCCAAGCGATGTCGCCGCGCGCATCCGCGACGCGGACGTCGTGATCGTCAACAAGGTCCGGCTCGACGCGGCGGCGCTTGCCGGCGCAACGCGGCTGCGGCTGGTCGCGATCGCCGCGACCGGCACCGACAACGTCGACCTGCACGCCTGCGCGGCGCGCGGCATCGTCGTGTCCAACATCCGCGGCTACGCGGCGCGCACGGTGCCCGAGCATACGTTCGCGCTGATCTTTGCGCTGCGCCGCAGTCTCGTCGCGTATCGCGACGCGGTGCGCGCGGGCCGCTGGCTCGACAGCGGCCAGTTCTGCTTCTTCGATTTTCCGATCCGCGACCTGGCCGGCTCGACGCTCGGCATCGTCGGCGACGGCGTGCTCGGACGTGCGGTCGCGGGCATCGCGCGCGCGCTCGACATGCGCGTGCTGTTCGCCGCGCATGGCGCCCATACCGATCCGCAAGCGGGCTACGCGCCGCTCGATACGCTGCTGCAACAGTGCGACGTGCTGTCGCTGCACTGCCCGCTGACGCCCGCGACCCGGCATCTGGTCGATGCGGCCGCGTTCGCGCGGATGGCGCGCCGGCCGCTCGTGATCAACACCGCGCGCGGCGGGCTCGTCGACGAAGCGGCGCTCGTCGATGCGTTGCGCTCGGGGCAGATTGCGGGCGCAGGGTTCGACGTCGTCACCGAAGAACCGCTGCCGGCCGCGCATCCGTTCCACGCAATCCTGTCGCATCCGGGGTTCATCCTCACGCCGCACGTCGGTTGGGCGAGCGACGAGGCGATGCAGGCGCTCGCGGATCAGTTGGTGGACAACGTCGCCGCGTTTCATGACGGCGCGCCGAGCAACGTCGTGACGGCGAGCTGAAGTCCGCGCGCGACGCGGGCCGCCGTCGTTGCGGCCCGCACGGCCTGTGCCGCATGCGTGCGGCGAACGCGTCGACGACGGCGGACCTCAGTGCGCCGGCGCAGCCCCGCGGCCGGTGTCCGGCGCCGGCTGCGGCGCGTTCGCATCGATGTGCCGCGTCGCACGCGGGGCCGCGCTTTCGGCCGCACTGTCGGCCGCGCTCAGCGGCTGCAGCTCGCGCAACACGTTCGCGCGATTGCCGTTGTCGTCCGGCAATTGCGGCTGCCCTCGTGCAAAGGCCGGCGCGACTGCTGACGCCAGCAGCGCCAGCAGCACGATCAGCGGGAGTCGGGACGGGAGGTTCATCGTGCATACGCCCGCGTCACTGCTCGCTCGACGTCGGCACGGACGCCGACGCGTGGCTGGCGGTGACGCCCTGTTCGCCGTGGCCGAGCGCATACAGCTCGCGATTGCGCTCGATCGTCCGCTGGCTCGGCGGATAGTCCCAGTTCGGCGCGGGTACGGTGCCGTCGCGCTGCGCCTGGATCAGATCGGCGATCACTTGTGCGCGCGTCACGCCGCTTGTCGTGGTCGTCTGCGCGAAAGCGGCGGCCGGCATGCCGATCGCGATGGTGAGCAGTGCGGCGGCGGCCATCAGTTTGCGTTTCATGGTGGTGCTCCTCGATGAAGTGTCGAAATGTCGATGCACGCGCATCGTCGCTGCGCGGCCGGCCTGACCGCCGGTGCGGTGCATCGGCCGACACGTTCATTGTGGCGAGCGGCCCCTGCACGACCCTGACCGCCAGATGACAAATTCGCAATCTGCCGATCGTCGTGCAGATCGCGGATTTGTGCTGGATCGCGCCGGATTCGTGTAGAGGGCAGATAACAGGTTCGTAATCTTCGGGTCAGACGCGGGTCAACGCGCGGGCAGCACACTGCGCACTCGCCGTATCGACGCGGCGACCGTGCCCTGCTTCGAGGAACAACATCATGTGGATCGTCCGCCTCGCATTGCGCAGGCCCTACACGTTCGTCGTGCTCGCGCTGCTGATCTTCATCGCGGGGCCGCTCGCGATCCTGCGCACCCCGACCGACATCTTTCCGAACATCGACATTCCGGTCGTCAGCATCGTCTGGTCGTACAACGGCTTCTCGGCCGAGGACATGGCCAAGCGGATCACGTCGAACTACGAACGCGCGCTCACGTCCGATGTCGACGACATCGAGCACATCGAGTCGCAGTCGCTGAACGGCGTGTCGGTCGTGAAGATCTTTTTCCACCCGGGCGCCGACATCAATCGCGCGATCGCGGAAGCCGCGAGCAACTCGGCGTCGATCCTGCGCATCCTGCCGCCGGGCACGCTGCCGCCGAACATCATCACGTACAACGCGTCGACGGTGCCGATCCTGCAGCTCGGGCTGTCGAGCGACACGCTCGCCGAGCAGCAGCTGTACGACCTCGGCAACAGCTTCATCCGCACGCAGCTCGCGACCGTGCAAGGCGCGGCCGTGCCGCTGCCGTTCGGCGGCAAGATCCGCCAGATCGTCGTCGATCTCGACACGCGCGCGCTGCAGGCGAAGGGCCTCGCGCCGATCGACGTCGTCAACGCGATCAACGCGCAGAACCTGATCCTGCCGGGCGGCACCGCGAAGATCGGCACGCGCGAATACAACGTGCAGATGAACGGCAGCACGCAGACGGTCGCCGCGCTGAACAACCTGCCGGTCAAGACCATCGGCGGCAATGTCGTCTACGTGCGCGACGTCGCGCACGTGCGCGACGGCTATGCGCCGCAGACCAACATCGTGCGCGCCGACGGCAAGCGCGCGGCGCTGCTCACCGTCGAGAAGACCGGCAGCGCATCGACGCTCACGATCATTGACCAGGTGAAGGCGATGCTGCCGAAGATCGCGGCCGGCCTGCCGAAGGCGCTGCACATCAGCGCGCTCGGCGACCAGTCGGTGTTCGTGAAGTCGGCGATCCAGGGCGTCGTGCGCGAGGCGCTGATCGCCGCGTGCCTGACCGCGCTGATGATCCTGCTGTTCCTCGGCAGCTGGCGCGCGACGCTGATCATCGCGGTGTCGATTCCGCTCGCGGTGCTGAGCTCGCTGCTCGCGCTGTCGGCACTTGGCGAGACGATCAACATCATGACGCTCGGCGGGCTCGCGCTCGCGGTCGGCATCCTCGTCGACGATGCGACGGTCGCGATCGAGAACATCACGCACCACCTCGAACGCGGCGCGCCGCTCGAGGACGCGATCCTGACCGGCGCGGGCGAGATCGCGGTGCCGACCTTCGTGTCGACGCTGTCGATCTGCATCGTGTTCGTGCCGATGTTCCTGCTGACCGGCGTCGCGCGCTATCTGTTCGTGCCGATGGCCGAAGCCGTGATCTTCGCGATGGCCGCGTCGTATTTCTTCTCGCGCACGCTGGTGCCGACGCTCGCGATGGTGCTGATGCGCGCACGCGGCCACGGCAGGCCGCCGCGCGGCGTGTTCGCGCCCATCGCGCGCTTCCAGGCGGGCTTCGAGCGTCGCTTCGAGGCCGCCCGGCTGCGCTATCGCGCGCTGCTGTCGGCGGCGATCGCGCATCGCCGCCGCTTCGCGGCCGCGTTCCTGCTCGCGTGCGTCGCGTCGACGAGCCTGTTCGCATTCGCGGGCCGCGACTTCTTCCCGTCGGTCGACACGGGCGAGATCCGGCTGCACCTGCGCGCGCCGACCGGCACGCGGATCGAGGAAACCGCGCGCATCACCGACGAGGTCGAGGCGCGCATCCGCTCGGTGATTCCGGCGAACGAACTGGCCGGCGTGCTCGACAACATCGGCGTGCCGGTGAGCGGGATCAACCTCACGTACGACTCGTCCGACCCGGTCGGCACCGGCGACGCCGACGTGATGATCACGCTGAAGCCGAACCACCACCCGACCGCCACGTACGTGTCGACGCTGCGCAACCAGCTCGCGCAGGCGTTCCCCGGCGTGACGTTCGCGTTCCTGCCGGCCGACATCGTCAGCCAGATCCTCAACTTCGGGCTGCCGGCGCCGATCGACATCCAGATCGTCGGCAACAGGCTCGACCAGAACCGCGCGGTTGCGAACCGCCTGCTCGCGCAACTGCGCGGCGTGCGCGGCCTCGTCGACGCGCGCATCCAGCAACCCGGCGACGAACCGGCGATCGACGTAAACGTCGACCGCACGAAGGCGATCCAGGCCGGGCTCCAGCAGCGCGACGTGTCGCAGAACCTGCTGATCGCGCTGTCCGGCAGTTCGCAGACGACGCCGAACTTCTGGCTCGATCCGCGCAATGGCGTCAGCTATCCGGTGCTGGTGCAGACGCCGCAGTACGCGGTCGATTCGCTGCAGGCGCTCGCGAACGTGCCGCTGCCGACCGACGCCCGCGCGCCGCAGACGCCCGCCGACGGACCGGCCGCCGGCGCGCCCGCGCAAAACCTGCTCGGCACGCTCGGCACCTTCACGCGCGCGACGCAGCAGGCGGTCGTATCGCACTACAACGTGCAGCCCGTGCTCGACATCTTCGCGTCGGTGCAGGGCCGCGACCTCGGCGGCGTCACGGCCGACGTGACCAAGCTCGTCGACGACGCGCGCGCGCAGCTGCCGCCCGGCTCGTCGATCGTGCTGCGCGGCCAGGTGCAGGCGATGCACGAAGCGTTCGGCGGGCTGCTCACCGGCCTCGTGTTCGCGATCGCGCTCGTCTACCTGCTGATGGTCGTCAACTTCCAGTCGTGGCTCGACCCGCTCGTGATCGTCAGCGGCCTGCCCGCGTCGCTCGCGGGCATCGCGTGGATGCTGTTCGTCACGAACACGACGCTGTCGGTGCCCGCGCTGACCGGCACGATCCTGTGCATCGGCATCGCGACCGCGAACAGCATTCTCGTCGTCAACGCGGCGCGCGAGCGGATCGGCGACGGCGCGCCGCCGTGGCAGGCCGCGCTCGACGCCGGCTTCGGCCGCTTCCGCCCGGTCGTGATGACCGCGCTCGCGATGCTGATCGGCATGCTGCCGATGGCGCTCGGCCTCGGCGACGGCGGCGAGCAGAACGCGCCGCTCGGCCGCGCGGTGATCGGCGGCCTCGCGTTCGGCACGATCTCGACGCTGCTGTTCGTGCCCGTCGTGTTCGGCTTCGTCCATGCGTGGCTCGCGCGGCGCCGCGACGCGGCCGCTGCGCGCCGCGCGCAGGACACGCCCGCGATGCCCTGATTCGTCCCGAGCAATCCTGACCCGTTCCGATTCCGTCCGACTCGCCCGATCCCACCGACCATGAACGACTCGACCGAACCCCTCGCCCCGCCGCCGAGCGCCGATGCGCCTGTTGCGTCCAATACATCCAATACGTTCGAGACACCCGCGGCTGCGACTGCGCGTGCCGATGCGCACGATGCCCCCGATGCACGAGGCGAGCACGACGCTCCCGAATCGGCGCCGCCTCGCCGCCGGCGATCGCTGAAGGCCCCGCTCGCCGCGATCGCGGCCGCCGTCGCGCTGCTCGCGATCGGCATCGTGCCGCGTATCGACGCGCGCGCCGCACAGCGCACGCAGGTCGCCGCGCAGCAGGCGCTGCCGGTCTCGGTGATCCTGCCCGGCGCCGCGCCCGCGAGCCAGACGCTGACGCTGCCCGGCTCGGTGATGCCCTACGCGGAGGCATCGATCTACGCGCGCACGAGCGGCTACATCGCGCACTGGCGCGCCGACATCGGCACGCACGTGACGGCCGGCGAGACGCTTGCACAGATCGCCGCGCCCGATCTCGACGCGCAGTTGCGGCAGGCGCGCGCCGACGCGGCGACCGCGCAGGCGAACTACGACTATGCGAAATCGACCGCGCGGCGCTGGCAGGACATGCTGAAGACGCAGTCGGTGTCGCAGCAGGACACCGACACGAAGGTCGCCGACATGAATGCGAAGCGCGCGATGCTCGCGTCCGCGCAGGCGAACGTCGCGCACCTGACCGAGCTCGTGTCGTACGAGGCGATCACCGCGCCGTTCGACGGCGTGATCACCGCGCGCAACGTCGACGTCGGCACGCTCGTCACGGCGGGCGGCACGCCGGGCAGTCCGGGGCTTTCCGGCGAGCTGTTCCATCTCGAGCAGACCGACCGGCTGCGCGTGTTCGTCGACGTGCCGCAGGACAGCGCGGCGGGCATCTCGGCCGGCACGGCCGTCTACCTGACCACGCAGCAGTACCCGGGGCGGCGCTTCGCCGCGCACGTCGCACGCAGCGCCGGCGCGATCGATCCCGTCACGCGCACGCTGCGCGTCGAGATCGACGTCGACAACCGCGACGGCGCGCTGATGCCGGGCGCGTACGCACAGACCCACCTGCTCGTGCCGAGCGCGGCGCCCGCGTTCGAGCTGCCTGTCAGCGCGCTGCTGTACCGGCCGGACGGCGTGACGGTCGCGACCGTCGGCGCGAACGGCCGCACCGCGCTGAAGACCGTGCAGATCGGGCGGGATTTCGGCACGCACGTCGAGATCGTTTCGGGACTTGGCGCGACCGATCGCGTGATCGACAACCCGGGGGATTCGATTGCGGCCGGCGAGGCCGTGCGGGTCGTGTCGGTTGCGCACAGCGCGGTGCCGGCAGGCGCGGCTTCGGCGTCCGGCGCGATCGCCGCAAGCGCGTCGGGCGCCGTGTCGCCGTCCGCCGGCTCGGCCGCCGCCCGGCCCAATGCATCCGTTGCACCGACCGCCGGCACGTCCGCTAACGGAACGATACCGGCAACGCCCGTCGTCGCGGGATCGGCTGTCGCGACGACTCGCGCAGCAGGCACGCTGCCCAAGCCTGTCGCGGCGGTTTCCGCTGCGGGCAACACTATCCCGCCCGCAGGGGCGAGTGGCCGGGGCTGACCCGTCGAACCGAACAGCAAGGATTGCAAAGCATGCGCCCCTTCAGACCACTCCCATTCGCGCGCCGCGTCGTTGCGCTCGGCGTCGCCGCCATGCTCGCCGCCTGCTCGACGCTGCCGCCCTATTCCCGTCCCGCCGTCGCGATCCCCGCGCATTACGCGGGCGCGCCGGCCGCGCAGCCCGGCTGGAATGTCGCGGCACCGGCCGACGCCGTGCCGCGCGGCACGTGGTGGACCGTGTTCGGCGACACCGACCTGAACGCGCTCGAGGCGCGCGTCGACGTGTCGAACCAGACCGTGAAGAAAGCGGTCGCGAACTTGCAGGAAGCACGCGCGATGGTCGACTACCAGCATGCCGGCTTCCTGCCGACGGTGACGGCGGGCGTCGCGCAAAGCCGATCACGCATTTCGCAGAACAAGCTCGGCTCGTCGCTCGCGGGCAAGACCACGCCCGATTATCTGGCCGGCCTCACCGCGAGCTGGGAACCCGATGTATTCGGCCGCGTGCGCGACGCGGTGGCCGGCGCACAGGCGAACGCCGACGCGAGTGCCGCCGACCTGCAGGCCGTGAAGCTGTCGGTCGCTGCCGAACTCGCGACCGACTATTTCGCGCTGCGCTCGCTCGACACGCAAAAGCAGTTGCTCGACGACACCGTGAACGCGTACGCCGATGCGCTGAAACTGCTGAAGCAGCAGCTCGCGGCGGGCGCGATCGATGCGTCCGCGGTCGCACAGGCCGCGACGCAGCTCGAATCGACCCGCACGCAGAATGCCGACATCGACGTGTCGCGCGCGCAGCTCCAGCATGCGATCGCGACGCTCGTCGGCGAGAACGCTTCGACCTTCACGCTGCCGCCGCGCGTGCAACCGTTCGACGTGCCGGTGATTCCTGCCGGCATGCCGGCGCAACTGCTCGAACGCCGGCCCGATATCGCGGCCGCCGAACGCCGCGTCGCCGCCGCGAATGCGCAGATCGGCGAGGCGCACGCCGCATTCTTCCCCGATCTCGTGCTGTCGGCGAGCGCGGGCCTCGAGAGTTCGTTCTTCGCGCCGTGGCTCACCGCGCCGAGCCTGTTCTGGTCGCTCGGCCCGCAACTCGTCGGCACGCTGTTCGACGGCGGGCGCCGCAGCGCGACGCTGCGCGGCGCGACCGCGCAGTACGACGGCGCGGTCGCCGACTACCGGCAGACCGTGCTCGTCGCGTTCCAGCAGGTCGAGGATGAACTGTCGGCGATGAACACGCTGGCGTCGGAGGCCGGCAGCCAGCAGCGCGCGAGCGACGCGGCGGACCTGTCGCTGCGGCTGACGACGAACCGCTTCAACGCGGGCGCGGTGAGTTACCTCGACGTCGTGACCGCGCAGACGATCGCGCTGTCGAACCGGCGCCTCGCCGACCAGATCGCCGCACGCCGGATGGAAGCCGCGGTCGCGCTGCTGAAAGCGCTCGGCGGCGGCTGGCAGGCTGCGCGCGCGGATGCGGTCACGCCGCCTAAGTCTTGAGGAAATCGAGGATGAAACGCGTGCCCGCCGCGTCGCTCTCGACGCGCGCGGTGCCGCCGTGCAGCTCCATCACCGAGCGTACGATCGCGAGGCCGAGCCCGGCGGTGCCGCCCGGGCCGCCGCCGCTGCGTGCCGGATCGCCGCGCACGAAGCGCTCGAAGATGCGCGGCAACAGCGCCGGATCGATCGGCTCGCCCGGGTTCGCGACGACGACCTGCACCGACGCCGCGGTTTCGCGCACGCTCAGCGTGATCTCGCCGCCCTTTGGCGTATAGCGCAGTGCGTTCGCGAGCAGGTTGCTGACCGCGCGGCGGAACAGCTCGATGTCGGCGGTCAGCCGGCCGCTGCCTTCGACCCGGAGCACCGAGCCGGCTTCGTCGGCGAGCCCTTCGAAATAACCGGCGATGCGGGTCAGCTCGTCGTGCACGTCGAACGCGCGCTGGCGCGTGACGAAACCCGGATGCTCGGCGCGCGCGAGGAACAGCACGTTCTCGATCATCCGCGCGAGCCGGTCGTATTCCTCGAGATTCGATTCGAGCAGCGCCTGGTACTCGTCGGTCGAGCGCGGCCGCGCGAGCGCGACCTCGGTCGCGCCGCGCATGTTGTTCAGCGGCGTGCGCAGGTCGTGCGCGAGATCCGCGCTGAACTGCGACAGGTGCCCGAACGCCTGCTGCAGACGGCCGAGCATCGCATTCTGCGCGTCGACGAGCGTGCGCAGCTCGCGCGGCGCACGCGATGCGTCGAGCCGCGTGTCGAGCTTGTCGACGGTGATCCGGCCGGTGTTCGTCACGATCTCGCGCAGCGGCGCGAGCGTCGTGCGGATCAGCCAGTAGCTGAGCAGCATCGCGAGCAGCACGCCGAGCGCGCCTGCAAGCTTCAGCTTGTCGCGATAGCTGTCGAGCAGGCGCATGCGGTCGCTCATGTTGCGCGCGACCGCGATCCGGATCAGCGTATGGTCGCGCAGCGCGGCATCGGTGACGACGCCGCGCACGGGCATATCGTCGTCGGCGGTCCAGCTCGCGATCTGCGCGTCGGTGATCCGCGCGTCGGCGGGCACGGGCGCGACGTGCGGCGGAAACAGTTCGGCATCGGGTGGTGCGGTGTCGGGCGTGCCGGACGCGGGAGTTGCGGGAGATGCGGAAGCCGGCAGGTCCTCGAATTCGGTCCGCTCGACGTTGTGACGCGCGAGCACGTTGCCCTTCGCATCGGCGACGGCCATCGACAGCGCCTTGTTGCCAAGCACGAGGCTCGTCAGGCGATCCGCGTGCGCGCGCACGCCGCCGAGCGAGTCGAGCTCGCCCGCGAGCCGGCGCGCGTGCCGCGCGGCGAGCACGATGTCGAGATCGTCCTGCGTGCGCACCTGCCGCTCGAGCCCGACATACA
This sequence comes from Burkholderia sp. MR1-5-21, assembly GCF_053427715.1. NCBI lineage: Bacteria > Pseudomonadati > Pseudomonadota > Betaproteobacteria > Burkholderiales > Burkholderiaceae > Burkholderia > Burkholderia sp. MR1-5-21. Next base: position 95,012 of record NZ_JBSAXD010000002.1, read on the forward strand.
CATAGCTGCCGACGAGCGCGAACACCGCGAGCGTGGTCGCGCCGAACGCCACCGCGAGGGTCGCCGTCAGCGAACGGCCGAGCGTCATGCGCTTTCCTTCGGTTCGAGCACGTAGCCGACGCCGCGCACCGTGTGGATCAGCTTGACGGGGAAATCGTCGTCGATCTTCGCGCGCAGGCGGCGGATCGCGACCTCGACGACGTTGGTGTCGCTGTCGAAGTTCATGTCCCATACGTACGACGCGATCTGCGTGCGGCTCAGCACCTCGCCGTGCCGGCGCGCGAGCAGCTGCAGCAGCGCGAATTCGCGCGGGGTCAGGTCGATCCGCACGGAGCCGCGCCGCACGCGGCGGCGCACGACGTCCATTTCCAGGTCGCCGACCGTGATCCGCTCGGTCTCGCGCGGCGGCCCGCGGCGCGCCAGCGTGCGCACCCGCGCGAGCAGCTCGACGAACGCGAACGGCTTCACGAGATAGTCGTCCGCGCCGAGCTCGAGCCCGTGCACGCGGTCCTGCACGTCGTCGCGCGCGGTCAGGAACAGCACGGGCGTCGTGTGCGTCTCGCGCAGCCGCTTCAGCACGCCCCAGCCGTCGAGCACGGGCAGCATCACGTCGAGCACGATCACGTCATAGGTTTCTTCCTGCGCGAGCAGCAGCCCTTCCGCGCCGTCTTTCGCGAGATCGACGCTGAAGCCGGATTCCTCGAGCCCCTTCTTCAGGTACGCGCCCGTCTTCGGCTCGTCTTCGACTATCAGGATGCGCATGATCGGCTCCGGTGATCCCATGCGCCGATGTTACCGGGAAACGGTTGGCGCGGAACGCGTCGCGGCCGCGCGAAGGCCGTTGATTACCGAACTGTAATCCGCGGGTCAGTTTCGCGACGGGCGCGGCAACCAGAATGGAAAGCGTGGGCCCCCCCACTCATTCATTCGCCAAGGAGTCGCCATGAAAATCGTCGCTGCCTTCGTCGTTGCCGCGCTCACGCTGCCGTTCGGCGCGTCGGCGTTCGCCCAGTCCACCCAGGCGCCGCTCACGCGCGCCGAAGTCCGTCAGCAGCTGATCGACGCACAAGCCGACGGTCTGCTGCCGTCGAACCGGAACGACTATCCGCCGTCGCCGGCCCAGGTCGCGCGGAATCGCCAGCTTTATGCGATCCAGCATGATCTGCCGATGCCGACCGCGACCGCGTCGATCGGCACGCCGGCCGACGTGTCGACGTCATCGCAATGACGCCGCGCCGGGCGCGGCGCGAGGCCGCCGCGTCCGGCAGGTGTGCACATCAGAACTGATGGCGCATTGCGACGCGCACGACGAACTGGTTCGACGTCGACGACGGCAACGCCGCGCCGGTGATGTACGCGGTGTCGAGCGGCGCCGCGATCGCGTTGCCGCCCGCCAGGTGCTGAACCATCCCCTGTACGTACACGTCGGTGCGTGGCGACAGGAAGTAGTCGGCCATCAGGCCCGCCTGATGCCATTTCGGCTTCACGTTGCCGGCCGCGCTGTCGAAGCGGCCGAGCGTGTACGTGTACATTCCGCCGACGAACAGGTTCTTGGCGAACTGGTATTTCGCGTTCACCTCGAAGTTGTCGAACTTGAGGCTGTTCGCCGGGTTCGCGAAGCTGCCGACGTAGGTCGAGCCCGTCGCGTCGTCGACGCTCGTATGGCTGTACACGAAGCCGAGCAGCAGCGCGCCGATCGAGTAGTTGATCCCGGCGCCCCACACCTGCTGGCGGCCCGCGAAGAAATCAGTGTCGTCGGTCGCGAGCGAGCCCGCCTGGCTGCCGCCCGGATTGTCGATCCGCATGTAGGCGGCGGCGAGGGTCAGCGATCCGCCCGTGTACTGCGCGCCGACGCTGTAAGCGCGATTGTTCGCGAACCCGCCGGCCTGGTTGCTGAAACCGTACAGGCCGCCGAACGAGAAGCCGCCGTAGGTGCGACTCGTGTACTTGACGGTGTTGTTCAGGCGGAACGAGTTGTCGGTGTTGTCGTTGTCGTACGGGTGCGACATCAGGTAGCCGGCCCAGTTGCCGTTCGCAGTCAGCGGCGCGAGGTAGTCGACGACCGAGTCGTACTGGCGGCCGAACGTCAGCGAGCCGTACCGGTCCGACGCGAGCCCGACATACGCCTGCCGGCCGAACATCCGGCCACCCTGCCCGAGTGCGCCGGAATTGACGTCGAAGCCGTTCTCGAGCTGGAAGATCGCCTTCAGTCCGCCGCCGAGGTCCTCGGCGCCCTTCACCCCCCAGCGGCTGCCTTGCGCGAAGCCGCTCTGCATCTGCCAGGTCGCGTGGCCGCCCGCGCTGTTCGTATAGTTCAGTCCTTCGTCGATCACGCCGTACAGGGTCACGCTGCTTTGCGCGAATCCGGTCAGCGGCACGAGTGCGGCGCCGGCGGCAAAGCCGGCGATGAATCGCTTTTTCATGATGGTCGGGATTCCAGGTGTGCGTTGAGAATCGCCGGCCGCTTCCGCATGCGCGATTGCATTCGCGTTCGATGACGGAAACGTGACGGCCGCACACACTGTAGGTGCTACGAATTTTCGGTCGGGATCAATTCAGAATTGACCGGCTCGTGTCGCGTCCCGTCCACGCCGGCCGCCGCATTGCCGTTGCATGCCGGGTCGTTTCGGCGGTAGTGCGCGACGACGAATTCGACGAAATTCTGCACTGCGAACGTCTGACGGGACTGCTTCGCATACAGCGCCCACACGGTACGCTCGCCGTCGCGCAATGCGGCATGCGCGAGCAGCGGCCGCAGCGCGCCGCTGTCCAGCTCAGCCGCGATCAGTGCGCGCGGCAGCCGCGCGATGCCGAGTCCCGCGAGCGCCGCGCGCTTGACCGTCAGCGGCGGCTGCGCATTCAGGATCGGCCGCACGGCCGCACGGTACGTGCCGTAGTCGTCGCCGAATTCCCAGTAGCTGCCCGGCGCGTCCGTGGTCAGCAGCGCGTCGTGCGACGCCAGCTCGTCAGGCGCCTGCGGCGCGCCGTGGCGCGCGAGATAGTCCGGACTGGCGACGATCACGTCGCCCATCCGCGCGAGCGAACGGCACACGAGCGTCGAATCGCGCAGCCGGCGCTCGGTGCCGAAGCACACGTCGAAATCGGTGACGGCGACGTCGGCCATGCTGTCGAACACCGTCAGATCGAACGTGGTGCGCGGCTCGAACGCGCGATGCGCGGCGAGCAGGCGCGGCAGGTCGGTCGACGCGAACGACGCGGACGCGGCAAGCTTCAGCGTCGCGGCCGGCATGCCGGCCGCCATCGCGATGCACGCGTCCATCGATTCGAGCAGCCTGATCAGTTCGGTGCAGTGCTGCCGGTAGAGTTCGCCCGTCGTCGTCAGCGACATGCTGCGCGTCGTGCGGTTGACGAGTTGCGCGCCGAGATGCTTTTCGAGCAGCGCGACGCTGCGCGTGACGACCGATGCGGAGACGCCGAGGTTTTTCGCGGCCTTCGCGAAGCTCCGGTGCTCGGCTACCTTGACGAAGGTGCGAATGGACGCAAGCTGGTTCATGACGCGCTCCGGATGGAACCCGGGACGATCACGGCAGCAGCAGAAGCCCGCACGGCCAGGCGCCGGCGCGGATCGACCCGGTTCGGGGATGGGATGCGAGACAGCGTAGCGTGCGCGACCTTACCTGCTGCGCACCCGGACATTACATTCCGGTCATCTGGGCGCGGTGCGCGGGGATGCGCAAGGAATGGACGAGGACCGCGGCGCGGATCGGGCGGATCGGGCGGATCGGGCGGATCGGGCGGATCGGGCGGATCGAACGGCTCGGGCCGGCGCGGACGGCGATGCGGGGTGGGTGTCGGGCGGGAAAACCGGCGTGCCGTTGCGGCACGCCATCGCGATCAGTATGCGGACATCTCGACGCACGGGTCGGCCGACGTCGGCGCGCAAACGGCCGAATACTTCGCGCTTTCGCGCATCAGCGCTTCGCCTTGATGCAGCGCATCCTTGATCTCCGGATGCTGCGCGTACGCGAGGAACGCGGAACACACGACCGCGGACATGCAGATCATCGAAAAAGCAATTCTTTCAATAGCTTGGAAACGTTCAGGCATGGTTCGACCTTTCTTCAAGGTCGACATTATATCTCAAAATCAGGGTTTTCCCTGATGAGGTATTGGCGGGCGTGACGCGGTATCCGGCGGTACGCGAAAAGTCGACCGGCATCGTGAGTTGCGCATCGCGTCATTCGTCTGACGATAACGTGCGGGCCGCGCCGATGGACGACGTTCGAGCGAACGCGCGCCGGCGCAGCCGGTGCATGGACAGCCGCTTACTGCGGCGCCGACGCCGCGCTCGCCGCGTTCCCCGGCCAGGCCTTGCCGATCCGGTCGATCATCGATTTCGCCGCGCCCGTCGCGAGCGCCGCGTCGACGTTCGACGTCTGCCATGCGCCGTCGGCGCCTTGCACGAAGGTCAGTTCCGCACGCGTCGGCGCATTGTCGGGGTTGCGCCACGTGAACACGACGTTGCACGTGTAGGTGCGCTCGCTGGCCTTCTTGCAGTCGCCGTCGGCCTTGATCGACACGACGTCGGCCGACACCGGCAGCGGCTGGCCGAGCAGCGCGTTCAGGCCGCCGTGGTTTTCGGCTTCGAGCGAGCGCCGTACGGCCGCGTCGATGTCGGTCGCGCCGGGGCCGTCATGGAACAGGTTGCAGGCGGCGACGAGCATCGTCGAGACGCCGAGCGTCAGCAGCGTGTGGAGCTTCATGGCAATCCGTGATTCGGGGTGCGTCGGAAAGCGCGCCGCGCCGGCGCCCCGGAAGACGCCGGCTGCGCGCCGGTATGCCGCGTAGTCTGCAACGTTCGCGCCCCGTACGCGGTATCCATTTGTAACCAATTGCATGGGGCTGTCGCGCGGCACTGCACGTCGGCGTGGCGCGGTAAGCATCCGCGGTACGTATCGCGTTGCCGCAAACCGGCGCATGGCAGCAAGCCGTCGGCCGATCCGGACGAAGGGCGGCCAACGACAGACCGCCGCCACCCTGCCCGTCCCGCGTGAAGGATGAGTCCGCTACTGCTGCTACTGCCGCTCCTGCTTCACGCGGCTCACGAGCTGCGTCGGGCTCACGAACTGCAGCGCGATCACGACCCACACGAGCGTGATCGCCATGTAGATCATCGCCATCGCGTCGATCGACTGCGGCGCGCGCACGCCGGTCGAGAACACCGCGTAGTACAGCGCGACGACGAGCGTCTGTGTGCTCGGCCCGGCCGTGAAGAACGTCAGCTCGAACATCCCGATCGTGCGCACCAGCACGAGCAGCCCCGCCGCGAGCATGCCCGGCACCAGCAGCGGCAGCAGCACGTAGCGGAAATAGCGCCACGTGTTCGCGCCGAAGATGCGCGCGGCCGATTCGAGGTTCGGGTCGATCTGCTCGATGAACGGCGTCATCACGAGGATCACGAACGGCAGCGCGGGCACGAGGTTCGCGAGGATCACGCCGGACAGCGTGCCCGCGAGCCCGACCTTGTACATCACGGTCGCCATCGGAATGCCGTACGTGACGGGCGGCACCATCAGCGGCAACAGGAACACCAGCAGCGCGAAGCGCTTGCCCGGAAACTGCGCGCGCGCGAGCGCATACGCGGCCGGCACGCCGAGCGCGATCGACAGCAGCACGACCGCGCCGACCACCTCGACCGTCACCCACAGCACGCTCGCGAGCTGGAAGTCCTCCCACGCCTTCGCGTACCAGTGCAGCGTGAAGCCCTGCGGCAACGGCGTGCCGAACCAGCGGGTCGCGACCGAGTTCACGGCGACGGTCGCGATCAGCAGCATAACGTTCAGCAGGAAGAACGCCATCACGCCCCAGACGAGCGCCCGCCACGCCCGGGCGGCGACGCTGCTGCGCACCTTGGGCGGTTTCATCGCGTTGACGGGCCGCGTGCCGTCGTCGCGTCGCGCGTCGTGCTGGCCGGACTGCGACGGCCAGGTCCGCGCGGCATGGTTGTCGGTCGCCATCAGCCCTTGCCTCCCGTCACCGGACCCGTATAGAAGAAACGGCGCGCGCCGAGCATCGACGCGACCACCAGCAACTGCACGAATCCCATCACCATCGCGATCGCCGACGCGAGCGAATAGTCGTAGCTCTCGAACGCGGCCTCGGCCGCGGCAATCGAGATCACGCGCGTCGGGCCGGCCGGCGCGCCGAGCAGCACGGCCGACGGGAACACTGAAAACGCCTGCACGAACGACAGGCACGCGGCCATCGTGAGCCCCGGCACGAGGAGCGGCAGGTAGATCTGCCGGAACTGCTGCCATGGGTTCGCGCCGAGCGTGGCCGCCGCGCGGGCGAGCGTCGGGTCGATGCCGCTGATGTACGACAGCATCAGCAGGAACGCGAACGGAAAGCCCGACACGATCAGCGACAGCAGCACGCCCCAGTAGTTGTGCGTGAGGCGCACTTCGTCCGTGTACAGGTGCAGCCCCTGCAGCGCCTGCGGGAACCAGCCGTTCGGGCCGAAGTACGTGAGCATCCCGTCCGCGACGAGCACCGTGCCGAGCGTGACGGGGATCACGAGCAGCGTCGTCACGAACTTCTGGTACGGCGAGTTGCGGCGCAGCGCGAACGCGACCGGCACCGATACGCCGACATTGATCAGCGTCGCCGGCACCGCGAGCTTCAGCGTGACGATCACGGTCGGCCACATCGCGGTGTCGGTGAAGAACTGCACGTAGTTCGCGAGCACGCCGCCGCCGTTCATCGGCTGGAACGACAGCGCGAGCCCATAAGCGAACGGATAGATGAACAGCGCGACGATGAAGCCGAGCGCGGGCGTGACGAGCCAGCCTTTCGCGTCGCGCGGTGCGCCGGGTGCGAGGAGCGTGCTCATGCCGCCTCCCGCCGGACCACCCCTTCAGCGGGCAGCGAACGAATGCGAGCGTGGGACGCGTTCATGCCGTTTCTCCGTCGTAGACGAGCGTGCACGATGGCGCGACGCGCAGGCGCAGGCGCTCGCCCTCCGCGAATTCGCCGGCGACGCGCGCCCAGATCTTGCCGAACGGCGCGACCGCGCGGATCAGCGAATCGCGTCCGCCGTATTCGACGGTCTCGACCGTGACGTCGAACGCATTGTCGTCGGCCGCATCGGCCCGCTCGAAATCGTCGGGGCGCAGCGCGACCACGACGTCCTTGCGGTCGAAGCCGGCCATCGGCACGCCGGTGAGCCGCACGCCCGACGCGGCGACCGTCACGTAGTCGCCCGCCATTCCTTCGAGCGTGAACGACATGACGTTGCGATAGCCCATGAAGCGCGCGACGTGCAGGTTGTGCGGCCGCGTATAGACCTCCTTCGGCGACGCGACCTGCTGGACGACGCCCTCCTTCATCACGACGATCCGGTCGGCCATCGACAGCGCCTCGTCCTGGTCGTGCGTCACGTAGATCGTCGCGCGTTCGAGCTGCGTGTGGATGCGGCGGATCTCCGCGCGCATCTCGATGCGCAGCTTCGTGTCGAGGTTCGACAGCGGCTCGTCCATCAGCACGAGCGGCGGCTCGATCACGATCGCGCGCGCGATCGCGACGCGCTGCTGCTGGCCGCCCGACAGCTGGCCGGGCAGCTTGCCTTCGTGGCCGACGAGCTGCACGAGCTCGAGCGCCTCCTTCGCGCGCGTGCGAGTTTCCTGCCTCGACATGCCGCGCATCTTGAGGCCGAAGCCGACGTTGTCGAGCACCGACATGTGCGGGAACAGCGCGTAGTTCTGGAACACCATGCCGAACCCGCGGCGCTCGGGCGGCAGCACGTCGATACGCGTGTCGTCGAGCCAGATGCCGCCGCTCGTGAGCGGCTGCAGGCCCGCGATGCAGTTGAGCGCCGTCGACTTGCCGCAGCCGGACGGGCCGAGCAGCGCGATGAACTCGCCGCGCCGGATGTCGAGATCGAGCCCGCGCAGCGCGGCGACCTGCGCGCCTTCCGCATTGGTGAAGCTGCGGCATACCGCGTCGAGGCGCAGCTGTTCGAAAGTGTGCTTCATCACGTGTTCCTGACTGCCTCCGATGGCGCGGGCGCCGCAGCGCCCGCGATGTCATGCGTGATTCCGGTGCGTGCTTTTCGTCGCGTTACTTCGACTTCTGCGAACCGATCTCGCGGTCCCACTTCTGGAAAGCGGCGACCATCGCCTGCGCGTTGAGCGGCTGCACGTGCGGACGATCGGCGAGGAGCTTCGCGTACTCGGGACGGCCGAACTTCCGGATCACCTCCTGGCTGTGCGCGGGCGCCATCTCGAGCGTCACGCCCTTCACGGCCGGGCCCGGATAGAAGTAGCCGTCGTCGTAGGTCATCGCCTGCTGTGGCGGCTCGAGCAGGAAGTTCATCAGCTTGTACAGCGCGTCGAGCTTCTCTTTCGGCACGCCCTTCGGGATCACCATGTAGTGCGCGTCGTTGACCCACGTCATGTTGTCGAACGCCTGGATCCGGAACTCGGCCGGCACGATGCCGAGTGCGCGCGGGTTCAGGTCCCAGCCGGTGACGGTCACCGTCATGTCGCGCGTGCCCTCGCCGAGCTCCTTCATCACGGCCGACGTGCCGCCCGGGTAGTACGGGACGCAGTCGTTCAGTTCCTTGAGGAACGCCCAGGTCTTGTCCCAGCCGTTGATCGGGTCCTGCGGGTTCTTGTCGCCGAGCACGTACGGCAGCCCCATCAGGAACGTGCGGCCCGGGCCCGAGTTCGCCGGCCGCGCGTAGATCAGCTTGTTCGGGTGCGCCTTGCACCACGCGAGCAGTTGCGCGGGCGTCTTCGGCGGATCGCTGACCTTCGACGGGTTGTATTCGAGCAGCGGCCCGGCCGGCATGTACGTGACTTCGAGGCCGAAGCCTTGCGCGAGATCCTGCATCTTGCGCGGGCCCGGCGCGTACCTGTCGAGCACGCCGGGGAACGCGCCCGCGTTGTCGGGCAGCAGCTTCAGCCACAGGTTCTGCTCGATGCCGGCCGCGAGCGCGTCGGTGCCGGTCAGCACGAGGTCGATGTCGGAGCGGCCGGCCGCCTGCATCGCCTTGATCTTGCCGGGCAGCTGCGGCGCCGGCGCGTTCGTGAACGTGACGTTCGACACGAGGTTCGGATTCTTGTCCCTGAACGCCTCGATCGCCTTTTGCGTGAGCTGCAGATTGCCTGCGACGTCGACGACGTTGATCGATACCGGCGCGGCGACAGCCGCCGCAGCCGACAGCGTGAAGCCCAGCGCCAAGGCGATGCGGCGGACGCGGCGCGCGATCCTGGATAAGTTCATGTCTCCTCTCTTGCGGTCAGGTGGATGGGACCTTTCTTTCGGGAAATCATGACTTTGTTATACGATGTCGGTCAACAAAAAACCGTGACAGACGGGGCGGGAGTTTCCCTAACAAAAACCCTTCCGCCGCATGTCGATTCGTGTGCAGGACGGGATTGACGCGATTCTGGCGATCGGCAAATCATCGTGTTAAGACGTCATACATCAAGAAATGACGACTTGGAACCGGTTCGGCATGACGGCGCGACGTGGAGGCCGGCGCAGCGACGCAAGCGTGCATACGTCAGACGACAGGAGGCGAGGCGGAAACGAGACGGATGATGGGCGTCGCAGCAGACGACGCTGGCTGCGCGCGGTGTGTCGGGCAGCGCCGATGCGGTCGTCTGTCCACTGCGAAGACAGCTTCAGAAAATCAGGAAAGCGGCCGGCGGTGCATGCATCACGGCATGCCCGGCCAGCCTGCGCTCAATTCGCGCCCAGCGCCTGGACTTCGGCGATCAGCGCAAGGGCGCCGGGCCACTCGCCATACCCCGACGCCGGATTCATATGTCCGACCTCCCCGAGATCGACGAGCCGGCTGCCCCACCCTGCGGCAAACGCTTCCACGCGTTCGACGCGCGCGAGCGGATCGTTGCGGCTGGCCGCGACGATGCTCGGAAACGGCAGGCGATCGCGCGGAACCGGCAGCCAGCCGTTGTCCCGGATCGCGTCGATCGACGGATACGGCGCGGGCATCGCCGTTTCGAGATCGGCCGGCGTGACGAGCAGCGCGCCCTGGATCGCGCGCGTCGCGTGCCGCGCCCACTGCACGGTGATCATCACACCGGCGCTGTGTGCGACGAGGATCACCGGACCGTCGATCTCGGCCAGCGCCGCGTCGAGCGCCGCGACGCGCGCGGCGCGGCTCAGCTTGTCGTGTTCGAGCGGCGCGACCGAGCGTGCGCTCGGCAGGCGCCGTGCGAGATGCGTTTGCCAGTGGTCTTCGACGTGATCGCGCAAGCCGGGCACGATCAGGATGGTGGGCGCTTTCGCCAGGGTCATGCAGCCTCCGTAAGGGTTCAGTTCAGGAATGCGCAGGCGCACGCCGTGCGCGTTCGAGGTGCGCGAGATCGGCCGCGTAGCTCGAACGCCCGATCGCGAACATCGCCGCGGCCGCGAGCGGCACGGCGGGAATCCATTGCAGCGCGCCGATAAGCCCGGCGTGATCTGCGACCCAGCCGGTCAAGAGCGGCCCGGGCGCCATGCCGATCAGGTTGTTCGCGAGCGTGAGCGTCGCGAATGCCGACGCGTGGATCGCGGCGGGCGTCAGGTTCGCGACCATCGCGCCCGAGGCGCCGGACGCCCCCGCGCCGACCAGCATCCCGACGCCGATCAGCGCGAGCTGCAGCGGCCCGGGTGGCAGCCGGAACGCGAGCGCGAGGCTCGCGCACGTCAGCAGGCAATAGACGATCGCGGTCAGCCACTTGCGCGATCCGTCGGCCTTGCCGAGCCGGTCGGTGACGATCCCGCAGCCGACCATCCCGATGCCGGCGAGCAGCACGAAGCCCGCCGCGAGCACCGCGGCGCGGTCGGGCGCCATCGCGTAGTAGCGGTTCAGGTAGCTCGGCAGCCACGCGAACATCGCGCCCGGCACGAACAGGTGCAGCCCGCTGCCGACGTACGCGCAGATCACCGAGCGCGACGAAAACAGGCCCGTCATCAGCATGCGCAGACTGCCGCGCACGCTGCGGGATGCACCGGCATCGCGTCGGCACGGTTCGGCGCGGCATGCCGCGAGCCGCCGTTCGGTGACGACGCAGCGGTACGCGACGAGCAGCACGAGCCCGAGCGCGGCCATCACGCCGAACGACCAGCGCCAGCCGAGATGCGCGCCGACCACGCCGCCGAGCGCCATCCCGAACACCGAGCCGAACGCGCCGCCCGCCATGAATGCACCGGTCAGCGTCGCGCGCAGATGTGCGGGGAAGATGCTGAGGATCAGCGCGACGCCGACGCTGCCATACGCGGCTTCGCCGAGCCCGACGAGCCCGCGCGACACGAGCATTTCCGTGTAATTCGTCGACAGCGCGCAGCCGAGCGTCGCAAGGCTCCACAGCGCGGCCATCAGCACGATGCTGCGCACGCGGCCGAAACGGTCGGCGAGCACCGACAACGGAAACGTCAGCACGCCGACCAGCAGCGCGACGATGCCGCTCAGCGAGCCGAGCTGCATGTCGGACAGGCCCCATGCATGCTTGAGCAGCGGAAACACCGCGTTGAGCACCTGCCGCGACATGTAATCGGACAGCAGCAGGCCGACGGTCAGCCCGAACACGAGCCACGCGAACGCGGGCGCGCGGCCGCGGGCCGCGGCCATGTCCTGCATCGACGGCTCGACATGATGAATCAGCATGCGTGTCTCCTCCGGTGCCGCGCGTCGGCGCGTCGGCACGATTTGCGTCGCCCCGCTCCGTTGGCCGGAGTCCGCCTTGCGCCGCGCGCAAGGATGGGGGCCACGCCACAACGATCACGATCGACGGGCGGCGGCCGCGACGGCCGGCCGCCCGGCTGCGCGCCGTATCAGGCCGCGCGCAGCGGTACGTTCACCTGGCCTGGACGGCGGTTCGGCGCCATCCCGAGCTGCGCGAGCGTCTCATCCACGCTGTCGTACTGGACGCCGATCCTGTAGATCGCCTTCGCTTCCTTGCCGGTCGCGATCTCGCGGCCGAGCTCGCGCGCGATCCGCGCGCACTGCTCGACCTGCTGCACCGACGTCATCCGGTTGCCCTTCTGGTCGATGATCGTGTCCTCGATCCCGCAGCGCGGATGCAGGCCCATCGCCATCGCGATCGTGTTGATCGGCAGCACGTTCTTCATCAGCGATTCGAGCGTGATGCACGCGCCGTCCGGGCAGCGCCGCACGAATTCCATGAAGTTGTACGGATTCGGGCCGTCGAAGCCGCCGCCGATGCCGACCCACGTGACGTTCAGCGGACCGCGGTACACGCCGCGGCGGATCATCCGTTCGAGCGTTTCCAGCGAATGCATGCCGGTGAGCTGGAAGTGCGGCTGGATGCCGGCCTCCTGCAGCCGGCGCAGATGCTCGTCGGCCCAGCCGGGCCCGGCCGGCACCGTCATTTCGCGATAGGCCTCCCAGTACGCGGCGTCGTTCAGCGACGTGCCGGCGATGTCGCGGCGATCCATCAGCTCGGTGATGTTCATCTGCACCGTGTTGATCGCGACCGTCACCTGGTCGGGCTTCGGCGTCAGGTCGGCGAGCATGTGGCGCGTGTCGTCGGACAGCCACTTTGCGTCGGCGCCCTCGCCTTCCGGCGCGAACGAGATCGACCCGCCGACCTGCAGGATCATGTCGGGCACGGCCTCGCGCAGCAGGCCGAGCAGCTCGTTGAATTTCGACAGCCGCTTGCTGCCCTTGCCGTCGAGTTCGCGCACGTGCATGTGCAGCACCGTCGCGCCCGCGTTGTAGCAGTCGATCGCCTTCTGTACGTGCTCGTCCATCGTCACCGGGATGTCTTCCGGAAAATCCTCCGGCATCCATTCGGGGCCGTACGGCGCGACCGTGATCACGACCTTGTCCTGGTTTTCGGGGTGCAGCGAATCGTCGAGAAATTGCATGTCGTCCTCCAGATTGAATCGTTCTGCTTGAATCGTTACGTGCGCCGCAGCGTCATGGCGTCGCGCCGCGTGTCGCTCGTTTCGTGTGTTGCGTCTCGCGTCTTGTGTCTTGTGTGTCGCGTCAAACGGGTGTCGATCGTTCGCTCAGAACGGCACGTCGCCGACGATCCCGGCGCGTTCCATCTTGCGCACGCACGGCGGGTAGTCCATCACCGCGTAATGCTGCGTGCTGCGGTTGTCCCAGATCGCGACGCTGTTCTTCGTCCAGCGCCAGCGCACCTGGTATTCGGGGATATACGCCTGGCTGACCAGGTACTGCAGCAGCTGCCCCGCGCCCGGGTTCGCGTCCTGCCCGAAGCGCACGCGCTCCGGCGTGTGGAAGTTCGTGAAGTGCGTCGTGAACGCGTTCACGTACAGCACCTTCTCGCCCGTGTCCGGATGCGTGCGCACGACCGGATGCTCGGCGTCCGGGTACTGCGCCTTCAGCGCGAGCCGCTTGTCGATCGGCATCGCCGCGCCGAAGCTCGCCTCGATGCTGTGCCGCGCGCGCAGCCCGTCGATCTGCGCCTTCACGTGCGCGGGCAGGTTCTCGTACGCAAGCACCATGTTCGCCCACATCGTGTCGCCGCCGACCGGCGGGCACTCGACGCAGCGCAGCACGCAGCCGAGCGGCGGCGCCACGCGCCAGCTCGCATCGCTGTGCCACGCGTTCTCGTAGCGGTCGTTCGGCTGGTCGGGCGACTTGTAGATCCGCACGAGGCCCGGATGGTCGGGGTCGCTGCCCGCGACCGGGTGATCTTCCAGCTCGCCGAAGCGCCGCGCGAACGCGACGTGCTCGGCGCGCGTGATGTCCTGGTCGCGCAGGAACAGCACGCGGTGCTTCAGCAGCAGTGCGCGGATCTCGGCGAACAGGCCGTCGTCGTGCGCGGCGTCCGCGAGATTCACGCCGGACAGCTCCGCGCCGATCGCGCACGTCAGTGGTTCGACTCGCATGGTCGCCTCCTCAGACGTCGAACACCGACGAGCCCGTGGTCTTGCCCGCCTCCAGGTCGCGATGCGCGCGCACCGCGTCCTCGAGTGCGTAGCGCTGGTTGATCTCGATCCGGATGCGTCCGGCGGCGACATGGTCGAACAGCTCGCCCGCCAGCTCCGCCTTCTCGGCCGGATCGGCGATGTAGTCGGCGAGCGCCGGGCGCGTCATGTAGAGCGATCCCTTCATCGCGAGCAGTTGCGGATTGAACGGCGGGATCGGGCCCGACGCGGTGCCCACGCACACCATCAGGCCGCGGCGCTTCAGCGAATCGAGCGACGCATCGAAGGTGTCCTTGCCGATGCTGTCGAACACGACGTCGACGCCCTTGCCGTCCGTCAGCTCGCGCACACGGCTCGCGATGTCTTCCTGCCGATAGAGGACGACGTGGTCGCAGCCGTGCGCGCGTGCGATCTCCGCCTTCGCTTCGCTCGACACCGTGCCGATCACGTTCAGCCCCAGCAGCTTCGCCCACTGCGACACGATCAGGCCCACGCCGCCGGCCGCCGCGTGCAGCAGAATCGTGTCGCCTGCGTTGAACGCATGGATGCGCCGCATCAGGTAAGCCGACGTGAGGCCGCGCATCGTCATCGCGGCCGCGGTGTCGCACGCGATCGCGTCGGGCAGCCTGATCAGCGGCGCGGCGGGCACCAGGCGCTCGGTGCTGTATGCGCCCAGCGTGTTGATGAAGCCCGTATAGGTCACGCGATCGCCGACCGCGACGTGCGTCACGCCGTCGCCGACGGCCTCGACCACGCCCGCCGCCTCGACGCCGATGCCGGACGGCAGCGGCACCGGGTAGAGCCCGCTGCGGAAATAGGTGTCCGCGAAGTTGAGCCCGACCGCCGCGTGCTTGACGCGCACTTCGCCGGGCCCCGGGGCGCCGACTTCGACGCTTTCCCAGCGCAGCACGTCCGGGCCGCCGGTTTGATGGAATCGCACTGCATGTGCCATGTGTTTCTCCGTGATAAGTCAGTCGGATGCGCGCGGCGCATCCTCGGGTTCGTCTGCGCCCGGCGTCGCGGCTGCGTCATCCGCCGGGCCCTCGTCCAGTTCCGTCCAGTCGGCGTCGCTCAGGTAGCGCCGCGCCGCCGGGAAAATCACGCCCTCCTTGCGCCCCATCTGCTCGAACACGCCGCGCGCATAGCGGGCGAGCGCCGTGTCGAACGTGGCGCACGGCAGCGCGCCGTCGGCCATCCGCGCCAGCGCGTCCAGCGCTTGCGCATCGCGGCGATGCTGGCGGTCGAGTTCGTCCAGCTCGGCCTCGACGCTCTCGGTGCGCGAGCGCAACGCGGCAAAAAGCCGTGCTTCGGCGCCCGCGCCGAACCGCCGCGCCTGCAGGCCGGCGAGATCCGCAAGCACGCCGCGGCACGCGACGGCATCCCGCCCCGGTTCGCCCGCTTGCGTCGCGTAGCGCGTCAGCGCGTGCAGCAGCGCGGCCACCGCGCGATGCGCGTCGAGACAGCGGGCGATCACGCGTGCCGCGGCCGGCGAGTGCGACACCGCGCACACGAGCACCGGCACGCCGCTCGCGGCGAACAGCCGCTGCCGCAGCGTGCATGCGCGGGCGTCGGCGCCGGGCGGCAGCGCCGCGACGCAGATCAGGTCGCAGCCGAGCACGCGGGCAAGCGCCCAAAGCGGCGTGCGTCCGGCAGGCGCGATCGCAAACGACACGCCCTGCGCCCGCGCGGCCGCTTCCACTTTCGCACCCTGCTCCTGCGTGCGCGCTCCGGGTAAATACGAGTCCGGCGCGGCTTCAGGCAGCCCGTCCGGCAGCACGAACGTGACCCGCGCGCTCATTGCCCGCGCAAGCTCCAGCGCATGGCCGACCGCGTCGATGCCGCCGGGCGCGCCGTCGACCTTCACGAGCAGATGGCGATACATCGTGCCGCTCCGTTTATCCGGCGAGCGGCACGCGCTGGCGCGTTCCGGTCGATGCAGTCGTCATGGGTGTCCTCTCCGTCGTGCCATTCGTCATGCGTCGGAACCGACCGGTCGATGCTTCGCCATCGGTGCCCCCTCGTGCCATGCGTGATTCGCTGGAACCGATGCTATCGGCGCCGTGCCGTTGCGGCCCCACTCGCGACGGGGGGGATTGACGCACGCAGGGGGTTCGGCCGATGCTTCCCACCACGTTCCGCACCGGACGCTGGCCCGCACGGCACCGCCGGGCGTCCGACACTCAGATACGCCGACATTCCGACCTGCTCCCCAGATGGCCCACCCACCCGATCGCGCCGACACCGCCCCCACCGAGCTGGTACTGAAGACGACCGCGCCGCGCGTGCCGGCGCAATTGCTCGCCCGCGCGCGGCTGAGCCTGTCTGCGCCGGGTTTCGACGAACGCCCGATCACGCTCGTGCAGGCGCCGGCCGGCTACGGCAAGACGTCGCTGCTCGCGCAGTGGCGCCGCGAATATCTGGCGCTCGGCCGTGCGGTCGTGTGGCTGTCGGCGGACGAGCGCGACGACGCGCCGCGGCTGCTGCAGGGGCTCGTGCAGGCCGTGCGGACCGGCTGCGCGCGGCCCGGCTTCGGGCGGCTGATCGCACGCGGCGCACCCGATGCGGCGCGCGCGCTCGAAGGGATGACCGCGTGGCTCGCCGAAGTCGCACTGCTGTCGATCGACGCGCTGCTGATCGTCGACGAAGCCGAGCGGCTGCCCGCCGCCGGCCTCGACGCGCTGACCTACGTGCTGCACAACGCGCCGCAGAACCTGCGCGTCGTCGTCGCCGCGCGGCGCGGGCTCGACCAGGCGGCCGCCGACCTGCTCGCGGGCGGCCAATGCCTGCTGGTCGGCTCCGACTGGCTGCGCTTCACGCTCGACGAGACGATCGCGCTTGTCGGCGCGCGCTTCGCGCAACGTGTCGATGCCGACGCCTGCGCGCGGCTGTTCGAGCGCGTCGATGGCTGGCCGCTCGGGCTGCAGCTCGCGATGGCCGCGATGGCGCGCGCGGCCGATCCGCGCCAGGCCGTCGATGCGCTCGCCGCGCGCGCGGGCGGCACGCGCGACCGGCTCGTCGAACTGCTGCTCGCGAACCTGTCCGCGGACGACACGGCGTTCCTCACGCACGTGAGCGTCGTCGACCGCCTCCACCCGTCGCTGTGCGACGCACTGCTCGACGACGCCGGCGCGTCCGCGCGTCTCGCCCGCCTCGCGCGCGACACGCCGCTCTTCATCGCGTCGGACGATTCGGACTGGTGCCGGCTGCATCCGCTCGTGCGCGACGCGCTGCGCGATCGCCTAGGGGCCGGCCCGGATGCGGTGAAGAGCGGCCTGCACGCGCGTGCGGCCGGCTGGCTCGACGCGCACGGCATGACGGACGAAGCGGCCCGCCACGCCTACGCGGCCGGCCAGCTCGAGACGGCCTATGCGCTCGCGCAGCGGTGCCTCGAGGATGCGATCAAGGAAGGCCGCATCAACGACGTGCTCGACTGGCTCGCACGCCTGCCCGACGCGGAGCTCGACAAGCGCCCGACGCTGCGGATCGCGGTCGCGTGGGCGCTGGCGCTCGGCGAGCGGCACGTCGAGGCGCGGCGCCAGATTGCGGGCATCCTTGCCGCGCCCGACACGCCGAGCGCGATGCGTTACGAATGCGCACTGATCCTGAGCGCCGCCGCGTACTACGCGGACGAGATCGACCGGTTCGTCGAGCTGTTCGAGCCGTGGGCGGCGTTCGCGCCGCCCGCCGCAACCTGGCTCGCGCAGATGCACGCGAACCGGCTGTCGGCGCGCGCGATCATCCTCGGCGAGCCGGCACAGGCGCGCCGTTTCCAGCAGAGCGTGCCCGGCGCGCGCGGTGAAAAGGCAGCCGGGTTCGGCTACGTCGCGCGCTGGGGCGAGCTGATCACCGGCCTCAGCTATCTGTCGGAGGGGCAGGTGCAGCTCGCGGACGACGTGCTGTCGCCCGCGCTGGCCCGTGCGGAAACGGATCTCGGCCGCCGCCATCCGCTGACCTGCATGTTCGCGGCGATGTGCGCGGCGATCGCGTACGAGGCCGATCGCGTCGACCAGGCGGCCGCGCTGCTCGCGAACCGGCTCGACGTGCTCGAGCACGCGGGCATCCCCGACACGGTGCTGTTCGGCTACTGCACCGCGGCACGCATCGCGATGCTGCGCGGCGTCGAGCATCGTGCGATCGACCTGCTCGAAGCGCTGGACGCGATGGGCGTCGCGCGCGCGTTGCCGCGGCTGTCGGTCGCGAGCCTCGCCGAGCAGGTGCGGATTCACGCGGCGCGCTATCGCGAGGCGACCTGCCACGCGCTGGTCGAGCGGATCGATGCGATCGCGGCTGCTGAATTCCCTGCCCACGGGGCGCTGTGGCGGCGCCCGGTCGTGCTGCTGCAGGCGAGCGCGCATGCGGACGCGGCGCTGGCCGCGCGCCGCTGGGAAGACGCATGCGCGGCGCTCGACGAAGCGGCGGCCCTCGCTCGCGAGATGAACGTCGGCCGTGCGCGCATCGAGATCATGGCGCTCAACGCGTTCGCGCTCGAACAGTCGGGCCGCGACGGCCGCGCGCGGCTCGTCGAGGCGATGAACCTCGCGGACGTGTTCGGCCTGACGCGCACGCTCGCCGACGCGCATCCGGCCGTCGCCGACTGGGCGCGCCGCGTCAGCGACGAGGAAGCCGCGGGCACGGGCCACGCGCGGCATGCGCTGCCGCCGCCGCGCGTCGTGCCGCCCGCGCCGCGCAGCGCCGCCGGGCCGCGTGCGGTGCCGAGCGTCGTGCTGACGCCGAAGGAGCGCGCGATCCTCGAATTGCTGGCGCGGAACCTGTCGAACAAGGAAATCGCGGTCGCGCTCGCCGTCGGCGAGGAAACCGTGAAGTGGCACCTGAAGAACCTGTTCGGCAAGCTCGACGCCAGCTCGCGCAAGCACGCGGTGCGCCGCGCGCTGGTGCTCGGGCTTCTCGAAAGCGCGCAATAAGTCCTGCTGCAAGCCCTGCAATAAGCCCTGCAATAAGCCCTGCAATAAGCCCTGCAACAAGTCCTGCCAAAAGGCGCGCAATCGCGCCCCTCTTTCCCTTCGATTCTCCGTAACCCTGCCCCCCGTGCGTGGGGGGGAGCGGCCGCGCGTCGTTGCGTAGTCTTTCCGCAGGACGCAAACCGACGTCGCTCCGATGTCGGCCTGACGTTGCCCCGATGCTGCCCCGGCATCGGCCCGCAACGCGGGACGATTTCCCCCGCTGCAACCGGGCAGGCTCGCTCCGGTCCGGTCATCACACCAACATGGAGACTTCGATGAAGACGAAACTGGCTGCGCTTGCCGCGCTTTCCGCCTGTTCGGCGCTCGCGCACGCGCAATCGTCCGTCACGCTGTACGGCGTGATCGACACCGGCATGCTGTACCAGAGCACGTCGGCCGCGTCGTTCAGCCCGAGCGCGCCGAACACCGGCAAGGTGTTCCGGATGAAGGATGGCGGGATCTATTCGAGCTTCTGGGGGATCAAGGGCAGCGAGGACATCGGCGGCGGCTACAAGGTCAACTTCAAGCTGCAGGGCTCGTTCGACAGCGGCACCGGCAAGTTCCAGCTGAGCGACACGCCGGGCGCGGTCGCGATGTTCAACCAGATCGCGTCGGTCGGTGTGTCCGGCCCGTTCGGCAGCTTCACCGCGGGCCGCCAGGTCGTGCCGATGATCTACGCGATGGCCGACACCGACGTGCGCAACGCGCAGTTCTTCGGCAGCATCCTGACCGCGTGGCTCGGCATCAACACCGCGGCGGGCTGGCCCGGCACGAGCACGAACGGCGCGATCGGCGCGCTGTACGACAGCAATGCGCTCGTCTACCAGTCGCCGACGTTCGGCGGCGTGTCGGTCGCGCTCGAGTATGCGCCGGGCGGCGTCGCGGGGCAGATCCAGGGCGGCACGCGCGAGTCGGCCGTGCTCAAGTATTCGAACTACGGACTGAATGTCGCCGCCGTCTACTACAACGGCCACGACACGAATCCGGCGCCCGGCTCGACGCCGACCGGCGTCGACAACAACCGGTTCATGTACGTCGGCGCGAAGTACACGATTCACGATTTCTCGGTGTCGGCTTCGTACGGGAACGGCAAGAACCCCGCACATTCGAACCAGGCGAATTTCGACATGATGTCGGCGGGCGTCGGCTATCGCTTCACGCCCGCGCTGCAGGTCACGTCGGCCATGTACTACCTGAAGGACCGCAATCGTTCGGCGAACAAATCGACGGCAGTCGTGCTCGCGGCCGACTACAGCCTGTCGAAGCGCACGATGGTGTATGCGCAGGTCGGCCACGTGAACAACCGCGGCACGATGGACCAGATGCTCGTGTACGGGCAGCCGGTCGCGCCGGGTGTCGGCACGACGGCCGCGATGGTCGGGATCCGGCATAACTTTTGATCAGCAATCCCCCAGCCGGCGCCAAAGCTTTCGGCACGTAAGCCCGGCGGCCGCTTCCTGCACCGATTGCGCGGATCGGCTACAGTGGCCCCTTTGGCGCGGCCCGCCGCGCCCGCCGGCGCAACCGCCCGTTCCGGACACGCGAAACGGGCGCAACGCGCGGCGGCGTGGCGGACACGCGGATGATCCACCCCGACGAGCGAATCTTCCATGCCCGATCTGTCCGCCTTCCCGATCACGCAAAAATGGCCGGCCCAGCATCCCGACCGCCTGCAGCTCTACTCGCTGCCGACGCCGAACGGCGTCAAGGCGTCGATCATGCTCGAGGAAACCGGCCTGCCGTACGAACCGCATCTCGTGCGCTTCGACACGAACGACCAGCTCTCGCCCGCGTTCCTGTCGCTGAACCCGAACAACAAGATCCCCGCGATCCTCGACCCGAACGGCCCGGACGGCAAGCCGCTCGCGCTGTTCGAATCCGGCGCGATCCTGATCTACCTCGCGGACAAGACGGGCCAGCTGATCCCGAAGGATCTCGCGGGCCGCTACGAGACGATCCAGTGGGTGATGTTCCAGATGGGCGGCATCGGCCCGATGTTCGGCCAGGTCGGCTTCTTCCACAAGTTCGCCGGTCGTGAATACGAGGACAAGCGTCCGCGCGACCGCTATGTCGACGAGTCGAAGCGGCTGCTCGCAGTGCTCGACGCGCACCTCGCCAACCGCAAGTGGATGATGGGCGACACGTACACGATCGCCGACATCGCGATCTTCCCGTGGGTGCGCAACCTGGTCGGCTTCTACGAAGCGGGCGACCTGGTCGGCTTCAGCGAATTCCGCCACGTCGCGCGTGCGCTCGACGCGTTCGTCGCCCGCCCGGCTGTCGCACGCGGGCTCAATATTCCGGCGCGCAACTGATCCCTGCGGCCGGTGCGACTGCCACCGCGCCGGACGCTGGTCATTTGTCGCCCTGCAGCGTTGCGCGGCGGGCCGATGCGGTCGATCGGCGACTGCGAAGCCTGGCCGGCTGTCGACGTAAATCGGCGTGAATGCGCGGGCGCAGACCCGCGCCGGCCGATTCCGCCGCCTGCACGACGGATGCCGCCTGCCCCTCCCCGAATCACCGCGCAAATCACCGCCGCCCGGCTTCCGGCCAACCCGCCGGACTAACCGATTCCGCCGCCCGTCTCGCCCAACCCGGCCAGCAGCTTCCCGAGCAGCCGCGCGAGCTGCGCCTCCTCCGCATCCGACAGCAACGCGAGCATCGCCTGCTGGTTCTCGACGTGCGCAACCACCGCGTCGTCGATCAGCGCGCGGCCCGCATCCGTCAGCGCGACGAGCGTGCCGCGGCCATCGGCCGGATTCGGCCGGCGCTCGACCCAGCCCGCCTTCTGCAGCCGGTCGATGCGCGCCGTCATCCCGCCCGACGACATCATCAGCGCGTCGTACAGCGCGGTCGGCGTCAGCGCGAACGGCGCGCCGCTGCGGCGCAGCGTCGCCAGCACGTCGAATTCCCCCGGCTGCATGCCGTAGCGCGCAAACAGCGGATTGAGACGGTCGCGCGCGATCACGAGCGCCGCCTCCTGCAGCCGCCCCATCACGAGCATCGACGACGCGTCGAGATCCGGACGTTCGTCGCGCCATTGCGCGACCGCCTGTGCTGCTCGATCCATTAACCCTCCTCGGCGAACAAGTTATCTTGACGTCGAGATAAATCGGCATTTATCTTGACGTCGAGACAATTTACACCAAAACGCGCGGCGCCCTGCCCGGATGCCGCGTTCGACTCCGAGGGCCTCAAGATGAATCGTTTCAACACACCCGGATGGCGGCTTGCCGCGATCGTGCTCGTCGGGCTGAACCTGCGCCCGGCGCTCGCGGCGGTCGGCCCGCTGCTCGACATGATCCAGCGCGCGACCGGCATCGACGACAGCACCGCGAGCCTGCTCACGACGATCCCGATCCTGCTGATGGGGCTCGGCGCACTGTGCGCGCGGCGCCTGCAGCGCGCGCCGGGGATCGCGGGCGGCGTGGGGATCGGCATCGCGCTGATCGGGCTGGCGTGCGCGGTGCGCGTCGGTGCGCAGCACGCGTGGCTGCTGATCGCGAGCGCGTGCTGCGCGGGCGTCGGCATTGCGATGGTGCAGGCGCTGCTGCCCGGTTTCGTGAAGGCCAACTTCGCGACGCGCATCGGCGGCGTGATGGGCGTCTACTCGACGTCGATCATGGGCGGCGCGGTGCTCGCAAGCGTCGCCGCGCCGCTCGTCGCGACGCGCTGGGGCTGGCTCGCGGCGCTCGCGTGCTGGACCGTGCCGGCCATCGCGGCCGCATTCGCGTGGCCGGTCGCGTGCCGCGGCGGCGTGACGATCGCCGCGCCGACGGCGATGGCGTCACGGCCGTCGCGCGCCGCGCACGCATGGCGTCTCGCGCTGTTCTTCGGGATCGCAACGGGCGCGTATACGCTGGTGCTCGCGTGGCTGCCGCCGTTCTACATGCGGCTCGGCTGGTCGCCCGCGGCTGCGGGCGGCTTGCTGGGCGGCATCACGCTCGCGGAAGTCGTGGCCGGCCTGACCGTCTCGGCGACGATCGACCGCGTGCCCGACCGCCGGCCGGTGCTGGTTGCGGCAATCGCGGCGCTGTTCGTCGGGCTCGTGCTGATGCTCGTGGCGCCGGAGACGCTCGCACTGCCCGCCGCGCTGCTGATGGGCGCGGGCATCGGCGCGCTGTTCCCGCTGTCGCTGATCGTCACGGTCGACCACGCGGCGACGCCGGCCGACGCGGCGTCGCTGACGGGCTTCGTGCAGGGTGTCGGCTACCTGATCGCGGGCCTGTTCCCGTTCGCGGCGGGCGTCGTCCGCCAGCATCTCGCGGACCTGACGCCCGCGTGGATCGTGATGGCGTGCCTGTGCATCGCGCTGTTCGCGCTCGCGACCGGATTCGCGCCGCAGGTCGCGCGGCGGGTCGCACGTGCGTGATCGAGCGAGACTGTGTTGACCGAATGGTCTTCGCCGGCGCGACGACTGCTGCGGAGCCCGCGTCGCGGCTTCAGACCTCCCGGCGCTACGCCTCGCTCGCGTACAGCGTCGAATCCGCGAACCCTTCCGCATCGAGCACGCGGCCGATCAGGATCAGCGCGGTGCGCTCGATGCGCGTGCCCGCGACCTTGCCGACGATGTCGGCCAGCGTGCCGGTGACCCGCTCTTCGTCCGGCCAGCTCGCGCGGTAGATCACCGCGACCGGGCAGTCGGGCCCATAGTGCGGCAGCGCCTCGTCGACGATTTTCGCGAGATGGCGCACGCCGAGATGGATCGCGAGCGTCGCGCGATGCGCGGCGAGCGAACCGAATGTCTCGCCTTCCGGCATCGTCGTCTTGCCCGCGTAGCGCGTGAGGATCACCGTCTGCGAGATACCAGGGAGCGTCAGTTCGCAGCCGAGCGTGGCCGCGCACGCGGCGGTGGCCGTCACGCCCGGCACGATTTCATACGGAATCCCGAGCGCCTTCAGCCGGCGGATCTGCTCGCCGATCGCGCCGTACAGCGACGGGTCGCCGGAATGCACGCGCGCGACGTCCTGCCCTTTCGCATGCGCACCGGCGAGCAGCGCGACGATCGCGTCGAGATCGAGGTCCGCCGTATTGACGACCTGCTCCGCGCGATGGCCGTCGAGCACGGCCTCGGGCACGAGCGAGCCCGCATACAGGATCACCGGGCACGTGCGCACGAGGCGCTGGCCCTTCACCGTGATCAGCTCCGGGTCGCCGGGACCCGCGCCGATGAAATACACCGTCATCGAAAAACTCCGTCAAGTCATGTGCGGCCGGTGGCGCGCCATCACGCGCGTGCGGCCGGATCGAGCGCATCGAGCAACTCGGCGGCCGAGTCGAACGCGCGGTCGACATCGGGCAGCGGCGGCCGGCGCATCATCACGACCGGCAGCCGGCGCTCGCGCGCGACGTCGAGCTTCGCTTCGGTCGCGGCGCCGCCGCTGTTCTTGCTGACGACGACGTCGATGCCCGCGAGCGCGAACAGCGCGCGTTCGCCGTCGAGCGTAAACGGCCCGCGCGCCGCGACGATCTGCGCGCGCGCGTTGCCGGGATGCGGGTCGAGACAGCGCACGAGCCAGAACTGGTGCGCCGGTATCGCGTCGAGATGCGCGAGCGGCTCGCGGCCGAGCGTGAACAGCGGCCGGCGAAACGGCGCGAGCGCGGCCTCGATGCCGGCCCAGTCGTCGACCATCCGCCAGTCGTCGCCCGGCTGCGGCTGCCACGGCGCGCGGCGCAGGGCCCAGCACGGCACGCCCGCGTCGCGCGCGGCGGCGGCCGCGTTCGCGCTGATTCGCGCCGCATACGGATGGGTCGCGTCGATCACAAGGCCGATACCGGCTTCGCGCAGGTACGCGGCCAGACCCGCCGCACCGCCGAAGCCGCCGACACGCACCTCGCACGCGAGATCGGCCGGCACCTTGCCGAGCCCGGCGAGACTGTACACGTGGCTCGGGCCGAGCGCGCGGGCGATCTTCAGCGCATCGCCGGTACCGCCGAGCAGCAGGATCCGCGCGCTCATCGCGCGGCTCCGACGAAGCGGCCCTGCCGGTCGATCGCGAACATCTCGAGCGCGACCGACGCGGGCACGATGTCGCGGGCGACACGCAGCGCATGCGCGCACACGATGTCGCCGAGCGGCACGCCGTCCGCGTGCGCGAGCTTCAGCGCTTCCTGGCTCGTGTTCGCCGCGCGCATCGCGGCCTGCAGCGCGTCGCTCGCGCCGGCCTCGGCCGCCCATTGCGCGAGCAGCGGCAGGTCGATGCTCGAATGGCGGCTGTGCAGGTCAAGATGACCGCCGGCAAGCTTGCTGAGCTTGCCGAAGCCGCCGCACATGGAGACGCGCGCAATCGGCGCGCGCCGCAGGTGCTTCAGCACCGCGCCCGCGAAATCCCCCATCTCGATCAGCGCCATGTCCGGCAGGTGATAGTGCGCACGCATCGCGTCCTCGCTTGCGTTGCCCGTGCAGGCGGCGATATGGCCGACTCCGTTCGCGCGCGCGACGTCGATGCCCTGGTGGATCGACGCGATATACGCGGAGCACGAGAACGGCCGCACGATGCCGGTCGTGCCGAGGATCGACAGTCCGCCGACGATGCCGAGCCGCGGGTTCATCGTCTTCAGCGCGAGCGCCTCGCCGCCCTCGACGCCGATCGTCACGTCGAAGCCGCCCGCATAGCCGTGCTCGGCCGCGAGCGCGGTCAGGTGCGTCGTCATCATCTGGCGCGGCACCGGGTTGATCGCCGGTTCCCCGACCGGCAGCGTGAGCCCCGCACGCGTGACCGTGCCGACGCCGGGCCCCGCATGGAAGCGCGCGCCGGGCGCCGCCGCGAGCGCGACGCGCGCGAACACCAGCGCGCCATGCGTGACGTCCGGATCGTCGCCGGCGTCCTTGATTGTGCCGGCTTCCGCAGCACGTTCCGCGCCGTCTTCCGCGCTGTTTCCGATGATCCGGCAGAACTCGAGGCGCATCATCACGCGCTGGCCTTTCGGCAACACGATCTCGACCGCGTCGTCCGCGATGCCGGCGAGCAGCAGACGCGCGGCGGCGAGCGACGTCGCGGTCGCGCAGCTCCCGGTCGTATAGCCGAAGCGCAGCGGTGCGGGCTGTTCGGGCGTTTCGTCGCGCATCACGTCGCGGGGTTCGTGTCGTCCGGCGCGGGTTTGCGCACGTCGTACAGCGTGACCGGCAGCGCCTGCCGCCAGCTGTCGAAGCGGCCGAGCGGCTCGGCTTGCGCGAGCGACACGCGCGTGAGCGTGCCGCCGTGCCCGTCGCGCCATACGGCGAGCGCCATTTCACCTTGCAGCGTGACGGCATTCGCGACGAGCCGGCCACCGGGTTTCAGCGCCGACCAGCATGCATCGAGCACGCCCGGCACGGTCACGCCGCCGCCGATGAAGATCGCGTCGGGCGCGGCGAGCCCCGCGAGCGCATCGGGCGCGCGCCCGGCGACGAGCTGCAGCCCCGGCACGCCGAGCGCGTCGCGATTGTGTTCGATGAAGCGCTGCCGCTCCGCATGCGACTCGATCGCGATCGCCTGGCACGACGGATGCGCGCGCATCCATTCGATGCCGATCGACCCGCATCCGGCACCGACGTCCCAAAGCCGTTCGTCGGGCGCGGGCGCGAGGCGCGCGAGCGTCAGCGTGCGCATGTCGCGCTTCGTGAGCTGGCCGTCGTGGCGGTATGCGTCGTCCGGCAAACCGGGCGTCAGCGCGCGCCGCGGCGCATCGGGCGCCATGCGGCAGTCGAGCGCAACGAGGTTCAGCGCCGCGGTTTCGTCGACGGACCAGTCGTGCGCGAGCCCGTCGATGCGGCGCTCGAGCGGGCCGCCCAGATGTTCGAACACGCTGATCCGGCTCGGCCCGAAGCCGCGTGCGGCCAGTTCCGCTGCGACCGCGGCGGGCGTGCGGCCGTCCGCGCTCAGCACGAACAGGCGCCGCCCGGGCAGCAGATGCCGCGCGAGCGTCGCGAGCGGCCGGCCGACCAGCGACACGGCGCCGACGTCCTGCAGCGCCCAGCCGAGGCGCGCCGCGGCCAGCGACAGCGACGACGGCGCGGGCAGCACGCGCCATTCGCCAGGCGAAAGCTGGCGCGCGAGCGTCGCGCCGACGCCGAACAGCATCGGGTCGCCGCTCGCGAGCACGCAGACCGGGGAATGGCGCCGCGCGAGCACGCCCGCGAGATCGAACGGCGACGGCCACGGTTCGCGCACAGCGCGCAGCCGCGCGGGCAGCATGTCGAGGTGCCGCGGCGCGCCGACGACGAGCGTCGCGTCGAGCAATGCGCGGCGCGCGCTGCGCCCGAGCCCCGCGAAACCGTCGTCGCCGATGCCCACCACCGTCAGCCACGCCGTCATGCACCCTTCCCCATCGTTCGATTCCATCGTGTCGCCGCAGGCGGCCGTGAAGCCGCCGGCGCGTCCGTCCGCGTTGCGAAAGACGGCATGGTACCGTGTTCCACCGCGCGTTTCACCTGCGGGCCGGCACGGACCGGACGCCCGGAACTGCACCGTTCGCAGGCGGGTCGGCGGGCGTCGCGAACCCCCTGCAAAATCGGGTATCCTACGGCGTTCGTTCGCCGGTGCCCCTTCGGGGCCGAAGAGGGAACACAGGGCGCGTGCCGCGCCGCTGTGGCTGCCCCCGCAACTGTAGACAGCGAGTCCGCCTCCACCCGACGCCACTGGTTTCACCGGGAAGGCCTGGAGCGGGCGTCGACCTGCCAGCCAGGAGACCTGCCGGCCTGAAAGTGCGTGCGTGCCAGCCGGCATCGGGCGGGGTGTACCGATGCGTTGGCCGCGGCCCGACACTATCCCGGTGCCCCGTTGAGTTCCGCCCCCGATTCATCCCCCGCTTTGCCTGCCGTGCGGCCGTCCGCGTGCCCGGGGCTCGTGCGCGTCGTCGCCGCGGCCGACGGCGGGCTGTGCCGGATCAAGCTGCCGGGCGGCCGGCTCGACACGGCGCAGGCGCGCGCGATCGCGGCCGTCGCGCGTGCGCACGGCTCCGGCGTGATCGAAGCGACCAACCGCGCGAATCTTCAGTTGCGCGGCATCCGCGACGGTGAGAGCGACGCACTCACCCGCGCGCTGCTCGACGCGGGGCTCGGCCCGCTCGTCGACGCCGGCGGCGATGCCGCCGCGCTCGCGGCGAGCGACGACGTCCGCAACCTGATGCTGAACCCCCTTGGCGGGCGCGATCCCGCCGCGCTGATCGACAGCCGCGCGCTGGCCGCGCCGCTGCTCGACATGCTCGCGCGCGAGCCGCGCCGGTTCGAACTGTCGCCGAAATTCGCGATCCAGCTCGACGGCGGCGAGGCGGTCGCGGCGCTCGATCATCCGCACGACATCTGGCTGGCCGCGTGGCGCCGCGGTGACGGCGCGGCGCGCATCGCGGCCGGGCTCGCCGGCTGCCCGCCCGTGGCGCGCGGCGATGCGCCCGCCGTCGTCGACGTTTCGCCTGAAGAAACCGTCGCGCTCGTTCGCGCGCTGCTGCTCGCGTTTCTCGACCTCGCGCCGGCCGACGTGACGCGGATGCGCGCGCTGCTCCCGACGTGCGGCGCCCGGGCACTGCTCGAGCGCGCGCAGACCTACCTTCCGTTTCCGCTTGCCGCCGATCCCGCGCTTTCCGACTGGCGGCGTGCGCCGTCCGATTTCGCGTTGCGCTTCGGCGTCCATGCGTCGAACGATGCGGGCCGCTGCAGCGTCGGCGCGCAGTTCGCGCTCGGCCGTCTCGACGCTGCGCGGCTCGACGCGCTCGCGGCGCTGGCCGATACGCACGGCGACCGCACGCTGTCGATGACGCCGTGGCAAGGCGTGTTCGTCCACGGCGTCGCGACCGCCGATGCACGCGCGGTGCGCGAAGCGCTTGCCGCGCTCGGCCTCGTCGTGTCGCCGGCCGATCCGCTCGCGCGGCTCGCCGCGTGCGCGGGCAGCGCGGGCTGCGCAAAAGCGCGCGCCGACACGAAGCGCGATGCGCTCGCGCTGGCCGAACGCGTCGGGCATGCGCTCGACGCGCACCTGACCGGCTGCGAGCGCCACTGCGCGCTGCCGCGCGCCGCGGAGCACACGCTCGTCGCGGTCGCGCCGGCGCGCTACGACCTGTACCGGCGCGACGACGCAGCGGGCCTCGGCACCCTGCTCGCGCGCCATTTGACGATCGACCAAGCCGCGGCCCGACTGGGCGATGCGCGGCAAAGCCAGGACTTCAACGATGCTTGACTACATTCGCGACGGGCAGGAAATCTACCGCCAGTCGTTCGCGACGATCCGCGCCGAGGCCGACCTGTCGCACATCCCGCCCGACCTCGAGAAACTCGCGGTGCGCGTGATCCACGCGTGCGGGATGGTCGACGTCGTCGACGATCTGCGCTTCTCCACCGGCGCGGGCGCGGCGGGCCGCGCGGCGCTGGCCGCCGGCGCGCCGATCCTCTGCGACGCGAAGATGGTCGCCGAAGGGATCACGCGCGCGCGGCTGCCGGCCGGCAACCGCGTGCTGTGCACGCTCGGCGAACCCGAGGTGCCCGACCTTGCGCGGCAGCTCGGCAACACGCGCTCGGCCGCCGCACTCGAACTGTGGCGCGCGCACCTCGCGGGCAGCGTCGTCGTGATCGGCAACGCGCCGACCGCGCTGTTCCATCTGCTCGACATGCTCGACGCCGGCGCGCCCCGCCCCGCGCTGATCCTCGGTTTCCCGGTCGGCTTCATCGGCGCGGCCGAATCGAAGGCGCTGCTCGCGGCCGACAGCCGCGGCGTGCCGTACGTCGCGCTGCTCGGCCGGCGCGGCGGCAGCGCGATGGCGGCCGCCGCCGTCAACGCACTCGCGACGGAGGTCGAATGACGGCCGCGCGTGGACGCCTGTTCGGCCTCGGCGTCGGCCCGGGCGACCCCGAACTGATGACGCTGAAGGCGCTGCGCCTGCTGCAGGCTGCGCCCGTGGTCGCGTATTTCGTCGCGAAGGGCAAGAAAGGCAATGCATACGGGATCGTCGAGGCGCATCTGCTCGACTCGCAGGTGCAGTTGCCGCTCGTCTACCCGGTGACGACCGAAGTGCTGCCGCCGCCGCTCTGCTACGAGACCGTGATCGCCGATTTCTACGACACCGCCGCCGACGTCGTCGCCGCGCATCTCGATGCGGGCCGCGACGTCGCGGTGATCTGCGAAGGCGATCCGTTCTTCTACGGCTCGTACATGTATCTGCACGACCGCCTCGCGCCACGCTACGACACCGAAGTCGTGCCGGGCGTGTGCTCGATGCTCGGCGGCACGGCCGTGCTCGGCCAGCCGCTCGTGTACCGCAACCAGAGCCTGTCGGTGCTGTCCGGCGTGCTGCCTGAAGATGAGCTGCGCACGCGGCTCGCGCAGGCCGACGCGGCCGTCGTGATGAAGCTCGGCCGCAATTTCGACAAGGTGCGGCGCGTGCTCGACGCGCTCGGCCTCGCCAAGCGCGCGCTGTACGTCGAGCGCGCGACGATGGCGAACCAGCGCATCGTGCCGCTCGACGACGTCGATCCGATGGCGTCGCCGTATTTCTCGCTGCTCGTCGTGCCGGGGGAAAAATGGCAAGGATGACGACCCCGCCCGCGATCGTGATCCTCGGTGCGGGCGCACTCGACACCGCACGGCGCATCCAGGCGCGCTATCCGGGCGCGCAGGTGCACGCGCTTGCGTCGCGCGTCGCCGCCGACGTGCCGTTCGACGAACTCGGCGCGCACCTGCGCGAGCTGTACGCGCGCGGCGTGCCGATCGTCGCGCTGTGCGCGGCCGGGATCGCGATCCGCTGCGTCGCGCCCGCGCTGACCGACAAGGGCGTCGAGCCGCCGGTGCTCGCGGTCGCGGAGGACGGCTCGGCCGTCGTGCCGCTGCTCGGCGGCCTCACCGGCGTGAACGTGATCGCGCGCGAGCTGGCCGACTGGCTCGGTGTCGCGCCGGCGATCACGACGAGCGGCGAACTGCGCTTCGGCGCCTGCGTGCTCAATCCGCCCGACGGCTATGCGCTCGCGGATCTGTCGCAGGGCAAGCGCTTCGTGTCCGATCTGCTGGCCGGCGCGTCGACGCGCGTCGACGGCGCCGCGCCGTGGCTCGACGATGTCGCGCTGCCGCGCGACGACGCGGCAGCGCATGCGATTCGCGTAACGCCGCTCGCGTGGCGCGGCGCGCGCGACGAACTCGTGATCCATCCGCGCAGTGTCGTGATCGGCATCGGCGCGGAATACGCCACAGCGGACATGCCGCTCGACGCGCGCGTGAACGCGCTGCTGGACGCACACGGGCTCGCGCCGCAGGCGCTGGCCGCCATCGTTGCGCCGGCAGATGCGATCGGCGATGCCGCGCTCGAAGCGGCGGCGGACGCGTTAGGCGTGCCGCTGCGTTTCGTTGATTTCGTCGATTCCGCCGATGCAGAAGCCGATGCCACCACCGTGCTGCAACGTGCGCTGCGCGTGCCGCATGCGCTGCGGGATGCGCTGCGGGATGCGCACGACGCGCATGCCGGCCTGGCCTGCGCGGTCGCCTCGCAACCCGTCGATCCCGCGACGCTCGGCCGCGCGCGCGGCCGCCTGACCGTGCTCGGCCTCGGCCCCGGCAGCGCCGCGTGGCTGACGCCCGCCGCGCGCACGGCGCTCGCGGAGGCGACCGACATCCTCGGCTACACGACCTACGTGAACATGGCCGGGCCGTTCCGCGCGGACCAGCGCGTGCACGGCACTGACAACCGGGAAGAGATGCAGCGCGCGCGCCATGCGTTCGAGCTCGCGGCCGAAGGCCGGCGCGTCGCGGTCGTATCGTCGGGCGACCCGGGGGTGTTCGCGATGGCCGCCGCGGTGCTCGAAGCGCTCGACGAAACACGCGACCCGCAGTGGGCCGCGGTCGACTTGCGCATCGAGCCCGGCGTATCGGCGTCGCTCGCGACCGCCGCACAGGCTGGCGCGCCGCTCGGCCACGACTTCTGCGTGATCTCGCTGTCGGACAACCTGAAACCGTGGGACGTGATCGAGACGCGCCTTGCGCATGCGGCCGAGGCCGATCTGGTGATGGCGTTCTACAACCCGATCTCGCGTGCACGGCCGTGGCAGCTCGACCGAGCGCTCGACGTCGTGCGCGCGCATCGCGCGGCCGACACCGTCGTCGTGCTCGGCCGCGACATCGGCCGCCCCGGCGCGACGCTCGTCAGCACGACGCTCGGCGCGCTGCGCTCGGACCAGGTCGACATGCGGACGATGGTGATCGTCGGCTCGTCGACGACGCGGCGCTTTGCAATCGGCAACGGACGGGAGTGGGTCTATACGCCGCGCTGGTATCGCTGAGCGCCGCTCGGGAAACGTGCCCGCCGCGCGTATCGAAACGATGTCGAATCGGCAAGATCGTTACGTATCGCGAGTCAAATAACGAAAAGAACGGCGATTCGTTCCCGATTCGTCGGGAATCCTCCATGATGGATGCGCCGCCGGCCGGGGCTGTCCATTGCCCGGTCCGACGCGGCGATGACATGGCCACGATATGCCGGCCAGCGTATCGCTCATCATCATGGAGAACAAAATGAAAAACCGAGAGTTGTCGCGTTTGATCCCGCGCGCGTTCGCCGCGGGCGTCCTGCTCGCCGCGGCGAGCGTGTCTCAGGCGGCGGGCGTGTACGCGCCTTACGTCGACGTGACGCTGTATCCGACTCCGCTCGTCGACCGGATCGGCGTGCAGCAAGGCATCCAGCAATTCACGCTCGCGTTCGTCGTCGCGGGCAACGGCTGCACGCCGTCGTGGGGCGGCGTGCAGGCGATCGGCAACGGTGCGACCGGCGACCTGCTCACGTCGCTCGGCACATCGATCGCCAGCTATCGCGCGAAAGGCGGCGAGGTCGCCGTGTCGTTCGGCGGCGCGAACGGCACGCCGCTGATGCAGGCCTGCACGACCGTTCCCGCACTGAAGACCGCATACCAGAGCGTGATCGACACGTACGCGCTCACGCACGTCGACTTCGACATCGAGGGCGCGTCGCAGCAGGATACGGCGGCCGTCGCCCGCAATTTCCAGGCAGTCGCGCAGTTGCAGGCGGACTATGCAGCGAAGGGCAAGCCGCTGCACGTCACGCTGACGCTGCCGACGATGCCGACCGGGCTCACGCAGGACGGGCTGAACGTCGTCAACGCGGCGATCGCGAACCACGTCGGCTTCGACGCCGTGAACCTGATGACGATGGACTATGGTCCCGCCGGCATCGACATGGGCGCCGCCGCGATCGGCGCCGCGCAGGCGCTCTACTCGCAGCTCGACACCGGCTACCGGTCGGCCGGGCAGACGAAGAGCAGCGTGCAGCTGTGGCAGATGGTCGGCGTCACGCCGATGATCGGCATGAACGACGTACAGGGCGAAACGTTTACGCTCGCGAACGCGCAGAGCGTGCTGAATGCGGCCGTCAACAACGGCTACGGGTTCTTCGGCAACTGGTCGGTCGGCCGCGACCAGCCGTGCCCGAACAATGGCGCATACACGTCGCCGACCTGCTCGGGGATCGCCCAGCAGCCGTACGCTTTCGCGTCGATCTTCAAGAAGCTCGACGGCAAGTGGGGCGCGGGCGTCACGCAGGACCCGAACTACGGCGGCGGTTCGAGCGGCGGCGGCACGCCGCAGCCGGGCGCGCCGTGGTCCGCGAGCCAGGTGTATACGGCTGGCGCGACGGTCACGTACCAGGGCACGACCTACCAGGCGCAATGGTGGACCCAGGGCGACGTTCCCGGCCAGGCGCCGGTATGGAAGGCGCTCGGCGGCGGCACGCCGACGTGGTCGCCGACGGCCGCGTATCAGGGCGGCGCCTGCGTGATGTACCAGGGCGCGAAGTACTGCGCAAAATGGTGGACCCAGGGCGATACGCCGAGTGCGGGCGGCGTGTGGGTGAAGTCCTGACGTCGCGCGTAGCGCCCACGTGACTTGAGCCGAACGGAATCGCGCTGGCGTCGGACGATGCCGGCGCGATCCGGACGACGCCTTACCAGGTCGATTCGCGGCTCGGTTCGCGGGTCTATTCCCGGATCGATTCTCGGTGCGACGGCCCGCGCCGCATCAATCCCGCGCGTGCTCGGCCAGCAGCCGCGTCTTCGCGTCGACGAGCGCGGCGGCATGCGCGTCGTGATGCTGGCGGATCCGCTCGGTCGGCCCGACGACCGACAGCCCGTACCAGTCGCCGTCGATCGGCAGCGCGACCGCGATCGCCGACAGTTCCGGCGCGCTTTCCCCGCAATTGTCCGCCCAGCCTTGCGCATGAAAGCGTGCAGCCTGTTCGACGAGTGCGGGCAGGCTCGTCACCGTCGCATCCGTGTAGCGCTCGAACGAAAGCCGGCCGCCGAGCGCCTGCTGCGCATCGGCCGTCATTTCCCCGAAGATCGCCTTGCCGATCGAGTTCGCATGCAGCGGCCGCAGCTCGCCGGGCTGGCGCGCGTAGCGGATCGCCTGCTCCGACTCGACGACGTCCAGGTACATCACCGACGTCCCGTGAACCTTGCCGAGCACCGCCGTTTCGCCGCACGCGTCGCGCAGCGCGACGAGATGCGGGTGCACCATGTCGACGACGGGATCGGTCGCGTCGATCGCGGCGGCGATCGCCTGCAGGCGTCGCGTCGGATAGTAGCCGCCGCGCTTGCGCACTTCGTACAGATAGCCGCGGCTCACGAGCGTGCGCGCCATCGCGAGGCAGCTCGACGCCGGCACATTGAGCAGGCGTGCGAGTTCGGTGAGCGGCAGCGGCCGCCGTTCGGTGGCGAACAGCTCGAACAGGTCGAGCGTCCGGGCGACAAGTTTGACGTCCATGACGAGCGCTTGAAACGTTGGAAGATCGTCGCGCCACGCGCGGCATCGATCAGGACTCGCGGTTCGCGGCGGCCCCGAACACCTGCTCCTCGTGCTGGTTCAATGCGGGCGGCGGCATCCGGTACGTGGCGGGCGTGCGGCCGAGCTTGATCGGCGACGCGATCCCGCGATGGTTGCCGATCTCGACCCGCATCTCGCGATGCGCGGCATGCGGATGATCGAGCGCGTCGGCGAGGCCGAGCACCGGCGCGCACGGCACCCCGCGGCGGATCAGCCGGTCGGCGAGCGCCGCGCCGTCGTGCTTCGCGAGCTCGGCTTCGAGCAGTGCGCGCAGCGCCGCGCGGTTCAGGCTGCGCGCGCGGTTGTCGACGAAGCGCGGATCGTCGAGCCAAGCGGTCGTGCCGAGTTCCGCGCACAGCGCGGCGAACTGTCCGTTGTTGCCGACCGCGAGGAAGACGTCGACGGTGGCGCTCGGGAAGCTGTCGTACGGCGTGATGTTCGGATGCGCGTTGCCGGTGCGCACGGGCTCCTTGCCCGAATGGAAGTAGTTCGGCGTATGCGGGTGCAGGATCGACAGCGCGCAGTCGAACAGCGTCGATTCGACGAACTGCCCTTTGCCGCTCGCATCGCGCTCGCGCAGCGCCATCAGCACGCCGAGCGCCGCGTTCAGCCCCGTGACGAGATCGACGATCGGCACGCCGACACGCAGCGGCGCCCCGCCCGCCTCGCCGTTCACGCTCATCAGCCCCGTGAATGCCTGCACCGCCGCGTCGTAGCCGGGCAATGCGCCGAGCGGGCCGTCTGCGCCGAAGCCCGACACGCGGCAATGGACGAGCCGCGGGAACCGTGTATGCAGCGCGTCGAAGCCGAGCCCCCAGCGCTCCATCGTGCCGATCTTGAAGTTCTCGACGAGCGCGTCCGCATGCTCGAGCAGCCCCAGCAGCCGCTCGCGGTCGCCGGGTTGCGTCAGGTCGAGCGTGACGCCCAGCTTGTTGCGGTTCACGCCGAGGAAATACGACGCGGTGTCGCCGTCGAACGGCGGCCCCCACGTGCGCGTCTCGTCGCCGGACGGCGGCTCGACCTTGATCACTTCCGCGCCGTGGTCCGCAAGGATCTGCGTCGCATACGGGCCGCCCAGCACCCGCGACAGATCGATGATGCGCAAGCCCCCCAGCGCGCCCTGCCGTTCGTGTTGCGTCATTCGTCTCGCTCCTGGTTCCGATGTCCGGACCGCCGGACCGGCTCGCCGTCGCCTGCACGGGGCCGTTTCCGATCGGGCCATGAATTCTTGTGGGCGAATTTATATTCACATTGGGGAAATTTGTTGTCAAGCGGGCGGGCTCCTGATCGAGGCAGCGGCGAGCGTGCCCGGACAGGCATCTGTGTCTTGCCGGCCTTGTCGATCGCGACCGGGTTGCCGAGATAGTCCGCCGTTCGCTAAGCTTGCGGTCGCACGCCTTCCCCACGAGTCCGGAGCTTTCATGAAACGCATGCTGCTGGCCGCCGTCGCGCTCGCATCGACGCTGGGCGTCGCACGCGCGCAGACCTACCAGTTCGGCGAAGGGCAGACCCAGCCGCAAAGCACCGCGCGGCCGGCGCAACCCGCGCCGTTGCCGGGCGCCACCGAGGTCGCGCCGCTGCCGCAGGGTGCGGTGCCCGAGGCACGTCCCGTTTCGCGGCGACACCACGTGAGCCCGCATCGGCGCCATTACCGGCATGCGGTTCACAAACACGGGCACACGCGACACGTCAGGCATGCGCGGCACGGAACCTATCGGCACACGTGATGCAGCGGGCTCATGCAGGCGGCTTGCTCGTGAATGTTCACACGGATGACACGTACGATTCACATTGACCGAGCCGTCATGATCCCATTCGGATGACGAACGATTTGCACCTGACAAATCCCCCTGAATTCATCTATGCTTGCGGCAACGCATCGACACTCATGAGCTCGCGAATTGACACCTCTTCGCTCGTCAAGGAACGGGCGACCATCGTGTGCCGCCAAGGCC
This sequence comes from Burkholderia sp. MR1-5-21, assembly GCF_053427715.1. Taxonomy (NCBI): domain Bacteria; kingdom Pseudomonadati; phylum Pseudomonadota; class Betaproteobacteria; order Burkholderiales; family Burkholderiaceae; genus Burkholderia; species Burkholderia sp. MR1-5-21. Next base: position 131,606 of record NZ_JBSAXD010000002.1, read on the forward strand.
GGCGCGTGCTGCTGGTCGCGCGAACGGCGTCGCGCTGGACGTTGCCGGGCGGGGTGATCAAGCGCGGCGAAACGCCATTGGAGGCCGCGCATCGGGAATTGTCGGAGGAAACGGCGCTGGAGGGGCTCGCGCTGACCTACGCGGTCCAGTTCGGCGGCCTCACGAAGCTGCACCACGTATTCGTGACCCATGTTCCTGTTGACCAGGCGCCGCGAGCGCGCAACGAGATCGTCCATTGCAAGTGGTTTGCGCTCGACCGCCTGGAGGCGCTGCGCGCCAGCATTCCGACTCTGAAGATCATCGAGTTGCTGCAGCTCGACCGGACGTTCAGGACGGTGTACGCCGAGGCCGGCTGACGCCGTTCGCCGGAAATCCGTTGCCGCGCGACCGCGCCCCCTTAGCGAGCCCGACATGACCAGCACGTACACCTATCGCGGCTACACGATCGAAGTCCGCTGCGAACATCATCCGGCCGCCGACGCCGGCGCGACCGCGCTCGCGCCCGGCTACGTCGCCGTCGTGCAGGTTCGCGAGGGCGACACATCGTCGATCTTCTTTTCGCCGGTGCGACTGTCCGACGATACCGGGAAACCGTTCGCCGACACGCTCGATGCCCTCAGTGCCGGACGCACCGCCGGGGAGATCATCGTCGACGATCTGCTGACGAACGCCGGCTTCGGCGGCGCTTGAACACGCGGGCGCTGCGCCACTTACGAGAGGCGGCGGGCGGACGTCGTGCAGATCCATCGCGCCAGTCACGACCGCAGGAATCTGCCGGCCTTGCGTTCAAGCAGCGCGACCAGTTCCGGCTGCATGTATGCATACTGGTCGGGAATGTCGAGACACACGATACGCTTGCCTTTCAGGTCCGCGCCGAATTGCTTCGACAACCGGGCCTTGTGCGTGCGCTCCATCACGAAGATGATCTCGGCCCACGCGATCTGCTCGCCCGACACCCTCGTTTCTGCATCCGGCGCGAGCCCCGCGGAATCCGTTTCGATGCCCGGCCACTGAGCGAATATCGTTTCTGCCGTCGGGCTGCGCAGCCGGTTCCGGCTGCAGATGAACAACGCTCTCGTCATGTATCGTCCCGTCCGATGGCGCGATCTGCCTGCGCGGCCGTGCGTGCGGTGTCGCCGTGGTTGGTGTGCACGCGGCGATCCAACTGAGCGACAGACGATCCTCCATGCGCGAAGACGCCTGATTTCCAGATCATTTGGGCTGCCGCAACGAGCACGAACAGCAGTACGACCATCCTGAACGTCTTTGGAGGCATCTTGTCGCGCAGCGGGCGAACCATCCACATTCCGGCGATGGCCGGCAGGCTGGCAGCCGCCGAAACCAAGAGGTCGGCACCGCTTGCGTGCGCAGCGCCATTGAACGTCGTGATCAGCGTGACGATCGACACCACCAGGATGATCGCAATCTGCTTCGTGAATGCCCGTCCGGTTGCGCCGGACGAAATCAGGTAAGTGGCGAGCAACGGGCCCGGGACCGATGCGATGCTTTCCATCAGCGCCGCGCCAAATCCGAGCGCGAAGCCGACCGGTCTTTGCCACGCTTGCGGCAGGTTGAGCTTCGGCGAGCCGAGCATCAGCGTCGCGGCGACGATCAACAGCGCGCCGGACGCGGCTTGAGCATGCCGCGCATTGAGGGAAAGGAGGATGGCGACGCCGACGACGTTGCCGACAACGGTGCCCGCGATCGGTGCGGCTATCCGCCGTGCCGTCGCCAGTATCTCGCCACCTTCCAGCGCCTGCGGAATGTTGCCCAGGATGATCGGCATCGACAGCAGGAGCACCGCATGCCTGATCGGCAGGAACTGACTCAGGATCGGCATGGCAACGAGCGGCACACCGATGCCCGTGACGCCTTTGACCATGCCGCCCAGCAACAGGGCGACGGTGATGCCGGCCAGATCGAAGCGGTCGAGTTGCTGCAGGCTGGAGACCAACACGCCTTCGGCGAGATTGAAATGGATCATTGGGCGATATGTCGAGCCATGACTGGCGGTAGCGTAGGCGGTGGCCGCCGCCATCTTACCCGAGCGCGGCGGCGCACATTCGGGCCAACCGTTTCGCCGGCGACGCGCGCCATCGCGCCACCGCCTGCGGCGCGGATCGCAAGCCGATTGGCGCGCTTTGCCAGTTACATCGCGTGACCGGCAATGCATCATGTCGATCATCGTTCGCCGTGGAATCGACACAATGGACATCGACAAAGACACACCGGTCATGGTGACCGGCGCAACCGGCTACGTCGCGGGCTGGCTCGTGAAACGGCTGCTCGACGCGGGCCTGACGGTCCACGCGGCGGTACGCAACCCTGACGATGCCGCGAAGCTGCGGCACCTGGACCGCATCGCCGCAAGCGCGCCGGGAAAGCTCCGCTACTTCCGCGCCGACCTGCTGCGGCCCGGATCGTATGCGGACGCGATGGCGGGCTGCCAGGTCGTGTTTCATACGGCGTCGCCGTTCAAGATCGACGTCCGGGATCCGCAGACGGAGCTGATCGACCCCGCGCTGCTCGGCACGCGAAACGTGCTCGAAACGGTCAACGCGACGCCGTCGGTCAAGCGTGTCGTGCTCACCAGCAGTTGTGCCGCCATCTATGGCGACAATGCCGATCTCGATCGCGTGCCGAACGGCGTGTTCACCGAGGCGATCTGGAACACGAGCTCGTCGCTGACGCACCAGCCGTACGCATACTCCAAGACGCTGGCCGAACGGGAGGCCTGGAAGATCGCCGGCGCGCAGCATCGCTGGGATCTCGTCACGATCAATCCGTCGCTGGTCATCGGGCCCGGCATCAATCCTGAAGGCACGTCCGAGAGCTTCGCGATCGTCCGCCAGATGGGCGACGGCACGATGAAGATCGGCGTGCCGGACATCGGCATCGGTGCGGTCGACGTGCGCGACGTCGCCGAAGCGCACTTCCGCGCGGCGTTCACGCCGGGCGCCAGCGGCCGCTACATCACGTCCGGGCACGACACGACTTTCCCGGCGATGGCCGCGACGCTGGTCGCGCGATACGGCCACGACTATCCGATCCCCACGCGCACGCTGCCGAAATGGCTCGTGTGGCTGGCCGGGCCGCTCGCCAACAAGGCCGTTACGCACAAGATGGTGTCCCTCAACGTCGGACGTCCGTGGCGGGCCGACAACAGCCGCAGCCGCAACGAACTCGGGATCCGCTATCGGCCGCTCGCCGAATCGATGAACGATTTCTTCGGGCAGCTCGTCGAGACCGGACAGTTGTCCCGATGAACCGCTTCGCGATCGCGCCGGGCTGGCGGATCCTGCTGACGGACATGGGCCTGTCGTCCGACGAGATCCTGCGGCGGGCGCAGCTACCGCCCGACCGCTTCGTGCGCACCGACGCCGGCCTGTCGACCCGCGAGTATCTCGGCCTTTGGCAGGCTCTGGAGGACGCGGCCGGAGACCCGTCGCTGCCGCCGCTGCCGCTGCGCGTGCTCGACAAGCTGTCGGTGGAGACGTTCGATCCGCCGATCTTTGCGGCGCTGTGCAGCCCCAATCTCGACGTCGCGGTGCGCCGCATCAGCCAGTTCAAGCCGCTGATCGGCCCGATGCGGCTGCGCGTGACGCCGGCGGCGGAAACGCTCACGCTTGCGCTCGATTTTCTGGAGCGGGAGGTGCCCGCGCCGGGTACGCTGATCGCGATGGAACTCGGCTTCTTCGTACAACTCGCGCGGATCGCGACCCGCGTGCGCGTGGCGGCGAGCGACGTCACGCTGCCGGGTGAACTGGCCCGGCATGAAGGCTATGCGCGCTTCTTCGGCGTGGCGCCGCGCTACGGCGATTCGCCGAGCGTCAGCTTTGCGCTTCCCGATGCACGCCGTCCGTTCGTCACGCAGAACGACGCGATGTGGAAGGTCTTCGAACCCGACCTGCGCCAGCGGCTCGCCGCATTGTCCGCGGACACCGGGATCTCGGAGCGGGTCCGGGCCGCGTTGCTCGAGCTGATCCCGAGCGGGCTCGCCACCGTCGACGACGTCGCGCGCAAGCTCGCGATCAGCAAACGCACGTTGCAGCGGCGGCTCGAGGCGGAAGACGCCAGCTTCAAGGACGTGCTGGCCGACGTTCGCGAACGGCTCGCATGGCACTACATCGACCGCTCCGATCTGCCGTACAGCCAGATCGCGTTCCTGCTGGGCTACCAGGATCCGAACTCGTTTTTCCGGGCGTTCAACGCGTGGACGGGCATGACCCCGGAGGCCGCGCGAAGCCGGGCCGTGCGTTAAGCGAATGAAACGCGCGCGGCGTTTGCCGCTTCACGATTTTGTAATGGTCGTATAAAAACTTTCGACAACTTCGGCCATTGCCGATTCATGCAACACGGGTTTCAGCAGGACGACGCCAATATATTCCGCGACGATTCAATAACATCTCATTTCAAATCGATTGCATTGCCATGGTGGAAAATTGAAATCCATCAAGTGCTGATCTATGCTCTATCCACAGAATGAAATCATCGTCCACCTCGCGGTGGACTTTCTCGCGTCCGGGGGCAATGTAGTTAACTAATACGAATGGCGACTATCGACACTTGCTGCCGACACACTCTCACCAGCACCCGCCAGTAGTGCTCCAGCGCCCGTTTCGGCGCATGCAAGCACATGCCTTCCCGGCCCTCGATACGGGTCCGGCGAGTCCCCTCGTCCGACCTGCCGAAACGGGACCGGCGTGACTTCGCGCATGCACTGAAAACGACGCGAATGGCAAGCTCGATACCGGAATCATCCCCGGCATCGTCAAAGTGCCATTTTCTCCGCCCTTCATTAAACGGCATTGATTGGGATTCATCGCTTTGACCGCGCGTCCCAAGCGAATATCGGCGACGCCGAGATGGCCCGTCTCGCGCGAAGGTCAATTTCAATCACAACGATGCGCGCCATTTTTCGCTTTGGACATCCTGGCTGAATCGGCACAAAAGGAGATGAAGATGAATGGCAGATTCCTGAAAGAAGCGGCGGCCGCCGCGATTGTATTGCTGACACTGAACAGTATGGCTCATGCACAGAACCACGCGTGCACGATTGCGACCCTGAAAGGCGCATACGGCACCTCGGTTCATGCGCAGGCGCTCGGAATCCTCACCGGGACGGCCCCGAGCCAGGTCCTTCACCGCTATGCCACGCCCACTGAAATCGACGTCGTTGCCCTGCCGGTACTGGACGGCGCCGGAACCGGCACGCAGGTGGATTTCGCGATGTTCAACGGCACGGTCAGGCCGGGCTCGCCGCCTGAAGCGTTTGCAACCAACGAAACGATCTCGTACTCCGTGAATGCGGATTGCACCGGCGAGCTGAGCGTTACTTTTCCGAATGGCACCACGCTGACGCAAAAAATCGTGATCGTCGACCACGGGAATGAGTTCTACGGCGTCACGAGCTTCCAGCATCTTGCGAGCGGCGCGCCCGCCCTCGACGGGACACTGTGCGACAAGGGTTGCGATATCGCGATCCAGGCAAGCGCACATTCCGTCAAGGTCAGACAGGGAGGCGGGAACGGAGACGAGCGCGATCGATGATCGTTGCCTGATCAAACGGCGGCAGCCAGGGTTCACTGCAGCCTTTTTGAATTTCATTTTGAATCGGGTGCCCGATCCAGCCAGGCAACAGGCCCCTGCGCGTCGTGATGTCGAGCGCCCGGTTCGCCGGCAAGGAGATGATCGTGAAGATCAAGCATTCAAGCGTTGCGGCGGCAACAGCCATTGCACTTCTGTCGCTCAGTGGTGCCGCGCAGGCCGACGGCCTTTGCTCGAGCGCAACGCTAAAGGGAGCCTTCGGGTTTATCGGTCACGGAGACATTCTTGGATTGATCGGTGCCGATGGCAAGGTGCATCCGTACGCCGCCACGTCGATTCTCGATGACGTCGCCCTGGTGACGTTCGACGGTGTGGGCCATTTTTCACGCACCGACTTCGGCGTGATCGGTGGGCTGCCGAAAGGCGGGCAAACGACATTCAATCCTGACCAGACCGGCACCTACACGGTGAACTCGGATTGCACCGGCACGATGAAAACCACCTATACGGCCGGCGGACCCGTGCCGGCCGGCGTCGAGACTGACCTGAACATCGTCGTCTCTGCCGGCGGGACGCTCGTCGAATCCGTGGTCTACCGGGCGGTCACCGTGTCGGGCCAGAGCGCGGACGGCCTGGCAAAGTGCCCACCGGATTGCGAGCAAGGTGTGCAAGAACACTTCGAGGGGAAAAAGGTGCTGGTCCACGACTCCCGTTAGTCGTGTCCCTGATGGGCTCTCGCTCGCCAGGTCGCTTGCGATGAGCGGCGCTGAGCCCGACCTCGGGCGCGGGTTTTCGGTACTTCGATTCCCGCGCCTTCTGCCTGACGATTGGGGTACCTCCCCGACCTGTCGCGATACGGAGGGCGGCGGTGTCCGTGATGCTGGCGGACACCGCCGCCCCCAACATGAAACTGCTGCCATCGCCGCGGCTGCCAGCAGATGCATTCGCCCGCGGCGCCGTGGCTAACGATCAGGTCACGCGAGACGGTACACCTTGGTGACGGTTCCCCGGAACAGTGCCTCCCGTTCCTGCGCACTCGCCTGCGCGGTCAAGCGCTTGAACGCGTTCCAGCCGTTGCTATAGGGATACGAGCCTTTGTCGACCGGAAAATTGCTTTCGAACATGCAGCGGTTCGCGCCGAAGGCCTCGATGCAGGTATGCATCCACGGCTTCCATGTTTCCGCCAGCTCGATCGAGGAAGGCGGACGCTCTCCTTTTTCGAAGTCGAAGCCGTTGATGCGCATGCCCAGGCCACCGACCTTCACATACACGTTGGGCAACTGCGCCAGCTCGCGCATCGAGCGCGACCATGCGTCGAACACGTCCTTGCGTTTGTCTGCATAACTGGCGATTCGCACGACACCGCCGCAATGGTTGATGATGAAAGGCGTATCGGGATACGCCTTCGCCAGATCGAAGAGTTCGGGCAGTTGCGGGAAGAAGAGCCATGCGTCGCAGGAGAGACCGAGCGCCCCCAGTTGCGCGACGCCTGCCCGATAGGTCGGGTCAAGCAGCAATCCGCGCGGCGCGGCCGACAGGGGATTCACGAGCGTCCGGTCGGCGTCCCATGTCACGAGATGCCGCACGCCGCGCAAACGGCCGTCGCCCGCGTGAAGCTCGGCTTCGAGCACGTCTCGCACTGCCGCGCCGCGACGCAGATCCGCATATCCGACGATGCCCTTCGCAACCTGCGGCTTGCCGTTCTGCAACGATGCGGTGGCTTCGACCACGTACTCGATTTCGCCGACCGGGCGCATCGGTTCGGGACCGTCGTTTCGATAACGCGTCAGTGCCTGCATGTACACGGACGCGGTGATGTTGTGCCCCGATCTGGCGTCTTCCAGATATTCATCGAGCAGGTAAGTCCACCCCGTCCGTTCATAGAAATGATGATGCGCGTCGATGATCGGCATGTCCGGTTCAAGCGCGGCTTCGGTGCCCGACGCGAGCCACGCCGCGCAAACGGGAAGATAGTTGCTGGTCGTGCTCATGCTGCGCGTTTCCTCTTTTGCGAATCCCGGTCGCGCAGTGACGGCCGGGATCATGATCGATGCTGCCGCCGCGCCGAGAAGCCGGCGTCGCTGGGGCGAACGAAGCTGTGCCATGGTCACGTCTTCTCCGTGTTGAAAGCGTAGAGCGAGAGGGTCAGCAAGGTCGTGACGAGCAGCACGACCGACAGGCCGATCATCCCGGCCGTGAACGTCCCGAAGCTGTCCTTGAGATAGCCGACGAGGTACGGTCCCGCAAACCCGCCAAGCGCGCCGATCGAATTGATCAGCGCGAGGCCGCCGGCAGCGGCCTGCCCGGAGAGAAACCTGTTCGGCAACGTATAGAAAATCGTGCGGCCCGCGATCGTACCGATGAGCGCCAGCGTGACGCCGGTCATGGCAGGCGCCAATTGATGAAAGTGGGTCGATACGCCGAGCGCCACGGCGCCGATCAACAGACCCGCGGCCAGATTCGCGACGGGTCCGCCGCGCCGATCGACACGCTTGGCCCACCAGAGCAGTGCAATGGTTGCAAAGAAATACGGTATCGCCGAAACCCACCCGGTCTGCGTCACGCTCATGCCGTGAGCCTTGAGCATCTGCGGCAGCCAGATGCCGATACCGTAGGAGCCCATCGTGAAGCCGAACGAGATCATCGCAAGGATGTACGTGCGGGCATCCTTCAACGCGGCGCCGAAATCCTTCTTCTGCCTGGCTGTGCCCTCGCGGTCGAAGGCGCTTTGCAGCGCCTGCCGCTCCTGCGGCGACAGCCACGTGGCATCGGCGGGCTTGTCCGCGAGCATCTTCAGCACGAGGAAGCCGAGCGCGCACGCGGGCAACCCCTCCACGATGAACATCCATTTCCAGCCGGCCAGCCCAAGGAAGCCGTCCATCCTGAGCAGCCACGTCGACAGCGGGCCGCCGACGAGTGACGACAGCGGCGTGGAGACCGTGAACCACGCGAGCACGCGCGTGCGATAGCTCGCCGGAAACCAGACTGCGAGGAAGAAGATCACGCCCGGGAAGAAGCCCGCTTCGCCGATACCCAGCAAGAGCCGGATTGCGTAGAAGCTGGCCGGTCCCTCCGCAAGCGCGGTAGCCGCCGCGAAGAAGCCCCACGTGATCATGATGCGCGCCAGCCAGCGTCGTGCGCCGAAGCGATACAGCGCAAGGTTGCTGGGGACTTCGCACAAGCAGTAGCCCGCGAACATGATGCCGGCACCCCACCCGAACTGCGTCGCAGTCAACCCGAGATCGTGGTTCATCGTCAGCGCAGCAAAGCCGACGCTGGTTCGATCCAGATAATTGAAGAAGTACGCGAGCGCGAGAAGCGGGATGAAGCGCCACGCGGCTTTCTTGACCGCCTGTTGCTCCAGGGTGGAATCGACGGCCTGTTCGGCCGTCATATCCGAAGATATCGATGTCATGTTTCGTCTCCTGTGAAATCACTGGCCGAACCGGACCATGCAGCCCGATGGGCGGGCGCAGTGATTCCTGGTGTGGTTTTCAGGTGTCAGGCGCTGGCGAGTTCGTTGGCCGAGGGGCTCGATGCATCGCCAGGCTGTCGCTCCCGACACCCGACGACGCCCGCTTCGGTCAGCTGTCTGACTTCTTCAGGCGTGTAACCGAGCTGCATGAGCAGCGCGCGCGTGTCCTGGCCCAGGGACGGAGGCGCAGCGCGCAGTTGCAAGCGCTGCCCGTCAAGCGTCAACGGCAGCAGCGCTGTCTTCGTGGAGACGGGTTGGCCGGCACCACTGGCGTCGGGCGGCAGCGTCACATCGGCAAGCCCGCCGGTTGCGAGCAGATGTGGATCGTCGAACAGGTCCTGCGGTTTGGTAATCGGCGCGTACGGCAATCCGCAGCGTTCGAAGATGGCGCTGATCTCGGCTGCGGTGAACGATTCCATGTGCTGGCGAAGCTGCGGCAGCAGCCAGTCGCGCGCCTGCACCCGCTGATTGTTGGTCGCGATGCGCTCGTTCGCCTTCAGCGCCGACAGGCCGAACGCGTCACAGAAGATCGCCCATTGCGTGTCGGACACGACCGCCAGGAAAATCTGCTCGCCGTTCCTGACCGAAAACACGTCGTAGACGGCCCATGCGGAGATCCGGCTGGGCATCGGTGCGGCAGCTTGTCCGGTCACGGCGAACTGCATCATGTGTTGCGCGACGAGAAACACGTTGTTCTCGAATAGCGCGCTTTGAACCTCCTGGCCGCGTCCGGTGCGCTCGCGTTGAGCGAGCGCCGCCATCGCGCCGATTGCGCCGAACATGCCGCCCATGATGTCGTTGACGCTCGTGCCGGCCCGCAATGGACGCCCTTCCGGTCCCGTCATGTACGCGAGGCCGCCCATCATCTGCACGACCTCGTCGAGCGCGGTACGGTGATCGTACGGACCGGGCAGAAATCCCTTGTGGGACACATAGACGAGACGCGGATTGAGCCTGGAAAGCGCGGCATAGCCGAGGCCCAGCCTGTCCATCGTGCCGCTCTTGAAGTTTTCGCTGAAGACGTCTGCACCGGCAAGCAGCTTGTGCACGATCTCGACCCCGCGCGCGTCCTTCACATCGACGGCGATACTCTTCTTGTTCCGGTTGAAGGTGCTGAAGAAACCGGCGCCGGACCCGCGAAGCGTGCGCGTGCTGTCGCCGGCGATCGGTTCGACCTTGATCACCTCCGCTCCCAGATCAGCCAGGACCATGCCGCATGTCGGGCCCATCACCATGTGCGTCATCTCGACAACGCGCACGCCGCTGTACGGCAGAGATTGATTCGCGTGCACTTCGCTCATTGCGCGACTCCCAGCAGACAGCCTTCCGGTTGCGGCGCGCTCGGTACGCGCCCGTCCGAATAGGTGAATCCCTTGGGCAGCCCGGCATCCTGCACATGCCCGTACAAAGCCTCACCCGGCAACGCGTCGGCCAGAATCGCGCGCGCAGCGACGAGCTTGTCGATGTCCACGCCCGTGTCGTAGCCCATCGCTTCCAGCAGGAACGCCAGGTCTTCCGTGACGATGTTTCCGGTAGCGCCCGGCGCATACGGACAGCCGCCAAGACCCGCCTGGCTCGAATCGATCGTCGTGACGCCAACGTCAAGCGCGGCAACGACATTGGCCAGCCCCTGACCGCGCGTGTTATGAAAGTGCGCGCCGCCCGCCTTGTCCCCAAGCTCGGACTGCAATCGGCGGAACAGGCGGCGAACCTGCGCAGGGTTCGCGTATCCGCTCGTATCGGACAGGCCGATCTCGTCCACGCCGCACTCGGCCATCGCCACGCACATGCGCATCGTCTCGTCGTCGGTGACCGCGCCGGCAATCGTGCAGCCGAATGCGACCGACACGCCCGCTTCGATCTGCACGCCGGGAAACTGCGCGTTGCGCAACGTGACGATGTTGCGAACCTCGTCGATCATCTGCGCCGTCGTTTTGCGGACATTGGCCATCGCGTGTTCGTCGGTCACCGAGACGGGCAGCGTCACCTTGTGCACACCGGCTTCGAAGGCGCCCTGCGAACCACGCAGGTTCGGCGCGAGCACCGCCACATGCAGCCCCGGAATCGACAGCGCATGCGCGACGACGTCACGGATGTCCGCCATTTGCGGCAGCAACTTCGGTGGAACGAACGAGCCCACCTCGATCTCTTTCAGCCCGGCGGCCGCCAGCGCCGAAATCCATCGCAGCTTCGCCGCTGTCGGCATCACGCGCTTGATGCTTTGCAGGCCATCGCGCGGGCCGACTTCGCTGATCAATACCCTTGGATTGGACGTGTTCACCCTTCACTCCTAAGTTCTATCTGCCAGACCTGCGTTCTATGGAAGAGAACTATAGGCCGGCAACCCGGTGTGATTAAGACGGGTAAACCCCGGAAATCTGCAAATAATAGAACTTGAGTTCTATCAGACGGAACTGTAGAGTGACGGTTACGACAAATGAGGAGAAAACGTGCCTATCAATGCGCTCTCGCCGACGGAGTCGTCGGCCGACGCCTCGGAGACGTCCAGCGGCGTTGCGGTCCTGGATCGCGCGTTTGCGATTCTCAACGCATTCGGGCCGAGCGACGACCGGCTGACGCTGACGGAGCTCTCGCGCCGCACCGGCTTGTACAAGAGCACGGTCCTGCGCCTGCTCGGCGCTTTGGAGCACGGCGGATTCATACGGAAGCTGAATGACGGGCAGTACGCGATCGGCCATCAACCCCTGCGTCTCGCATCGCTTTACCAGCGATCCTTTCAAGTCGGTCCGGTTGTCGAACCCATCCTTCAGCAGTTGAGTCGAGACCTGGGCGAGACCGCATCTTTCTACGTGCGGCAGGGAGACCAACGGTTGGTGCTCTACCGCGTGGAACCGTCAAGGAGCGTGAGGGTCGCGATACGTGTCGGCGAGGAATTCGCGATCGACAAGGGCGCGTCCGGCAAGGTACTGCTCGCATTCACTGAATCGTCGGACCCGCGCTGGGATGACGTGCGCGCACGACTCTGGGCGGTCTCATACGGTGAACGCGATCCTGAAACAACGTCGGCATCGGTGCCGGTGTTCGATTCGACCGGTCAACTCGTGGGCGCTCTGACGCTTTCCGGGCCCAAAGGCAGATTCGATGTTCCAGACACCATCAACATTGCGCTGAAGGCATTGCTCGACAGCGCGAAGCGCGCGACAGCCGCCTTGGGCGGCACGGGGGCGCGATACGACGCGAGCCTCGCCGAATTCGCCGAGGCCGACTCCGTTGAAATCAACCGTCGGGATGCCGACGGCGGTGGCTGACGCCGCCGGCCGACGGCAAATGGACGTGACGACGGTCGGGCATCTCCGGGGCGGCGAGATGCGCCATCGCATCACGCCTACACAAGCCGACTTGAATCGAAGCGCGCGGCGAACCACGCATGCAACATCGCGCCGCCGCCTCTGCGCAGGACCGTCTCAGAATCTTTGCTGCAATCCGACCGTGATCCCGAGCTGGTTTGCGCCCGTCGCGACCGTGCCGCCGGCCGCCACCGCGTTCGCGGCTTGCGCGCCGTTGAACATGGTCCCGACGGACGCGTACACCATCGTGCGCTTCGAGAACAGGTAATTCGCACGTCCGACGAGCAGCGTCGAACTCGCGTCCTTCCTCCCCTCCGACCCGCGCTGAAGATAGCGCACGCCTTGTGCGTCGAAGAACAATGCAGGCGTGACGAAGTAAGTCGCGCCGGCAAAGAAGATGTCCGTCTGCAGATGGGTCGCGGCGGCCAGGTTGTTCCTGATCCAGCCGATGCCGATCTTCGTCGAACCGAACATCACGTAGCCGTCGACGATGTTGTGCGTATCGGTGTATGCGCTGTTGTTCAGCGGCGCCGAAGCACCCGAGCCGCCGCGCAGCACGTCGTAAGACGCCGCCACGCCGAAGCTCGCCGAATCGTAGGCGACGAGCGCCGTATATTGCCGGCACGCAAGCATGTTGCCCGGCACCTGCCCCGGACAGTTGGTGGCCGCCGGCCCGGCGGGGCCGGCGGCATCGCGGCCGAAACTGTATGTCCCGCCGATCGTCAAGCCGCCGAACTTGCCGAGATAGCCGATCGCGTTGTCGCTGCGCGCGTTCGGCAGATATGCGTCGAAGACGCTCAGCGAATGAATCGACGGGCCGATCACATCCGCGTTTATCAGCGCGTACATCGTCATGCCGAGCTGCCTGCCGAACGTGAGCGCGCCATAGTCGCTCCTGATGCCGACGTTCGCCTGAATGCCGAACAGGCGACCGCCGTAATTCAACGTGCCGTTCGTCGGCTGAAAGCCGTCTTCCAGCACGAAGAACGTCTTGAAGCCTCCACCCAGGTCCTCCGTGCCTCTCAAGCCCCAACGGGATGGCAGTCTCCCGGTCAGTGACGCCATGCCGATCGACGTACCGCCGTTGGCGGTCGCATGGTTGTAGTAGGAAATTCCGGTATCGATGATGCCGTACAGCGTGACGCTGCTCTGACCGTGCGCAAGCCCCGTCGCCGCGGCCAGCAAGGCGACACTCCACTTCAATTTCATGACGGTCATATCTCCAGTCTGGCGGCTCGTGGCCTTGTTGTCGGATTCGGATTTTTAATCTGCAATCCTGATTGTTTATTCGAATCGTCGTCCGATCAGCCATCGTCCCGTCAATCACGGGACGACAGCGGATCACCGACGCGTCAGTCGAAATGCATCAACTCGCCGTCTTCGCCGCGGAACGCCCTCCACGGCGGCACCCCCGGTCCATTTGGATTCCCGGATTCCACGAAGTTGAGGAAATGGGCCTGGATCCGGGCCGACAATGCGCGGCTGCGCTGCTCGTCGATTCCGTCGAGCATCGGCGCGTCGACCCAGTTGTCGAAGTTGCCGAAGAAGAACGGCAGCTCGAAGCAATGGCCAGCGCCCACGTTCGGTTGCCTCGACTGGAAATCGAAGCGATAGGCAAATACGTCGCTTGCCGCTTCGGCCATTCCCTTCGCGAATCGGCGGGCCGGTCCGGCGAACAGTTTTTCGGAACGCAACGCCACCAGCGCAGCATACGGCCGGTGATCGAATCGGCCGTCGGCGGCGCTTTCATATCGCGTCGCCCCGTTGTCGCCGAACTCGAGATCGTACGTGTTGCGCGCCTGCTCCTCCGTCACCGCCAGGACATTCGGGCTGCTCGCAAAGAAGCTGCCTGCCTCATCGTGCGTCCATCCGATGAAGATCGGCTTCCCCGCAAAGCGGGCCTGCGCGGCCGCGCCGGGATCGGCCGGCACGCCGTCGCGCGCGACGGGCATGAAGGCGATCGGAACCTCGGCAAATTTCGCCGAGGCGACAACCGCCCTGGTCTGCTCCTGCAGGATGCGCTCCACGGGCAGGGTGAGCAGCGCCTCGCCGGTGGGCGCGATACCCGTGTTCTCGCACATGCGCACTGCCGTTGCATGCGCTTTCGCCGGGTCCATCGGCTGAAGACCGGGGTAGCTGAGCATGGCGATCGCTTTGACATGCCGATGCGTCGTGGGCATCGCGGCCAGCAGTTGCGCGTACCAGGCGCCCGCCGACTGGCCTGCCGCCACGATCGAATCCGGATCGCCTCCGAAGTTCGCAATGTTCTGCCTGACCCACCGCAGCGCGCACTCGAGATCCGACACGGAAAGATTGCCCGTCGAAATGCCGTCCATGCAGAGATTGCCGAGCACGCCGAGACGATAGTTCATCGTCACGACCACCGCGCGACCGAGACGCGCGATCGATTCGCCGGAGTAGCAAGGCAGCGTGCCGCCGGTCATGAAGCCCCCGCCGTGGATCCAGAATACGACCGGCAGCCGGCCCGCCAGGCCCGGCGTGAAGACGTTCAGCCTGAACGCATCCTCGGACTGCTCGATGCCCCGGCAAGTCGGCCCCATCACGAAATCCAGCCGGCTGGGCATCTGCGGAAAGACCGGCCCGGGTCGAGTACAATCGCGCAGACCGGTCCAGCGCGCCGGCTCCGCGGCAGGCTTGAAACGGCCGCCATTCGACGCATAGGGAATATCGTAGAACGTGTGAACACGTTCGTGAGTCACGCCTTCGAGCATGCCCTGCTCGCATTGGGCAAGTATGGTGCCCTTCATGCCGCCCTCCTTCATTCTGTGCGGTGTTTCGTCACAATCCACAATCGGCCGGATCCCGGCCGGTCGTTTCCCGGTGCCGCCGTCGTCCCCGGCGGGCCCCAAGTTTTCCGGCAACCATGAGGTTACGGATCGCCTGCGGAAAGAAAACGGAATTCTTCACCGCCCCCTCATGACCAAAATTCAACCCGGGCTGGATCATGAACGCATTGCATCAACGCCTGAAGCTCCGGCACATCACCGTGGTCGTCGAGATCGCGAGGCTCGGCAGCCTGCAAAAGGCGGCCGAAGCGCAGAATGTCAGCCAGTCGGCGATATCCAAGACGTTGGCAGAGATCGAGGCGATCGTCGGCGCGCAGCTGTTCGAACGCACGCCGAGCGGCATGCGTCCGACGATCTACGGCGAAACCCTCGTGCGCCATGGCTATCTGATCGCCAGCGACGTCCAGCGGGCCGAGGCGGAACTCGACGCATTGCTGAGCGGCGATGTCGGCAATCTGTCGATCGGGATATTCGCTCCGCTCGCATGGTGGGGGGCGCTTTCCGATTGCGTGAACGACTTCCGGAGCACATGGCCGCGCATGCGGCTCACCCTTCGCGAAGGTCCGATGGAAGTGTTGCTCGAGTGGCTCGACCAGGATGTCGTCGATGTCGTCATCGGCCGGACGGCGAGCGGATTCGGCAGCGAGCTGTACAAGCTCGACATGCTGAAGCATGACATGCCCGTTTTTCTCGCCCGGCACGGACATCCGGCCACCCTGGAGCCGATGACGCTCCTGGACCTGCTGGCGTTTCCGTGGGTACTCCCCGCCCAGCCGAACATCGTCAGGCAGCAGCTCGAGTTTGCGGCCCGCGACATGGGGCTGCGACTCCCGTCCGAGGTGGTGTCGTCGCAGGTATCGCCACTGGTCTTCCGGATGGCGAGCCAGAGCGATACGCTCGTCCTGTCGTCGCAATGTATCGCGGAAGAGCTATGCGAACGGTATCGCCTGCAGCCTGTGCAGTGCGAATTGCCGCTGCACATCGGTCCTTTGGTCGCGATTACGCGTAACGACAAGCCCGCCACGCATGCATCCGCGGCCTTTCTTCGCGACCTTGAAACCCTGCTCGGCCCCTGCCCGCCGCCGGCGTGAGTCCGAAACGGACGCGGCGCGCGTTCCCGCCGTTCAAATCCGGGCCAGCCGATCCTCGACGATCTCACTCCCGCGCAGCGCCGCGAGCCAGCGCGCCGGTATCGCGTCTTCGCCATACAGCGCGCCGGCAAGGCCGCCTGCGATGGCAGCCGTCGTATCCGTATCGTTGCCGAGCGAGACCGCGCGTTTCACGCAGTCTTCGTAACTGCGCGTCGACAGCACGCAATGGATGGCCGACCAGAAACTGTCGACGACATAGCCGGACCCTTGCGGCGCATCGAAGCGGCCGTCGAGCACGACCTTCAGCTCGGCTTCTTCCGTCGTGCCGGCATGCCGCGCCAGCAGCTCGTCCTCCGCCGTCCGCACGGCATCGGCCGCGGACAGGCCGTCAAGGATGCCCATCGCTGTCAAACAGTAGAGCGCGCAACAGAGCTGCGCGCGTACGTGCCCGTGCGTCACCAGGCTTTGCTTGCATGCCAGGCGGATCGCGTCGTCCCGCGACGATGCCACCATCACCACGGGAAAGCATCGCATCAGCGACCCGTTGCCGTTGTCGCGCTCGTCGCCAGGACCGGCAACCGCCGGGGCGGCGCCTGACGCCAGCGCATGAAATGCCCTCTGGGTCTGCAGCCCGACATCGAAGACATTGCCGTCCGGTGTGAACGCGCCTCGATGAAACCAGTTCAGCAGGTTCGCGGCGAACGTGTCGAGGTTCAGCGCTCGATCGCTCAACAGCGCATCCAGCAGCGCAAGTGCCTGGGCGCCGTCGTCGCTCCACGTGCCGGGCGGCACGCCGTCGTGAGCGCGATCAAAGCCCGGCGGCGGCGTCATGTCGATCTCGGCGGGTGACGGGATCGATGCGACGCCGTGGAATTCGTACGGAACGCCCAGCGCGTCGCCGACCAGCACGCCATGCAGGCCGCCACGCAGGCGGGTTCGGCGGGAAATGGTCATCATCGGGTCATCATCGGGTCGTCATCGCCCGGCGAGCATCCGGCCGCCGACACCCATCAACAGCAGGCCCGCCGTCGTATCGAGCACGGCCTTGCGCCGAACCAGGATGCCGCGCACGACCGAATGCGACGCAAGCAGCGCCATCGCGCAGTACCACGTGCATGAAATGACGATCGCGATGCCGACGACCGCGATGTTGAGCCCCATCGGCGCATGGGCGGGCACCATCAGCGCGAAGATGCTGCCGTAGAACGCAACGGACTTGGGGCTGGTCATGCTGACGACATAGCCCTTCTTCGCGGCGGTCCAATTGGAGGCGACGGCCCGGGCTGCAACGGGCAACGGCCGGCGCGCGCCCAGGATCATTTTGGCGCCGAGCCAGATCAGGTACGTGGCGCCGGCCAGCCGAAGGACGGTCTCGATCCAGGTCACGTGCGTGACGATCAGGCTCAGCCCGGCGATCGCGATCGATGCCCAGGTGCCGGACGCGGCAGCCAGTCCGACACCGGTCATCAGGCCCGCGCGTCGCGATGCGACCGCCGTCGACGTGACGATCACGAAATTCGGTCCGGGACTGGCGACACTCAGCAGCAGGACGCCGGCAAGCGCAAGCAAGGTGTTGACTTCGTTCATCGTGTGACCTCGGAGACAGGCTGGACGCGTATTCGATGGGCGCGACGGATAGGTCCTCCATCTTACCCGAGCATGTCGAATCGCATTCCAGCCCTTCCCCTCGCATCACGGGGAGCGCTCGTCAGATTCGCGCGACGCGGTCCTCATCCGATCTCGCCGAGCGCTTCGCGATGAAGTCGTTCACGTCCAGCCGCAACGTATCCGATCCGGCTTTCGAGCGTTTTCGGAGTGCCTCTCTCAAGATGCACTCCACGTTCATGTAAAAGTGATCCAGCTGCACCGCGTCGGTCGCATCGCGACCGAGATCGAAAATTGCCCGGAGGGTGTCGCGCGAAATGTGGAAGCGCTGCTGACCTCGCCCCATCCGAACCTGAAACACAACGCCGTCGCTGTTGTGTGGCACCGCCGCCCATATGAGCGAAGTGCGATCCATAGATCCTCCGATCAAGCCTGGTATTGATGTCACGGTTTCGACATTTTCATGGTCGCACAAGCTCGGCGGGCACAATGGTTTTTCAAAAATGTGACATGCGAAGTGCTGCATCGATACAACAACACCGCATATTGCGACGCAGCAATCTCTCTCCTAGACTGAACTTGTCGTGGCTCGCATCTTGACGCCTCTCAGCCGGAAACCGTGATGCCAGCACAGGTCCCGCCCGCTTCGTCACCGCTCGCCCTGCACGTGTTCGAACAGGACGGCGGATGGCACTGGGGAATTACCGTTCCTCGCGCTCAGGGGAGCGGGTTCAAGTTGATCGCATTCAGCCGGGAAGAATTCGCGACGGAAGAACAAGCCCGGTGCGATGGGGCACGCGCGCTGGAAGTCACGTCCCGGACCAGCGTCGCATGACGCCGTCTCGTCAGCGAATTCGACTCCTGGATCTACGGCGTCATCGAGCGCAATCGGATGCACTGGAAGGAACGGGCTCGCCATCATGACGCAGGCCCGTCGGTGCGTCGCACTCGCTTGCCTGCGCGTTCGGGCTTCTCGTGGCAATGTGAATGGAGCCTGATTCGCTTGCCGGGGTCCGCTGCCGATGCGCTTCCACCCACAGCGCAAAGTCTCCCGGCGGGAGCGGCGGCGCGTAAAGATACCCCTGTTGCGTGAGGCAGCCGTGCTTGTGCAGAAAGTCGCGCTGCGCTCGCGTTTCCACGCCCTCGGCAATGACCGTCAGCTGCAGCATGTTGCCGATGTTGATCACGGTCTGCGCCAGGGATTCGGCCATTGCATCGCCGCCTATGCCCTGCACGAAGCTTCTGTCGATTTTCAGTTCCTTGACCGGGAATCGGTGGAGATAGCTCAGGGACGAGTAGCCCGTACCGAAGTCATCGATCGACAGCGCGATTCCAAGCGCATGTATCGCATTGAGCGACGTGCGAATGTCATCGACCGACTCGTCGAACATGACGCGTTCGGTCATCTCCAGGATCAGGTCTGCAGGATCCAGGCCATGCGCCTGCAGGGTGCGGGCGACAAACGCGGGGTAATCCGGACGCTTGAAGTCTGCGGCACAGACATTCACCGATATCGTGGGTACGTCGATGCCCCGGCCCCGCCACTCGGCAAGCTGGCGGCAGGCCTCGCCGAGCACCCATGCATCCATCTCCGCGATCAGGCCGCTCTCCTCCGCTATGGCGATGAATCGATCCGGCGGAATGAATCCTTGTTTGTCGTTGTACCAGCTGACGAGGGCCTCGGCACCGCGCAGCGCCCCCGTCACATCGATCTTGGGCTGGTAGAGCACACCGAGTGCATTTGCTCGCAACGCGCGTTGCAGCGCGATTTCCAGTTCCAGATGTTCCTTGGCTTCACGCTCATACTCGGGCGCGTAGAAATGCACCTGGTTACGTCCCGCATTCTTCGCCTGGTACATGGCCAGGTCCGCGTTTCGCAGCAGGGTATCGCTGTCCTGTCCGTCGTGCGGATAGATCGAGATGCCGATGCTGGCACTGATCGTGATGCCCGCGTCATGCTTCGAATTGGTGACGATCGGCTCATACACCGCTTGCAGCATGCGTGTGGCGATGTGGGTGGCCCTGCGTACGTCGCAGTCTTGCAATATGGCGAGAAACTCGTCTCCGCCGAGGCGGCCGATCAGGTCCTCCCCGCGGACATGATCCCGGAG
This sequence comes from Burkholderia sp. MR1-5-21, assembly GCF_053427715.1. Classification (NCBI taxonomy): domain Bacteria; kingdom Pseudomonadati; phylum Pseudomonadota; class Betaproteobacteria; order Burkholderiales; family Burkholderiaceae; genus Burkholderia; species Burkholderia sp. MR1-5-21. The sequence goes on from NZ_JBSAXD010000002.1 coordinate 151,550, forward strand.
GCGTCTTGCGATTTCGCTCAACACCTCGTCACCGGCGGCATGCCCCTGCGTGTCATTGACGCGCTTGAAACGGTCCAGATCGATGAACATTGTCGCGAAACTCGACGAATTCCGGCTGGCGTCCGTCAGGACACGGTGTGCTTCTCTCTGCAGTTGCGTCCTGTTGGGCAAGCCCGTCAGCGAGTCGAACCAGGCCAGCCTTTGCAATTGGCGCTCCATCGCCAGTCGCTTGCGCAGCTGTGCGCTGAACATCAGGCACAACATGATGAGGAGCGCGTCGACAATCGCCGTGACGATGCCGATGGCAATCGCCCGCTTGCGCCAGCCTGCGTAGATATCCTCGGTCGCAAAGCCGACGACGACGACCAGCGGGTAGCTGCCGATCCGCCTGAAGCTGTACAGGCGCTCGATGTGGTCCAGCACCGCGATGTCGATATAGGTTCCGTGATCGGATTGCACGAGTGGCGGAAACGAATGCCCGCCGGCGAGCGAACTGCCGATGTCCTTCTTGCGGTACGGTTGCCGCATCAGCACCGTCCCGTCGGTGCGCAGCAGCGTAATGGTCCCGTGCTGACCGAGTATCGAATCTTCGAACAGCTGGTGGAAATAGCTGAGCTGGAGCGTACTGGCAACCACGCCTGCGAATTGGCCGTTCTCGTCCTCGAGCCGCCGGCTCAACGCGATCTGCGGCTGTTCCCGGTCACCCACGCGCGGCAGGAAGGGCTTGCTGAGATACAAGCCGGCATCCTTTTGCTGTCGTTGAATCTGAAAGTAGTCGCGGTCGCTCACATTGAACTTGCGCGGCGGAACCGCATGGGCGTCGAGAATGATATTGCCGGTTGCATCGGTCGCAAATAACGAGCCCAGATCCTTGGCATTGCTGGCCGTGCTGAATGCGGCAAGCTGCCGGATTTCCGGCGGGAGATGAAAGATGCGGGGCGTCTCGATGCTCGTCACGACATCGCGCATCGCGAGTTGATAGATGTCGAGATTGCGCTCGGTCTCCTTTTGCAGGGAGATCACGAGGTTTCGTGTCGCGTCGCGCGCCTGCGCCATCGCGTCCAGTCTCATCTGGTACAACGAGACTGCCGTGACAGCGGTGGTGGCGAGCGTGATGCCAATTCCAGCAAAAATGAACAGGGCCGGTTTCGCGAGAAAGGAACTTGCGATTCGCATCATATCTTCCGGATTGCTTGGGACGACCCAGTCGTACATGCCAACGCAGACAGCGCCTCGTTGGCACGGGCTCACCCGTTCGACCGAATGACGTGCTGAACCTGCGAGCCCGATACTGCCTGCATAAGCGGGAAGACAAGCGTCAATACAGGTGAAAGCGGGCCTGTCACGCGATCGGACGACACTTCAGGCAGGTATATCGGCACGGATCGGGAAACCTTTACCCCGGCCCGGCCGACGGCTGCCCGCCGGGCAAGTCCTTGTTCCGTGGCGCGCGATGACTGGCGGATGTCTTTCGCATTCCGATGACAATCTCCTTTCAATCGACGGGAGACCAGGTTTGCGATTCGTCGGCCGGTCGCTGCCCGCCCCTCTCCCGTCACAAGCCGTTGCGGCAAGTCGAAGGCCGGCTCCAAGGCCCGACGGACATTCGTATGGTCGTGTCGCCGCAGGTGAGGCGGCAGCGCTCATCCACGCTCGCCGTCATTTCCGGACCGGCCAGCCCGGCTGGCTCACCTTGCCCACCCTGGCATGAGCGCCTGTTGGCTGACAATGCAATTGAAATGAAAGGATGTCGGCGCAACGAGCGTCGGAAAACACCTACACGCAAAATTGAAAACGGCTACACAAGCTTCAGCAGGCGCTGACCGCCTGCGGGTTGTACGGTGTGCAAACTCGTCATAGGATTGACTTCAGTTGCGTTGCGCGCGGCGGTGCCGCTGAGTACCAACAGGCGGATGGTCGATACGTTCGCGGGAGAAGCAAAATCGCCCGTAGTGCGAACAAATATTTACGAACCGGGCGCATCGGTTGCACTCCCAAGAACTGGTGTCGACTACAGGGAGCCCACTGCATCCAATGAAGACAATTGCAAACGCAGCGCTTGCCGAACGCAAGCGGTTTCGCAACCTGGTGCTGTTCGTCATGATCGGGCTGTCGGTCATGGGCAGCATCGTGGGCCTGGAAATGCGCGGGGTATTGGATGACATCGCGACTGCACGTCGGTCAACGAATGTGCTGCCCGCTGCGCACCGCCTTCTGGATGCGTTGAAGGACGCCGAAACCGGTCAGCGGGGCTATCTGCTCACTGACGATCCAAAGTACCTGGAACCGTATCAGCAAGGCACAAGGAATGCGGTGACCGCCTCTGCCGCGCTTCAGAGCGCGCTGGCTGACGAAACCGCAGGTCGACCCTTGCTTGAACGATTGATGCGCGACCGGGACCGGAAGCTGGCCGAGATGGCGCAGACGATCGCACTGCGCGATGAAGTGAGCCGCGATGCCGCGCTTGCCGTCGTACGTACCGACGTGGGCAAACGCGTGATGGACCGCTTGCGCGCAGACATGGCCGTCCTGATTGGCCATTGGTTCAACCTGCGGGAGGATGCGTTCGCCGATCTCCATCGGCGCCTGATGTACATGGGGGCGGCGTCTGTTGCGTTCGGCCTGCTTGTCCTCGCCATGCTGCTGGCGACAGCCAGGCTTCAGCGCCGGGCGATGTCGGCGATCTCCTCTCACGTGGCCACGCTCGATGCCGCGTCGACCAAGGACGCGCTGACCGGGTTGTCCAACCGCCGCGGCTTGCTCGCGTACCTCCAGGCAAAGTGCGCGCCGGCGACGATTGGCGTGCGGCGCGTCGGACTGATGTACCTGGATCTCGACGGGTTCAAATCGGTCAACGACACACTCGGCCATGCTGCCGGGGACGATGTCCTGCGCGCGGCGGGAACCATTTTCGCCGGGTGCCTTCGTCAGGACGACTGCCTGGCCAGGATCGGTGGAGACGAATTCGTCGTCGTCCTTCCTGGCATCGACTCGGACGAAGAGCTTCACAGGATCGCGAAGCGACTCGTGACAGAGGCGCAGGCGCTCGGTCGAGACATGCACGACGGGCGTTTTCCCATCAGTGTCAGCATCGGAATTGCCACGTATCCGGATCGGATCGCGGATCCGCATGACTTGCTGACAGGCGCCGACAGCGCCATGTATGTCGCGAAGCAGGCCGGGCGTTGCCGCTACCACTTTTACGAGGGCCAGCGGCCTGCGAACGTCGTGTGTCTCGACCGGATCGTAGCCGACCGCCATCTGCAGGGAGAGGGCCAGGTACGAAGCATCGGCAACCCGGCGGCGGGGAATTACGGGTCCGCGTCCGCCGATGGTCATGACAATCGCTGAAGCACTCGCGTCGGCCTTGACTGATGATCGATCGAGGAAGCTCGTACAATGACACGATCGCCGGTTTGAGACGCCCCATCGCCATGCAGCCTGGTGCCAACCTGAACCTGATCGAGATCGTCGGCTTGCTGGTCGGCGGCCTGGCGCTGTTCCTGTTCGGGCTGGAACTCATGACGGGAGGACTCAAGGCCATCGCCGGTTCCCGTTTGCAGTCGCTGCTGGGCACGCTGACGGCCAACCGGTTTCGTGGCGTGCTCGCCGGCGCAGGCATCACGGCGCTGCTGAATTCGTCGACCATTACGACCGTATTGCTGGTGGGCTTCGTGTCCGCCGGGCTCATGACGCTCCAGCAGTCGATACCGATGATCATGGGCGCCAATATCGGCTCGACGCTGACTGCGCAGATCATCGCATTCAATATCTCGGCGATTACGCCATTCCTGCTCGCCGGCGGTTTCCTGCTTTACGGTTTCTCGAAACGGGAATTGGCGCGCGAGCTCGGCGGCGTGCTGCTCGGCCTTGGCCTGCTGTTTCTCGGCATCGAGTTCATGGGCAATGCCACGCGGCCGCTGCGCAATTACGAGCCGTTCATCGCCGCGATGCAGGACATGCGCAATCCATTGCTCGGCATTGCGATCGGCGCGGTCTTTACGGCGATCGTGCAGAGTTCGGCCGCCACGCTCGCGGTCGTGATTGCGCTGGGCAGCCAGGGACTCATTCCGCTGGAATCCGGCATCGCGCTCATTCTGGGTGCCAATGTGGGCACCTGCGGCACGGCGCTGCTGGCATCGATCGGCAAATCCGCAGAAGCCGCGCAGGTCGGCATCGTCCATCTGCTTTTCAATCTGCTCGGCGTGCTGTTTCTCGCCTTCGTCATTCCGCAATATGCGGACATCATTCGCCAGGTCTCGCCCTCCGCGCCTGAACTGACAGGCGCCGCCCGCCTCGCGGCCGAAACGCCACGTCAGGCAGCCAATGCGCATACCGTTTTCAGCGTCTTTTCCACCGCGGTGCTGATCTGGTTCACGAAGCCCATCGGCAAGCTCGCCGAACGGCTTGCCCCGTCGACCGCCAAGGGCTGGCAGGACCCCGGCGCGCCGCGCTATCTCGATGACACACTCGTGGAAATGCCGGCGCTGGCGATCACCCGCGTGCAGCTCGAACTGGTCTCGCTCGGCAAACAGGTCCAGCACCTGGTCGAGCGCAGTGCAGCGCTTGTCATCGAAAGCAGCGCGGTGGGGCTTGGCGCACTGACGGACGAAGACAAGGCTGCCGATACCCTCAGCACCGCCATTCTCACCTATGTCGGCCAGCTCTCGGATGCCATCCATACGGACGACGAAGGGAGGCAGCTGGTGGACCTGGCCCGTATCGCGACCTGTCTGGACGCGATCCGGGAAGTTGCCACCACCAGCATGCTCGCCCTGAGCCAACGACGGCTGTCGCAAGGCGCGGACATGGCCCAGCTGCGCAGTGCCGAAATTTCCCGATTTGTCACGGCCGTGATCGAACATTTCGCGCTTGCCGTGAACACGATCGCGCATCCGGACGCAGACGTCGTGACGCGCATCGTCAACGCGAAGCCTGCGATCGAGGTGCAGGCCGACATTGCGCGTCAGCACATCTTGTCCGACCTGCAACTGCGCAGCCAGGAAGATGCGGTGAACTTCCGCCTGGCGAACGACATGATCGAGCATCTCAACGAGGTCGCCCGGCTGTCCCGTGCGATCGCCAGGGCCAGTCGATCGCTGAACGATGTGAAGGTGTCCGGACCATAGCGACGCCGATGCGTCTTCGACGCCCACGTCCTCCAGACGAGCCTCTCGTGAGCCGATACCGTTCGGCGGCGCTTTCCGCGCTCTGTGTGACTGTGCTGACGGCCTTGCGAGTGCTGACCAACTCCCTCGAAGCGACGGATGTCGTGCCCGTCCATGCCGGTTAAGGCAAAAGACGCGTGGAACTGCTTCAAGGGGGCGTGCACCTGTACGAACTGCGTCGTGCGGCAGGCGCCACGGCGCACAAGTACTTCAGCGCCGGCCAGTTCGGCAGTTCAGGCTCGAGCCTCCATGCAAAAGCTTTCGATACTGCCGATCGAATGGCTCCTGTAACACGATGGTCGGCTGTCCAGTGGACATCTTCCCGACACCTGTTGAGCCAACCGCCTTCACACGACGGTTGACGTGAGGTCGAGCCCTATGCAACTTCAAACCGGCAACCTGTTCAGCTCCGAAGGGGAGCGCAGCGGCGGCGAGCGGATCGACTTGCTCGTCACGGGGCCACGCCTGAACGTGGAGCGGATCGTGTCGATGGGGCACGCGAGTCCCGAGGGGTTCTGGTATGACGACTCGCGAGCGGAATGGGTCGTGCTGCTGTCCGGTGCCGCCGTGCTCGAGTTCGAAGAGAACGCGACGCGGCTCGAAATGCGTCCCGGCGACTACGTGCTGATCGAGCCGCATTGCCGGCATCGCGTCGCGTGGACGCATGCGGAAGCGCAATCCGTCTGGCTTGCGATCTATCACGAACGCTGACGCGGCCCGCGTTAGCCGACCTACTGCATCCGTCACCTGCCGAGGCGCGCGCCGCACCGGGTTGCGATCTCGACCAGCTTCGAGACGTCGGGCGGCATCGCGGTGACTTCGCGATCGATCGTCGCAAACAGGTTTGCCGCCTGGCTCGTGTGGCTGGTGATCGACAGCATCTCGACGCCGCCGGAACCGCAGCGGAAGCTGTGTACCGTGCCGGCCGGGACGTGCACGAACGAGCCGGCGGTCGCGACCGACGTGGTGCCGTCGCAAGTGATTTCGACGCTGCCGTCGATCACGAAGAACGATTCGTCCCAGTCATGCGCGTGCGGGGGCGGGCCGCTGCCTTCTGCGCCGTGCTGCAGGAAGACCTCGTAACCTTGCGTGGCGGCATGATCGGCAAGGACCGTGATTTTTTCGCCAAGCACATTCAGCGGGCGTGCGTAGGTTTGTGGCGTCACGAACAAGGGCTGGGGCTTCATGTCGGTCTCCTCGGTGATCCTTCAATGCAGTGTAGTGGGGGGAGCGCGCCGGCCGCGAGGCCGGACATGATGGCCGGACCGGTGCATGGACAACTTGATGTCCGAAGCAATTCCCGGACCGCTTGCGACACGTGCTCGATCCAATCGGTTCTCGGGAGGGGATGCGTGGAACGCGACGGTCGATCGATGCGTGAAAATGTTTCTATTCTGAAACGTTCGTGGCGTGCTGGTTCCAGAATGGACCCGCCGTTCGAACGACGGCTCTCGCGGAACGGTGAGCTGCAACTTTTGACCGCTGGCTGCCGGCCGCGACCGACGCAGGACGCCCCGACCGGAACATCCGGAACAGCTCGACGGTTGTGCTGCGAGTCGTGAGCACAACCCCTCGTCAACCCGATTGGCGGTTCGAGTCGGCAAAGGCAACCCGCCGCGCCGGCTCAATGCGTCGAGATGACGATCGCCGCGCGACGGTTCTGCGCACGGCCGGCGGCCGTGTGGTTGTCGCCCACCGGGTCGCGCTTGCCTTTCCCGATGGCCTCGACGCGCCCGGCAGCGAGGCCGGTGTCGACGAGTTCGATCGCCACGACCTCGGCACGGCGTTTGGACAACTGAAAGTCGTAGGCGTCCCCGCCGTCCGTGTCGGAGTAGCCATAGACGCGCACGCTGTTGAGCCCCACCGACGTAAGCGTGTGGCCGATGCGCTCGACGATCCGGCGGACGTCGGGTCTGAGGTTGTAGCGGTCGAAGTCGAACAGGATCGGTCCGGCCGAGCCGAACTCGAACCCCTGCTCGGTCTCCTCGAATCCCGCCGACTTGAGTGTCTCGACCTGATGCTGCGTCAGACCGCGGTAAAGCGGCGGCGACTTGCAACCCGCAAGCAGCATGCACAGGAGCAGTACGCTCCCGATGACCATCCGCCGGTTGCTTGCAGGAAACGAGTGTCTGTTCATCGCATTCCCCTCGAGCGCGCCCTTTGCGCGCGTTGTTTCAAACGTCGTTTCGACTCCTTGCGACGGCCCCGGCTGCGGCGCCGGGCCATCATGTCAAGCCGGTCCGGTGACGCCTTCGGCAAACTGCCACGAGCCCGGCCGTGCGCGCTTGGCCCGGTACATCGCCGCATCCGCGGCGCGCAGCAGGCCGGTCGCGTCGAACGCGTGATCGGGATACAGCGCGACGCCGATGCTCAGCATGGTGGCCGCCGTGCGGCCATCGGACAACACGATCGACGGCGTCATGCTGGACAGGATGTCCTCGGCGATACGGGCGGCGCTGGCCGCATCGCGCATCGGCGCCAGCATCACGGCGAATTCGTCGCCGCCCAGGCGAGCAACCAGGTCGGCCTCGCGCAACTGCGTGCGCAGCCGCGCCGCGATGCCGATCAGCACCGCGTCGCCGGCTTCATGGCCGAGGCAGTCGTTGATCTCCTTGAAACGGTCGCAGTCGAGATACAGGACGGCGACCCGCTGCCCCGTCACCACGGCCTCGCCAAGGGCGTGCGTGAGGCGGGCCTCGAACTGCCCGCGGTTGGGCAGGCCAGTGAGGGCATCGTGGGTTGCCTTGTGTTCGAGCGACGCGTTTTCGTGGCGCAGGTTGTTCTGCCAGTCTTCGAATTCGTCGAGCAACGCGTTGAAGTCGTCGCCGAGCTGGTTCAATTCGGCGATCGCAGCGGGCTCGACCCGCCGCTCGAACGCGCGCTCGCGCCGCACTGCGTGGGCGACGCCGGCCAGCGCGCGCAGCGGCGCGACGATGCTGCGCAACAGGCGCTTCGAGCTGACATAAGCGCCAAGCACGCTGACGGCGAGGCAGGCCAGGATGCCGCCGACGCCGCCGAGCAGGAAGCCGAAGAACTGGCGGCCCTGACCACGCACTTCGACGTAGCCGACGACGACGCCGTCGTGCGCCACCTGTACGGTCACGGGCCCGGGCAGCACGACGTCGGCAACGCCCCGCTCGAGCCTGGCGATCGCACTGCCGGCGGGCAACTGCCATGCCGCGAATGGCCGGCCCCTGCTATCCGTGACGACGATCTCGGCCACGTCCTCGTCCTTGGCGATCATCCCGATCGCCTCGGTCGCCGCGACGCGGTCGCCAAACACCAGCGCCGCCTCGACCGTATAGCCGAGCGAGCGCGCCAGCAGGTTCAGGTTGTTGCCGGCATAGGCACGCAATGCGATCACGGCGACCACGATCAACGACACCGCGGCCATTGCGACGGCAACGAATGCCAGACGCAGGTGCGCGCGGCGCAACACGTTCTGCAGCGTCGGGCGCGGGGTGCGCGGAGGGAAAATGGGGCGCGCGGGCTGCTTCATGGCGTCACCGGCCGTCGCGCGAGATTGAGCACATTCGGGTGTACCCGCACGCCGCTGCGCGCCACGGCGTCGAGATTGATGTCGAACGTGACGCGATCGCCATCGACGTTGAGGCAGAACATGCTGCCCGCGGTGCAGGACGGATCGTGTTCCGCAATGGTCAGGACCGGATGGCCGGCCACGGCGGCTCTGACCTGCTGCCGCTCGTCGTCGCTCAAGGTGCCGAGATAGACGACTTCGCAGGCTGCGCCGAGGGCGGAATCGTCAGAGTGGACACGCTGCACGTCGAGCGGCGTCGAGCCGGCCTGCAGCGTGTCGACCAGGCCACGCGCGTGGTCGGGTCGGCCCGTCACGCACAGGTGCAGGCGGGCGGGCGTTGCCGGCCAGTGCGTGAAGCTGATGATGCCCAGGACGACCTGGCGCACGGCGGCGTCGCGTGGCGAAATGACGGGATCGGCGCGGCCCGCGGCGGTGACGGCGCGCGCCGTATCGGCTGGCGCGACTTTATTGGCGGGGGTGTCGGCGAGCGCAGCCGGTGCCGCGCCCAGCACGCAAGCCACTGCGAGCAAGGCGTGGCGAAGCGAGACCGTCCAGCCAGACCGACCAGAGGTCGCCCGCGCGTCGATCGCCGCGCTCCTTGGCGTCATTGCAGCCGCATGACAGGCAGGCGCCGTGCACACCCTCACATGCATGATGAAAACATTCGTTGACGTCGACCCAGGCGCTGCCTCCCGGCTCCCGACATTCGCGGGCCTGCGCCGAATCACGCTTTCATCTTAGGCGCAAAGTCGCGCGATCACAGTGGGGAAACTCCCGCGAGCATCCTGCAGAGAACGCCGACCTGGCGCCATGCGCCGCTGGGCCGCTGTGACGGCGAGCTCGTCGCCCGCCGTCGATCCGGCCGGAATTTTGTCAGTGGAAACCAATGGTCAGCAGATACGTCTGTCGGCCGTGTGCTTCGACAACGAACACGATCGGGAGGCCAATCTTGTGCAGCAGGTCCGAACGCTCAACCTCGCAACAGCGTCTCCGGCGTGACCCACTCCGCCCCCCACACAGCGGCAAGGCGCGCCCCCCGCCCGACCTTCACCGCCGCATCGTCGAAATCGACAAACACGACGTGATCGGCCGCCGCCGGCTTCGCCGGCATCTCGCGTGTGCGTCCGTCGGACAGCACCCACAGCCACCGCTGCTTGTCCGGATCGCGCCGCGCGTCGCGCGCGAGCAGCGCCGCGGCCGCATCGATCCCGTCCGCGAGCGGCGTGCCGCCGCCGCCGTCGACCGGTTCGAGCCAGCGCGCATTCCACCAGCGCGGCACCGCCGGCCCGAAGCGGCGTTGCGCGCCCGCCCCGCCGAAACAGATCAGCGCCGTCTCCGCGCGCACGCGCGCGGCCTGATCGAAATACGCGACGATCAATCCCTTCGCCGCTGCGAGACGGTCGAACGACAGCATCGACGCCGAGCAGTCGAGCACGAAGCAATGCAGCGCGCGCGGCGCGGCGGCCCGTCTCCGGAAACGCAGATGATCGGCATGCAACGGGTCGCCGCGCTTGGCCGCGAACGTCGCCGGCCATGCAACGGCGGCGACGGCCGCGCCGGCGCGTGCAACGCCCGGCGCGGCCGCCGCACGCCCGCTTGCGCCCTGCTGCCATCGAGGACCGCGAACCGTGTTCGCGGCGGCGCCGGCTCGATGGCTCAGCGTTTTTTTAGCGGCAGCGGCACCACGCACTTGACCGCCTGCAACCCGGCCGGTTCCGGCGGCAGGTAGCCCCATTCGCCCTGCGGATCGGCCGTGTCGCGTCCGGACGAGCCGTCCATGTCGGACGACGTGGCGCGTTCCTCGCGCATGTCGCGCGGCGAGCGGTCGTCGTTCGTGCGCCCGTGAGGCGGAACATCGGACGGTGCGTGCCGCGTGTTGCGCCGATGCTGCAGCACGGCTTCCGCCACCCGCTCGACGTGCCCGACCGTCACCGTGTCCGCGCCGTCGAGCGCGGCCAGCGCACGCGCGGCGCGCAGCATCACGAGATCCGCACGCAGTCCGTCGACGGCCGCCTCGATGCACAGCGCGCTGACCCGCGCATGGACGGCATCGTCGAACGTGAGCGATGCGAGCCGCTCGCGCGCCGCGCGAATCCGTTCAACCAGGTCGCGGTGCGCCGCGTCGTGCCGCGCGCGGAATGCGTCGGGCTCGAGATCGAACGCGAGCCGCGCCTTCACGATCTGTTCGCGCTGCGCCGCGTCGTAGCAGTTCTCGAGCGCGACCATCAGCCCGAAGCGGTCGAGCAGTTGCGGACGCAGTTCGCCCTCTTCCGGGTTCATCGTGCCGACCAGCACGAAGCGCGCATCGTGCGTGTGCGACACGCCATCGCGCTCGACGATGTTGATCCCGCTTGCGGCGACGTCGAGCAGCGTATCGACCAGCCCGTCCGCGAGCAGGTTCACCTCGTCGACGTACAGCACGCCGCGATGCGCGCGCGCGAGCAGCCCCGGCTGAAAACGCACGCCGTTCTCCGCAAGCGCGTGCGCGAGATCGAGCGTGCCCGTCACCTGCTCGTCGCTTGCCGACAGCGGCAGCGTCACGAACTGGCCTTCCGGCAGCAGTTCGGCCAACGCGCGCGCGGCGGTCGATTTCGCGGTGCCGCGCGGCCCGCTGACGAGCACGCCGCCGAGCGACGGATCGATGGCCGCGAGCAGCAGCGCCTGCTGCAGTGCCGTCTGTCCGACGAGCGCGGCGAATGGAAACACTGCGGGCAACACTGCGGAAAGCACCGCGCGTGGACGGTGCGTCGGATCGGTCATCGCCGTCCTCCTTCCTGAAGATGTTCGCTCGCGAGCCAGACCGCTTCGATCCGCTCGCGATAGTCGCCCGGCTGCTGCCACAGCCCGCGCTGCATCGCCTCGACGAAGCGTTCGCAGATGCCTTGCAGTGCGCGCGGATTGTGCCGTTCGAGGAACGCGCGGGTGTCGTCGTCGAACAGGTACGCATCGGCGACGAGCGCATATTGATGGTCGGCCAGCACGCGCGCGGTCGCGTCATAGCCGTACAGATAGTCGACGGTCGCGGCCATTTCCGCCGCGCCCTTGTAGCCGTGACGCTTCACGCCGTCGAGCCATTTCGGGTTCACGACGCGCGAGCGGATCACGCGCGCGATTTCCTCGCGCAGCGTGCGCATCTTCGGCGCGGCCGGGTTCGCGTGGTCGCCGTGATAGAGGCTCGGCTGCCGGCCCGACAGATGCCGCACCGCCGCCGTCATGCCGCCCTGGAACTGGTAGTAGTCGTTCGAATCGAGGATGTCGTGCTCGCGGCTGTCCTGGTTCTGCACGACGACGTCGATCGCCGCGAGCCGCTCGCCGAACACGTCCGGCGCCGCGTCGCCCGCGCTGTTCTGCGCATACGCGTAGCCGCCCCACTGCCGGTACGCATCGGCGAGATCGGCATCGGTCTGCCAGCGGCGCTGGTCGATCAGGTCCTGCAGGCCCGCGCCGTAGCTGCCCGGCCGCGCGCCGAACACGCGCCAGCCCGCGCGGCGCCGCGCGTCGTCCGGCGGCACGCCCTGCGCGATCCATTTCGCGCGCTCGCGTTCGATGCGCGCGCGGATCGGGTTCAGGTGCTCGGGCTCGTCGAGCGCCGCGACGGCCTGCACGGCCGCGTCGAACAGGTGCATCAGGTTCGGGAACGCATCGCGGAAGAAGCCGGACACGCGCAGCGTCACGTCGATCCGCGGCCGGTCGAAGATCTCGATCGGCAGGATCTCGAAGTCGGTCACGCGATGGCTGCCGTGCGCCCATTTCGGCCGCACGCCGATCAGCGCGAACGCCTGCGCGATGTCGTCGCCGCCCGTGCGCATCGTCGCCGTGCCCCATACCGACAGGCCGATCGCGCGCGGGTAGTCGCCGTGATCCTGCAGATGCCGCTCGATCAGCTGCTGCGCGGATTTCAGGCCGAGCGACCACGCGGCCTGCGTCGGCACCGCGCGCGTGTCGACCGAGTAGAAATTGCGGCCCGTCGGCAGCACGTCGGGGCGTCCGCGCGACGGCGAGCCGCTCGGCCCCGGCGGCACGAAGCGGCCGTCGAGCCCGCGCAGCAACTGGCGCAGCTCCTCGCCGCCACATGCGTCGAGCGCCGGCATCAGCGTCGAGCGCACGCGATCGATCACGGGCAGCGTATGCGGCCACTCGCCGGGCGGCGGCTCGCAATGCCCGTCTGGCGCGGCCTCGCACAAGCGATCGAGCCACTGCTGCGCGAGCCGTTCCAGCCGTTCGCGCGTATCGCCCGCGTGGCGCCACGGCGTATCGTCGAGGTCCGCCAGCAGCGCGGGCCGCGGACCTTGCCACGGCGCAGCCCAGTCGGCGGCAAGCGGATCGAAATCGTCGCCGAGCGCGAGATCGCGCGCGAGCGCGCCGATCAGCCCGGCGCGCGCGTGCTGCCCGTCGCCGATCGGAAAGCGCGCGAGCGCGAGCAGCGTGTCGCGCCGCTGGCGGTCGACCGGCGACACGCCGAACACATGCAGCCCGTCGCGGATCTGCGCTTCCTTCAGCTCGCACAGCCACGCGTCGACGCGCGTCAGCAATTCGTCCTCGCCGCTCGCGTCGAGCGGCGGCGCGACGCTCAGCTCGTCGTGCAGGCGGTGCTCGGCGATCGTCGCGAGGATCGTCTTGCGCAGCAGCTTCGCGCGTCGCGCGTCGACCATCAGCGCTTCGTAGTATTCGTCGACCTGCCGCTCGAGATCCTGCAGCGGGCCGTAGTTTTCCGCGCGCGTGAGCGGCGGCATCAGGTGATCGACGATCACCGCCTGCGCGCGCCGCTTCGCCTGGCTGCCCTCGCCCGGATCGTTGACGATGAACGGATACAGATGCGGCAGCGGCCCGAGCGTCAGGTCGGGCCAGCATGCATCGGACAGCGCGACGCTCTTGCCCGGCAGCCATTCGAGATTGCCGTGCTTGCCGAGATGGATCACCGCGTCGACGCCGAACGCATGACGGAGCCAGAAATAGAACGCGAGATACGCATGCGGCGGCACGAGGTCCGCATCGTGATAGCTCGCGTAGTCGTTCTCGCCGCGCGAGCGCGACGGCTGGATCCCGACGAACACGTTGCCCGCGCGCCAGCCGGCGATCGTGAAGCGTCCGCGGCGCAGCGTCGGGTCGGCCTCCGGCGGCCCCCAGCGTTCGCTCAGCGCATCGCGCACGGCCGCCGGCAGCCGGTCGAAATGCGTCAGGTAATCGGCGAGCGCATAGCTCTGGAACGCAGGCCGCAACGCCTGCATCGCCGGATCGTTGGTCACGCCTTCGGTGAGCCGCGCGATCAGCGCGTCGCCGTCGGCCGGCAAGTCGGCGACGCGATAGCCCGCGTCGCGCAGCGTCGCGAGCACGCCGAGCGCCGACGCGGGCGTGTCGAGCCCGACGCCGTTGCCGATCCGCCCTTCGCTTTGCGGATAGTTCGCGAGGATCAGCGCGACGCGCTTGTCGGCGTTGTCGAGCGTGCGCAGCCGGCACCAGCCGCGCGCGAGCGCCGCGACGAAGCCGATGCGTTCCGCGTCGGGCTGGTAGCGCACGACGTCGACCTCGGTGTGCGCGCAACGGTACGCGAGCCCCTTGAAGCTCACCGCGCGCGTGACGATGCGGCCGTCGACCTCGGGCAGCGCGACGTGCATCGCGATGTCGCGCGCATGCAGTCCGTGGTTGTCGGCGAGCCACGCGTCGCGGTTGCCGCCGGACAGGATCACCTGCAGCACCGGGGCGTCGCCGGCGAGGATGTCGGGTTCGGGCGCATCGATTGCGCCCGCGGCGAACGCGGTCGTGTTCAGCACGAGCGCGACGTCGTGCGCGTCGCAGAGCTGCGCGACCACTTCGCGGCTCACCGCATCCTTCAGCGACGTCACCGCGACGGGCAGCGGATTCAGCCCTTCACGGATCAGCGCATCGGCAAGCGCGTCGAACACGGCGGTGTTCGCGGCCTGCCAGTGCGCCTTGTAGAACAGGATCGCGACGACGGGCGCGCCGGGCGTCCAGCGCGGCAGCCAGTCGTCGATGCTCGCCGGGTCGCGCGCCGGGTGATACAGCGCGGCGGCCGGCAGCGGACGCGGCGGCGCCGGCTCGTCGCCGAAGCCGAGCGCGTGAAACGCGATGCTGCGCAACAGCGCTTCGGCGTTGTGCGCGCCGCCTTCGCGCAAATAGCGCCACCACAACCGGCACAGCTCGGGCGCGACGGTGCTCTTCGCGATCAGGTTCGGATCTTCCTGCAGGTCGCCCGAGAACATCGCGAGCCGTTGCCGGTGCCGCGACGCGAGCGACACGGCCTGCTCGATCCCGTACGGCCAGTACGCTTCGCCGCCGAGGTGGTCGATCACGACCGCCTTCGCGTGCTTCAGCACGTCGTCGACGTAGAAATCGACCGATGCCGGCTGGCGCAGGAACGTCACGTTCGCGAGCCGCACGCTGGGGAAACCTTCGGGCAGACGCGGCACGATGCTCGCGAGCAGCGACAGCGTCGTGTCCGCCGAGCTCAGGATCACGATTTCGGCGGGTTGCTGGTCGATCCGGACGACGCCCTGTGTATCGTCGACGAAGCCGCCCGGCGTGGTGCGCAGCAGATGCATCGTGCGTTACGCCTGTTGCGTCTCGGCCGCGAGCGCCGCGTCGAACGCGCGCTGCAGCGCGGCCGCGTCGAGGTCCTCGCCGATCAGCACGAAGCGGCTCGCGCGCGCTTCGCCGTCCTGCCAGCGGCGGTCGAAGTAGCTGTCGAAGCGGCGGCCGACGCCCTGGATCACGAGGCGCATCGGCGCGTCCGGCAGCGCGGCGAAGCCCTTCGCGCGATAGATCGTATGCGTCTCGACGACGCGCTGCAGCGCGGCGATCGTCGCGTCGCGCGAGCCCGCGTCGCCGCTGACGACCACCGAATCGAAATCGTCGTGATGATGGTCGTGATCTTCGTCGTCGGCCGAGCCGTGATGGTCGTGGCGCAGGTGAATGGTTTCCTCGGACGCCGACTCGAGCCCGAGCAGCATCGCGAGATCGAGCTCGCCGCGCGTCGCGCGGACGATCTTCACCTGCGGCGGGATCTCTTCCCGGATCGCCGCCTCGACCTGCTCGAGCTGCGCGCCGTCGACGAGGTCGGCCTTGTTGACGATCACGAGATCGGCGGACGACAGCTGGTCGGCGAACAGCTCGTGCAGCGGCGATTCGTGGTCGAGGTTCGGATCGGCGCGGCGCTGTGCGTCGACCGCCTGCGGGTTCTCGGCGAACTGGCCGCTCGCGGTGGCCGGCCCGTCGACGACGGTCACGACCGCGTCGACGGTGAAGCTGTTGCGGATCGTCGGCCAGTTGAACGCCTGCACGAGCGGCTTCGGCAGCGCGAGGCCGGACGTCTCGATCAGCACGTGGTCGATGTCCGCGCGGCGCTCGACGAGCGCCTCCATCACCGGGTAGAACTCTTCCTGCACGGTACAGCACAGGCAGCCGTTCGCGAGTTCGTAGAGCTGGCCGGACGCTTCGTCCTGCGCGTCGTCGCAGCCGATGCCGCACCCCTTCAGAATCTCGCCGTCGATGCCGAGTTCGCCGAACTCGTTGACGATCACCGCGATGCGGCGGCCCTGCGCGTGCTGCAGGATGTGGCGCATCAAGGTCGTCTTGCCGCTGCCGAGAAAGCCCGTGACGATGGTGACGGGCAGCTTGCGCATGGTCATGGAATGTCCTGTGTCGAAAAGGGAAATCAGGCGGAGATCGTCACGTCGATCTCGTCGTAGCGCTTCACGCGGTAGATCACGGCCGACACGAGCCAGCTCGCGACGAACAGCCCGATCACGAGGTAGCCGAGCATGCCGAAATGCGCGGCCGCCATCGATGCGAAGTCCCAGACGGGGCCTTGCAGCGACAGCTTGTCGGCGATGAGCGCGAGCACCTCGATGCCGCCGATCAGCGCGGCGACCAGCACGGAGACGAACGTGATCGTGATGTTGTAGTAGAGCTTGCGGATCGGCCGCACGTACGCCCAGCGGTACGCGCCCATCATCAGGATGCCGTCGGTCGTGTCGACGAGCGTCATGCCGGCAGTGAACAGCGCGGGCAGCACCATCACCGACCAGAACGACAGCCCGCCCTGCACCTGCGTCGCCGAGATGCCGAACAGCGCGATCTCGGTCGCGGTGTCGAAGCCGATCCCGAACAGGAAGCCGATCGGATACAGGTGCCAGCTGCGCGACACGAGCCGGAACAGCGGCCGGAAGATGCGCGCGAGCACGCCGCGCTTGTTCATCAGCAGGTCGAGATCCTCTTCGACGAGCGGTTCGCCGCGCTTCACCGCGCGAAACGTCCGGTACACGGAGATCAGGATCATCAGGTTCGCGGCCGCGAGCAGCAGCAGGAAAAACGCCGACACGCAGGTGCTGATCGTCCCGCCGATCGCCCGCATGCCGTCGAAGCGGGCGATCGACGCCGCCGTCAGCGCGACCACGACCGACATCACGATCACCACCGTCGAATGGCCGAGCGAAAAGAACAGGCCCGCGCCGAGCGGGCTGCGGCCCTCCTGCATCAGCTTGCGCGTGACGTTGTCGATCGCCGCGATATGGTCGGCGTCGACCGCGTGGCGCAGGCCGAACACGTATGCGAGCAGCGCGGTGCCGAGCAGCACCGGCTGGCCGTGGAAGGCGATGAACGCCCAGATCCACGCGCCGACGTTGAACGCGATCAGCAACGAATAGATGGCGATGATCTTGCCGCGCAGCCCGGACGGGCTGTCGTTGAACAGGCGGGAAAACGAGTCGAGCATGGTGCTCCCTTGCGAACGGTCGACATGGTGAATGCCAACACGGCCGGCACCGGATGCCCGGGCCCGCACATGCCCCGGATGCTCGACCGGCCTGCGCGAAACGCACAGCGGGTCGGGAAACGGGAAACGCTCGGATGCCGGACGCACTGCGGCTGCGGCCGTGGACAATGCGCCGCATCCCCGCGGCGCTGAACCCCTCGTCTCGGCCGGTATCCGGGCTGACGAACACGCCACTTCGCCTTCCCGGACGCACGAGGCGTCCAGTGGCAGTCGTCCGCATGCGGGTGGCATGCGGCGAAGCGGCGCTGCTTCGCGCGTGGCGTGAAGCGTTCGCTTACCGTTGCGGGGGCAGCACAGGTTGGCGCGGCTGCGATGCAGGCTCGCTCCCTGTTTCCCGTTTAACTGCGCGCGCCGGAGGGTGCGCGCGAGCACCGAAACGCGTGCGAGTGTAGGTGGAGCGGGCGGGAGCGTCAAGGCGGCGGGGACGGCTGCAGCGGCGATCCGACGTTCCGGTCCCCGGAGAACCGGCGTGCGCAATTGACAGTCGTTCAAACTGCCGCCCGGGAAGCCGGGTCGACTGCGTGCGGCACCGGACGGTATCCGGCCGCCGTGCAGCCGCCCGCCGAATACTCAGACAATTGACGCCACTGAGCGGCTTGGATAGGGTCGATCCGGTGTTCGCGCCGCTGCCGAAGGCCGATACGGGGGAAACCGGCCGGCAGGCCCGGTCGTCATTTTCATCCTCTTCGTTTTTCTCATTCAGGCTCATCCAGGCTTTCGCAGCCGGCGTCACCAACCTTCCAACCACGGGGACCGACATGACTCTCTCGCGTATTGCCCACTACGGCATCGCGGCGCTGCTGCTCAAGATTTCGCCTGCTTTCGCCGCCGACTACCAGGTCGAGCGACTCGACAACACGATCAGGGTCGACGCATCCGGCAAGCGCACCGCACAGGTCGATCTGTCGATCAAGCTGCTGACGGACGCGGCGATCGCCCGCTTCGGCCAGTACGTGCTGCCGTACAACGCGCAGCTTCAGACGCTCGCCGTCAACACCGCACAGACGGTGCACGCCGACGGCTCGACGGTGCCGGTCGATGTCCAGCACGGCATCTTCGACCGGCCGGCGCCCGTCACGGTCGCGGCGCCGCAATTCAGCGCCGAGCACCTGCGCATCGTCGCGTTTCCCGCGCTCGCGAAAGGCGACTCGATCCGGCTTTCGTACACGCTGACCGACACGGATACGCTGTTCCCCGGCAAATTCAGCGTGCAGCTCGCGTTTCCACCGATCGAGGACTACCGCGCCGCGAACGTCACGCTCGACACGCCGGCCGGCATGGCTGTCGCGATCGACGCGCGCGGGATGCGCGCGACTTCCGATGCGACGCGCGACGGGCGCCGGATTCGCGCGTACCACTACGAAACGCCCGCGCCGGGCCCGATCGAAGAACAGGCGAACACGGTCGCGTGGACGGACGTCGGTCCCGTCTTCATCGCGAGCAATTTCTCGGGGTATGCGGACATCGCGCGCGCGTATCAGGCGCGCGCCGCCGACAAGCAGGCGCCCGCCGTCGCGATCCAGACGCTCGCGGATCAGATCACCGCGGGCGTCGACGACCGTCGCGAGCAGGCGATGCGGCTGTACGCGTGGGTCGCCCGCAACATCCGCTACGTCGGCGTGTATTTCGGCGCCGGCCCCGTGGTCCCGCATCAGGCCAACGACGTGCTCGCGAACCGCTACGGCGACTGCAAGGACCAGGTGACGCTGCTGTCCGCGCTGCTCGCGGCGAAGCGCATCGAGAGCCGCGCGGTGCTGGTCAACCTCGGCGATCGCTACCGCCTGCCCGACGCGCCGGACGTGCTGACGTTCAATCACGCGATCGTGTGGCTGCCCGAATTCGACGTGTTTGCCGATACGACGGCCGGTGTGCTGCCGTTCGGCGCGCTGCCGTTCGAGGCAAGCGGCAAGCCCGCGCTCGACACCGCGACGGGCAACGTGATCCGCACGCCGCCGCAAAACGGCCGCAACAGCCGTTCGCAGCTCGCCTACACGCTCGATCTCGACCGCGACGGCAACGCGACGATGACGGGCGACATCGCGCTCGACGGCCAGGCCGTCCAGCACGCGCGGCAGATGTTCCGGTACGTGCAGCCGAAACGGCTTGCCGACGAGATGCTGCGCCGCTCCGGTCTTTCCGGCGAGTTGCAGATGACCCCGCATCATCTCGACGCACTCGACCAGCCATTCTCGATCGCGCTGCGCGGCACGCTGAACCAGTTGTCGCTGATGCCGGGCCCTGCGGCGTTCGCGGTGCCGTCGCTGCCGAATTTCGGGCGGATCCGCGAGTTCGCCGACTTCGTCCTTCAGCAGAAGGACAAGCGTTTCGAAGGCGTATGCGCCGGAACGCGGCTCGAGGAGCGCTACCGGATCACGCTGCCGGCCGACGTCGAGATACTCGCGATTCCGCCCGATGTCGACGTCCGCGCCGGCGAAATCACGTACCGCTCGACCTATCGCCGGGACGGCCGGACCGTCGACGTGTCGCGCGTGCTCGATCGCGACCTCGGCGGCAACGTATGCAGCGGCGCGAAGCTCGCCGAGTGGGCGGACGCCGCACGCAGCATCTCGAAGGACCTGAAGCGGCAGATCCTGTATCGCTGACCGGTACCGCGGCGGCCCGCGCATCGCACGCCGTCGCGGGCTGGCGAGCGCCGGCCCCGCCTGCGTTTGCGCCGGCGCGCTGTGCTATCGTATGCGCCGCGTTCGGTGCTCGCATGCGCATTCCGCACATGCAGTCAAACGGGAAACAGGAGGCGGACGTCCGCCCGGCCTGTGCTGTCCCCGCAACGGTACGCCGCCCGCGCGATGCGCTTTCGAGCGCACGCGCCCAGGTCGCCCACGATGCCACTGCCCGCCTGCCTCGGGTGGGAAGGCCGCGGCCTGGCAAGCGGTCAGCCCGGATACCGGCCGACGCAAGGGGTGAGCGAGTCGCTTGCCGAACGCCCGATCCGCGGGGGACGGATCGTGTGCGCGTATCGTGCGCTTATGCCCGCTTCGAGCGGGCTGCTTTCATTCTGCTATGCATCGCCATTCCGCAGGCCGGTTTCGCGCCGTCCGTTCGCCGCTTTCCCCCGCTTCGACACGGTTCGCGCCGTGCTGCCTCCGATGAGCCGCGCGTGGCTGATCGGCGCCGGCCCCGGCGACGCCGACCTGCTGACGCTCAAGGCCGTGCGCGCGATCGGCGCGGCCGACGTGCTGCTCGTCGACGATCTCGTGAATCCCGACGTCCTGCAGCATGCGCGCGCCGATGCGCTGATCGAGCACGTCGGCAAGCGCGGCGGCCACGCATCGACGCCGCAGGAAACGATCGTCGCCGCGATGCTCGCGCACTTGCGCGCGGGCCGCAGCGTCGCGCGCCTGAAAGGCGGCGACCCGTTCGTGTTCGGCCGTGGCGGCGAGGAGCTGATCGCGCTCGGCGCAGCGGGGTTTCCGGTCGAGGTCGTGAACGGCATCACGGCCGGCATCGCCGCGCCGGCCGCGCTCGGCATTCCGGTCACGCATCGCGGCGACGCGCAGGGCGTGATTTTCGTGACCGGGCACGGCGCGGGCGACGACGAGCCCGACTGGTCAGCGCTCGCCGCCACCCGGATGACGCTCGTGATCTATATGGGCATCCGCCGCCTCGGCGCGATCGTCGCCGCGCTGCAGGCCGGCGGCCTGCCGGACGACACGCCGTGCGCGGCGATCGAATCGGCGACGCGGCCTGCGCAGCGTCACGCACTGGCGACGCTCGCGACCGTCGTCTCGACAGTCGGCACAGCCGGCATCGGCTCGCCCGCGATCGTCGTGATCGGCCGCGTCGCGGCGCTGGCGGGCGGCACAGCGCCGGAGCCTGCGTGATGCAGGTCGCGCTCGGTCTCGGCTTTCGCGCGGGCGTCAGCGCCGCGCAGCTCGACGCCGCGGTCCGCGCGGCGCTCGCGCGGCATCCGGACGCGCAGCCGGCCGTCGTCGCGACGCTCGCCGAAAAATCCAGCGCACGCGCGCTGCGCACGCTGTGCGCACGGCGCGGCTGGCCGCTCGTCGCGTTCGGCGCGGCGCAGCTCGCCGCGCATCCCGAACTCGCGGCGAGCGAGCCGTCGGCGGCCGCGCTCGCCCGCTTCGGCGTGGCGGGCATCGCGGAGCCGTGCGCGCGGCTCGCCGCGCCGCGCGGCCGGCTACTCGGCCCGAAACTCGCACGGGACGGCGTGACGGTCGCGCTCGCCGGCCCGCTGTGATCCCGCTTTGAACCCTTTGTTACGACAGGACGAACTCCGATGAAAACCGATCCCGAAGCGCATCAGCGGATGACCGAACGCCGCCGCGCCGGCCACGAGAAGAAGCAGGCCGCCGCCGTCAACGAAAAGGGCCTGCTGATCGTCAACACCGGCAACGGCAAGGGCAAGAGCACGGCCGCGTTCGGCATGGCCGTGCGCGTGCTCGGCCACGGGATGCGGCTCGGCGTCGTGCAGTTCATCAAGGGCGCGCTGCATACGTCCGAACGCGATTTCCTCGGCGCGGTCGCGCAGTGCGACTTCGTGACGATGGGTGACGGCTATACGTGGAACACGCAGAACCGCGACGCCGACATCGCGACCGCGCGCAAGGGCTGGGACGAAGCGCGCCGGATGATCGAAAGCGGCGACTACCAGATGGTGATCCTCGACGAGCTGAACACCGTGCTCAAGTACGAATACCTGCCGCTCGACGAAGTGCTCGCGACGCTCGCGGCCCGCCCCGCTTCGCTGCATGTCGTCGTGACCGGCCGGCACGCGCCCGATGCGCTCGTCGAAGCCGCCGACCTCGTCACCGAGATGCGGCTCGTCAAGCATCCGTACAAGGAACAGGGCGTGAAGGCGCAGCGCGGCGTGGAGTTCTGAGCGATGCGCGCCTGCCCTGCGCTCTTCGTCAGCGCGCCCGCGTCCGGCCAGGGCAAGACGTCGGTGACGGCCGGTCTCGCGCGGCTGCATCGCCGGCTCGGCCGCCGCGTGCGCGTGTTCAAGACCGGGCCGGATTTTCTCGATCCGATGCTGCTCGAACGCGCGAGCGGCGCGCCCGTGCATGCGCTCGACCTCGGCATGGTCGGTGAAGCCGGCTGCCGCACGCTGCTCGCCGATGCGGCGCGCGACGCCGACCTGATCCTGATCGAAGGCGTGATGGGGCTGTTCGACGGCACGCCGAGCAGCGCGGATCTCGCAGCGGCATTCGGCGTGCCGGTCGTCACGGTGATTTCCGCGAAATCGATGGCGCAGACCTTCGCGGCGATCGCATTCGGCCTTGCGCATTTTCGTGAAGGCTTGCCGTTCCACGGCGTGCTCGCGAACCGCGTCGGTTCCGCGCGTCATGCCGAATTGCTGCAGCAAGCGCTGCCCGGCGACCTGCGCTGGCTCGGCCACGTGCCGGCCGACGCGGGCATCGCGTTGCCCGAGCGTCATCTCGGGCTGCATCAACCGCACGACATCGACGACCTCGACGCGCGGCTCGACCGCGCGGCCGACGCACTCGCGCAGACCGCACTGGCCGAACTGCCGCCCGCCGTCGCGTTCGCGGCGCCGGACGACATCGCGCCGCTGCCGCACGTGCTGGCGGGCAAGCGCATCGCGATCGCACGCGATGTCGCGTTCTCGTTCATCTATCCGGCGAATCTCGCACTGCTCGAAGCGCTCGGCGCGCAGTTGCGGTTCTTCTCGCCGCTTGCCGACGAGCCCGTCCCCGGCGATTGCGACGCACTGTTCCTGCCGGGTGGCTATCCGGAACTGCATGCGGCGACGCTCGCGGCGAACGTGACGAGCGCGCGGACGATCTGCGCGCATGCATCGGCCGGCAAGCCGATCGTCGCCGAATGCGGCGGGATGGTGTATCTGTGCGAATCGTTGACCGACGTGGACGGTGCAGCGACGCCGATGCTCGGCCTGCTGCCCGGCCACGCAACGATGCAGCGCCGCTTCGCGGCATTGGGGATGCAGCAGCTCGACACGCGCGCCGGGCCGATGCGCGGGCATACGTTCCACTATTCGCGGCTCGACACGCCGCTTGCGCCGGTCGCGGCGGCTGTCCGCCCGGACGGCAATTCAGGCAGCGGCGAGGCGGTTTATCGGACGGGATCGATCGTCGCGACCTACATGCACATGTACTGGCCGTCGAATCCGCTTGCGGCGGCAGCGTTGTTCGACGGTGACGCGTTTTGAGGGAAGGACGCGTCCGCGAACGAGCGGATCACATGCGGAACGAGGCGCTGCCCCGGAATCACCGCGCGTGCTGATCGTCCGATGCAGACCCGCGCACGCGTTGCGGCGGGTCGCACCGCCACGATGGGGCTGCTCAGTCCGGCAAGCCGCGGCACCGCGCCGTCACGGCTTTTCCCGTCCGGGCGCCTCCGATCTCGACGTTCTGATGACGGTCCCGTCGGGCGAGAAATGCGCATTGAACATCGCATCGCCCGATACGCCGCCCTCGGCCCAGTGCCAGCTCCATACCTCTTCGTGGCTCAACGCGTATTGCGCGACCGACGTCGGCTTGCCGAGCAGTTGCCGCACATCGTCCTTCGACATGCCCGGCACGACCTTCGCGATGTTGTCCGCCGTCAATGCCTGCGTGATCGAAACGAGCCTGCCGTCGGGCCCGAAATCGAGCATGTAGGTGCTCGTGCCGAACGGGCCGCGCGGGTACTCGAAACGCTGCGAACCGTCTTCGTTCTGCCTGACCATCTCCGGCTTGCCCGCGTCGCGGAGGACGTCCTCGACCGTTGACACGCCCGGCTGCAGTTTGCCGAACGCGACGTTGTCCGGCTTGATGGCATTGACCGCGTCGGCGACCTTCTGGTCGTCGCAGCCCGCCACAAGCAAGCCGGCCGCGCATGCCGTCAGCGCGGTCAGGAAGAGTTTTCGCATTTCGTAAGTGCCGTATCGATTGAGCCGGTTCGACGCCGCGCGCCGGCCTCGCCGAACGAGGCGGCCATGCGGGCCTCGCGAGAAGGACCGGTGATGCGGCGCAGCGTAGCACGCGACCTGCCGGCCGCGATGTCAAGGAGCGTCAAATCCCGCTTGAGCCCGATACGGCAGGCGCTCTGCCGATGACGCAAGCATGCCCGCGGCGCCGGAGACGGCGCCGCGGGCATGCGCATCTGCATCGATCAGACGAAAAACGCGTCGGTCAGCTTGACCCAGTACGACGCGCCCGTCGGCAGCGCCGCGTCGTTGAAGTCGTAGCCGGGGTTGTGCACCATGCAGCCGCCCTCCCCGTCGCCATTGCCGATGATCAGGTAGCAGCCCGGACGCTTCTCGAGCAGGAATGCGAAATCCTCGCTGCCCGTGAGCGGCACCATCCCTTCGATCAGGTTCGCGTCGCCGACCCATTCGCGCGCGACATCCTGCGCGAACGCGGTCATCCCGGCATCGTTGACGAGCACCGGATAGCGGCGCTGGTAGTCGATCGTCGCAGTCGCGCCGAACACGGCGGCCTGCGCGTGAATGACTTCGGTAATGCGCGTCTGCAGCAGGTCGCGCACGTCCGGCTTCAGCGCGCGCACCGACAGGCGCATCTGCGCGCGGTCGGGAATCACGTTCGGCGCGTCGCCCGCATGGATCGCGCCGACCGTGACGATCGCCATGTCGAGCGGCGACACGTTGCGCGACACGATCGTCTGCAGCGCAACGACGATCTGCGCGCACACAACGACCGGATCGATCGCCTTGTGCGGTACCGCGCCGTGGCCGCCGCGCCCCTGCACGTCGACGATCACCGTGTCCGATGACGCCATGAACGGCCCGGGCAGGAAACCGAATTTGCCGGTCGGAAAGCCGGGCATGTTGTGCATCGCGAAGATGGCATCGCACGGGAACTGCTCGAACAGGCCGTCGTCGAGCATTTTCTTCGCACCGCCGAGCCCTTCCTCGGCCGGCTGGAAGATCAGGTTCAGCGTGCCCGAGAAGCGCCGCTCGCGCGCGAGATGCTTCGCCGCCGCGAGCAGCATCGCCGTGTGGCCGTCGTGGCCGCACGCGTGCATCTTGCCGGGGATCGTGCTCTGGTACGGCAAGCCGGTCGCTTCGTGGATCGGCAGCGCGTCCATGTCGGCGCGCAGGCCGAGACGCTTCGTGCCGTCGCCGACCTTCAGCTGCGCGACGACGCCCGTGCCGCCGAGTCCGCGATGCACCGTGTAGCCCCAGGCCTGCAGGCTCTCGGCGACCAGGTCGCTGGTCGCGAATTCCTCGAAGCCCAGTTCAGGATGGGAGTGGATGCGGTGCCGGATCTCGATCATTTCATCGGCGAGGCCTGCGGGAATCACGCTGTGCGTCACGGTTTCGTCTCCTTTGTCGACCCGAGTTAGCGCTTTAGCGCTTACTCGGGTCCCATGCTTCGCGGTCGGCCGGAGTTGGCGCTTTAGCGCTTACTCCGGCCCCATGTGTTGCGGGAAATGTGCGGGCAAGCATAGCCGCACAAGCAACAACCGAATAGACGAAGAGTCGTGATTGCAGCAACCAGGGGTTGCCGTTGATCAAGCGTTTGGTCGAGCCCTGGGCGTGTCGCGCGATTGGATCATGTCGATCGGCAAAGTTGGCCATGCGGCCGATTCCGGATCGTCCGGCGCGGTGGCAGGATCCACTGGCGGGCGTCGCCCCGCGCAGCCGGGCCGGCTGCGGCGGGTGCGCGTCGCAGATCGATCCATCCACGCTTGCTTCGGGAGTGAGGCATTGAACAACGCGATTATCAATTCATTCAGCATCAATGACTTAAGTCGATCTTGTTCACTTTTTGACGCTCGTTCATTTTTTGTGTACGCTGACAGAAAAGTGTACAAGCGAGGCGTCATGTCCGACACCGCCAACCTCCCTCTGTCAGAACAGCACGTGCTCGACGAAGCGTGTGCCGCCTTCGGGCGCGCAACGCAACGCTTCGATGCGAAATCGATCCGCATCCCCGCCGCGCTCAGGGGGCAAGTCGACGGTGTCGTCCGCTTCACCTTGTCCGGTCACCGGTTCGACATGCCGGCAGCCGTTTCGCTGCGCGCCGCATCGGTGCCGGGCATCCTCGCGCGGCTGCGGCGCGACGCCGCCGTGCCTCCGCTCATGCTGGTCGCGCCGCACGTGTCCGCCGACCTCGCTGCGCGCCTGATCGAGCACGACATCCCGTTTCTCGATGCGGCCGGCAATGCATACCTGAACCGGCCGGAAGCCCTCGTGATGATCACGGGCCGGCCGAAGCCGGCGCGCGCATCGGGCGTGCAGCGGCTGCCGACTGCCCGCGCGACGACGCCCAAGGGGATGCGCATCATGTTCGCGCTGGCGACCCGGCCGGACCTCGTCGCGCGCCCTTACCGCGCGATCGCGGAAGCATCGGGCGTCGCGCTCGGCACGGTCAACCTCGCGATGGACGATCTCGCCACCCGTGGCCTCGTCGTGCAGCGCCGCAACGGGGAACGCGTGATCGCCGACTGGAAGCGTTTCGTGCAGGAATGGGTGGCGCTCTACCCGAGCCGCCTGCGCGCCAAACTGCCGAGCCGCCGGTTCTCCGGTCTCACGCCCGACTGGTGGCGCGGGTTCGACTTCGCGGCATTCGATGCGCGGCTCGGCGGCGAGCCGGCCGCCGACCTGCTGACGCACGACCTGAAGCCTGCCGCGGTCACGATCTACACGCACGGCGCCGTCCCGAACCGCTTCCTGCTCCAGGCCCGCCTGCGTCCTGACGAACGCGGCGACGTCGAGATCCTCGAAGCATTCTGGACGCCGTCGCCGATGCTCGAATGGCGCGTGCAGGACGTGCCGCTCGTGCCGCCGCTGCTCGTCTATGCGGATCTGGTCGCGACAGGCGACAGCCGCAATCTCTCCGCCGCCGCAACGATCCATGACCAATATCTCGCACAACCCCGTGCTTGAAGTCGGCAGGGAGCGACCGCTCGAACCTTCGACGGTCGCGATGCTCCGGCACATCGCGGCGGCATGCACCCGCCTCGACACGGAATTCGTGGTGGCCGGCGCGACTGCGCGCGACATCCTGATGTGGCACGTGCATGGCATCCGGGCAGTGCGTGCGACGCGCGACGTGGATGTCGCCGTCTGCGCGGTGAGCTGGACCTCACATGACCGTCTCGTCGACGCGCTGGTCGCGACCGGACGATTCTCGCCGGTACCGAAGGCGCAGCAGAAATTCTTCTTTACCGGAGAACCCGGCGGCTTTCGCACCGAGCTGGATCTCGTGCCGTTCGGTCCGCTCGAAGCGCCGGCCGGCGCGATCGCGTGGCCGCCCGACGGCGAGTTCGTGCTGAACGTGCTCGGCTTCCGGGAGGCGGTCGACACCGCGATCGCCGTGACTGTCGGCGACCGTTTCGACGTGCCGGTCGCGAGCCTGCCGGCTCTCGCGCTGCTCAAGCTTCTCGCGTGGAAAGACCGGCGCGCGCGCCAGAACAGCGACGCGTACGACCTGCTGTTCCTGCTCACGCATTTTCACGACGCAGGCAACCGCGAGCGGATCTGGGACGTCGCGCCCGACCTGCTCGAAGCGCACGCGTTCGAGCCCGAACTGGCCGCGGCCGCGTTGCTCGCGCGCGACGCGAAGCGGATTGCGTTGCCCGAGACGCGCGACGCCATTCACGCGCTGCTTGCCGACACGGCCACCTATGCAACACTCGGCCAGGATTTGCTCGCGCGCGCGTCCGCGTTGCTGCTCGGCGAATTCGCCGACGACCCGGCCCGATATCTCGCGGCGTTCAGGAACGAGTTCCTGCATGATTTGAAGTAGCCGGTGCGACGCCACGCTGCGATCGGTGTCCGGATGACCGGCCGCCGGGCCCATCACATCGCATCGCCGGATGCCCGGATCAGCGTGGTGCCGCCGTCGACGTACGGGTCGGCGCCCGTCAAGTACGCCGCGCTCAGGCCGCCCAGTCTTCGAACGCCAAGCCGTCGACGCGGCTGAATTCGCGGATATTGTTCGTCACCAGCACCGCGCCGGCCGCGATCGCGTGTCCCGCGATCGATGCATCGTTGGCGCCGATCGGCGTGCCGCGCGCGGCAAGCCCGGCGCGAACGGCGGTCGTCGCATCGATCGCCGCAGTGTCCCACGGCAGCACGCCGTCGAGCCGCGCAACGAACGCGGACACGAAATCGGCGTGCCCCGCCCCGTCACGGCAGCCGGAACGTCTCGAAGAACGTGTCCCGCTCGATCATCGTCAGCGCCGCGCGCTTGTGCGGGAAATCGAATTCCTTCACCGTATGGAACCCGAGCCGGTGCATGTACGCGATATGCCGCACGTGATCGACGCGCGGCTCGCCGACGAGCCGCTGCGTGCGCGGATCGTCGACAAACATGTAGTGCAGCACCCCGCTCCACCACGCATGCAGCTTGCCCGCGCTCTGGAAGCGCGAATCGCCGATCAGCAGATGCAGCCCGCGGTCGTAGTCGTGCGCGTCGTAGAACGGCGCGAGGCGGTCTTCCTTCGCCCAGTAGAACTCGAAATAGCCGAACGGCGTGTCGTCGAAATAGCCGATCATCGGATGCATGTGCGGGTCGGCGAGCCGTTCCGCGAGATACGCGGCATGCTCGTCGCGCGTGCCGCGCTGGTCCCAGAATTGCGCGACGCGCTCGAGGTTCATCCAGCCGCTGAACAGGTCCGCATGCGCGTCGACGTCGACCGTGCGCAGGCTGAACCTCATCCCGACCTGCGGCATGTCGCGCGCATAGATCTCGCCCGGCACGATCGGCGGACGCACCGGGTGGCGGCGCCCGTTCGTGACCGTGTAGCGCAGCGGCATGCCGCCCGACCCCGGCGCCTTCAGCCACGGCAGCGGATGCTGCCAGAACGTCTCGCGCGACACGCGCAGGTGCAGCCGGTCGCCCGCGGGCCGCGCATCGTCGATCACGCCTTCGCGCACCGCACGCGCGACATACGCCGCGACCGCGGCGGGATCGATGCCTGCCACCGGCACCGCGAGCGTCGCCGACGCGCGCCGCGTGTCCGTGTTGAACAGCGCGCCGCATTCGGCGAGCAGCGCGGCCGGCGAATCGTCGGGCCGCCATGCGTCGACGAGGCGGTCGGCGCCCGGCTGCCCGTTGCGATCGCCGCAAGCGCCGAATTCAACTGCCACGGCCACCGCATCCTCGATCGCGTCCACCGCGCCGGCAGCGTTCGTCAGCGTGTCGTTCATGACAGGGCTCCCGCGTCGTGACGGTCTGCGAGGATCGCCAGCCCCCGCTCGAGCGCCGGAAACAGGCTGCGCTCGAAGTTGTTCCAGCGCAGCTCGAGAATCGTATCGTCCGGCGCGATCGGCGTGCCGAGCACGTCGCAGATCACCTCGCCGGAATCGATGCCGTTGTCGACGTAGTGGAACGACGCGCCCGTCATCCGCACCGGCTCCACCGCCGTCGTCACGCCAGTCGCCCAGTCCACCCGCTCGCCGCGCGCGCCGTGCAGCGCATCGAGCGTCGCGCAGGCGCCGCGCCGCTGGAACGGCGAGCCGTCCGCGGTGATGCCCGGGTGGATGTTCGCGATGCGCCGGTGAAAGCGCGCGCCCGGACGCACGAGCTCGTCGAGGATCACGAGCAGGCCGTCGAGCACGACGACGTCGGCCTTCAGCTCGATCAGGCGTTCGAGCAGCCGCCGTTCGAACGCCGCTTTGCCGGCCGCGCGTTCGCGTGCGCCGTGCACATCGTGCCCATTGCGCGGCAGGCGGCGGTACGTCGACGGGATCGTGCTGAACAGTTCGTCGACCGGCCGGCCCTGCACCGCGAGGCCGTCGGGCAACAGCCAGGGCCGCCCCGGCGTGCGCGCGAACCCGTAGTCGGCGAGCTTCGCGCGGTCGGCCGGCGAGCCGTCGTCGTCGTCGCAGATCACGCCCGCGAGCGTGTAGCGCTCGCCGAGCGGCGAGCCGTTCAGCCGTTCGACGAGGAATTCGAGCGGCGCCTTCATGTAGCGCGTGCCGCCCTGGTACGCAACCGGCTGGCCGGCGCGATCGGCCGCGCCGTTGCGCAGCGACAGGATGTAGACGAGATTTTTCTTCGGCATGGGTTCGAAATGAGAAGCGCGAGATGAAAAACGCGAGCTGAGAAGCGCGAAATGAAAAGTGCGTGATGAAAGACGGCCGCCAGCGCCGCGGCCCGCGTGCGCCGGCCGCGATGGCCGGCACGCGCACCGCGGCGCACGCCGTCACCAGTTGTATTTCGCGGTCGCGAGCACGGTGCGTTCGTTGCCGAACAGGCAGACGGACGTCGATTGACAGCCGCTGATGTAGTGGCGGTCGAACAGGTTCGTCGCGTTCAGCGCAAAGCGCCAGTTGCGCACGTCGTAATGGATCGCTGCGTCGAACAGCGTATAGCTCGACACCGTCAGCGAGTTGTCCGGCGCGCCGGCCGACGCGCTCTGATAGCGGACGCCGCCGCCGAGCCCGAAGCCCGCGAGCGGCCCCGTGTGCCACGTCCAGTCGGCCCACAGCGACGCCATCTGGCGCGGGCGCGGAATGTCGACCGGCCAGTTGTTCAGCGACGCGTCGTTCGCCTGCACGTTCTTCACGTCCTGATACACATACGACGCGATGATCGACAGGTTCGGCGTGACCTTGCCGGTCGCGCTCAGCTCGATCCCGCGCGAGCGCACCTCGCCCGTCTGCACCGACGTCGTGTTCGTATCGTCGAGATTCGACGGCGTCGGCGTGAGCACGTTGGTCTGGTTGATCTGGTAGATCGCCGCGTTCAGCATCAGGTTCTTGCCGGGCGGCTGCCAGCGCAGGCCGGCTTCGATCTGCTTGCCGCGCGTCGGCTGCGGCAGGCCGCCGCCGAACATCTTCACGCCGATCAGCGGATTGAACGACGTCGCGTAGCTGATGTACGGCGACAGCCCGTAGTCGCCCTGGTACGTGAGGCCGACGCGTCCGGTGAATGCGCTGACGTCCGCCTTCGATTGCGTGCCGCCCGCGCGGTCGTCCTGCCGCATGTTCACCCAGTCCTCGCGGCCGCCGAGCGTCAGCGTCCAGCGATTCCACTTGACCTGATCCTGCGCGTATACGCCGAACGTGTTCATCGTCGTGTACGTGTTCGTGCGGTATGTGGTGTTCGGATCCGAGAACACGGCCGTCGTGACGGGCGTGTAGACGGGGTTGTAGATGTTCAGCACCGGCGCCGCCGCGAGCCATTCGCTGTCGGTCGCGGTCTGCCGGTTGTACTGGAAGCCGAGCAGCAGCGTGTGCTCGAGCGGGCCCGTGCCGAAGCGCGCCTGCGCGTTGTTGTCGATGTCGAAGCGGCTGTAGTTCATCTGGAACACGCCGGCCCAGCGCGAGATGTCGGTCGTGCTGCCGTCGACGAAGCCGTTGCCGAACACCGAGCCGTTGTCGAGCGACAGGTGCATCCAGCGGACGTTCTGGCGCACCGTCCACATCGAATTCAGGTTGTGCTCGAACTGGTAGCCGAGCGACCACTGCTTCTTGCGGTAGTAGTTGAAGTTCGGATCGCCCGAATACACGTCGTGATCGAGCTGCCCGTTCGGGTTCGGCAGCACCGTGCCCTGCGCGGGCAGGAAGTTCGACGAGATGTCGCCCCAGTCCTGCAGGTAGGTTGCCGACACCGTCAGCGACGTGTCCGCGTTCGGGCGCCAGCGGAACGACGGCGCGAGCGCGACGCGCTGGTCGTTGTTCGGGCCCGTCAGCGCGTTGCCGTCGCGCGCGACGCCGACGAACCGGTACGCATACTTGCCGTCCGCATCGAGCTTGTCGCCGATGTCGAACATGAACTGCTTGCGCGCGTAGTTGCCGACCTGCACGCCCGCTTCGCGCACGCGCTCGCCGTCGGCCGTCTTCGTCTGCACGTCGACGATCGCACCCGGGTCGCCCGCGCCGTACAGCACCGACGTCGGTCCGCGCAGCACGGTGATGCTGTCGATCATATACGGATCGACGCGCCAGCTCGCGAGGTTGATCGTATTCGGCACCTGCAGGCCGTTCACGTACGCGGTCGGCGTGAAGCCGCGCAGCGCCGCATACCAGTCGGAGCGGTTGTCCGAGCCGAACGACGAGAAACCCGGCACGTAGTGCAGTGCCTGGTTCACGTCGGTCGCGCCCGTCATTTCGATCTGCTGCGCGGTCACGACGTTGATCGTCTGCGGAATCTCGTTGATCGGCGTGTCGGTTTTCGTGCCGGTCGTGCTGCGGCGCGCGACGAGACCGACCGTGCCGTTGCCTGCCGACGCCGCGTTGACGCTGATCGCCGGCAGCGTGCCGTTCGCCTGCGCGCCGGCGTTCGCCTTGCCCGCAGTGTCCGGTGCCGCCTGGGCCATCGCATGGCCCGCCGCCGCGTAGAATGCCACGCCCACCGCGGCTGCGATCGCACGCCGACGCGTGCCTGTTCCCCACTCCATCTTTCGTTGCTCCAGTTGTGTTGGCGGTCTCCCGACCGCGCCTTTGTCAAAGAGCCACGGCCAGCCGGCCGGTGCTCGCCCCGTTTTCTTGTTTTGCCGGCGCGACGCTGTCGTCGTTCGCGTGCGGGTGCCGGCTGTCGAGCGACGCGCAGATCTCGTCCGCGCGGCGCGCAAGCACCGACAGCAGCGTGTCGGACAGCCCGTGGCTGTCTTCGCAGCAGCCTTGCAGGTAGATGCGCGGCGTGAAGTGCTCGGGCGTCTCGAGCCGGTAGTCGCGCGTCACGTTGCCGCGCGCGAGCGCATCGCCCAGATGCGGCGCGAGTCCGTCGAGCAGCGCCGCATGCGTATCGCGCCGGTAGCCGGTCGCGAGCACGAGAGCGTCGAAACGCTCGGTGCGCGTGGCGCCGCTCATCCGGTCGCACAGCGTCAGTTCGATCCGGCCGTCCGCGGTGCGCACGGCGGCCTCGATCGCGCTGTTCGCGAGCAGCGCATGGCGCGGCGCGCCGTCGACGCGTTGCAGGTACAGCATTTCGTAGATCTGCTCGATCAGCGGCCGGTCGACCACCGCGTAGTTCGTATCGCGATAGCGTTCGAGCAGCGAGCGCCGCGCGTCGTGCGGCTGTGCATAGACGACGTCGGTGAACGCCGGACTGAAGATCTCGTTGACGAACGGGCTGTCGTCGGCCGGCTTCAGCGCGCCGGCGCGCATCACGAGGCTCGCGTCGACGTGCGGGAAGCGGCGCGCGAGATCGATGAACACTTCGGCCGCGCTCTGCCCCGCGCCGATCACCGCGATGCGGCGGCGCTCGCTGCCGGGCGCGCCCGCGAGCCGCCCGATGTCCGTCAGGTACGACGACGAGTGGATCACGCGCTCGCCGCCGAGCGCGGCGAACGCGTCCGGAATCGCCGGTGCGCCGCCGATGCCGACCGACAGCGCGCGCGTGACGCGCTGCCGCTCGTGGCCGAGCGCGTCGCGCGACACCACGCGCAGCGCGTCGATCCGCGCGCCGCTGCCGCGCACGGGCTCGATGCCCGTCACGCTCTCGCCGTAGTGAACCTGCTCGTCGAATGCGTCGGCGACCCAGCTCAGGTAGTCGTGGAACTCGACGCGGGTCGGATAGAAGTTCTTCAGGTTCACGAATTCGTTCAGCCGGCCGCGCTCGAACAGGTAGTTGATGAACGTGTAGCGGCTCTTCGGATCGCGCAGCGTGACGAGGTCCTTCAGAAACGAAATCTGCATCCGGCAGTCGTCGAGCAGCATCCCGCGATGCCAGCCGAACTCCGGCTGCCGTTCGATGAAGCACTGTGCGAGGCGACGTGCGCCGCCGCGTTCGGCAAGGCGCACGGCCAGCGCCAGGTTCGACGGCCCGAAGCCGACGCCGATCAGGTCGAATACGGTTTCTCTCTGCATGTCTCAGCTCCCTTGTCGGTGAAACCGGCGCGTCAGACGTGACGGCCGGAGAAGAACGCCTCGCGCTGCGTGCGCATCAACAGCGGCTGCGCGGCAAACCGTGCAAGCCGCCGCTGCCGTGCAAAGCCGCAGCGCGCGAGGTAGTCGGCGACGCGCGCATGGCCGGCCGGCACGGCGCAGCCCACCGCCTCCGTGCGCGGGTCGTCGAGGAACAGGTAAAGGACGGCCGGCGGCAACCAGCCGGCGATGCAGCGCGGCCAGCAGCGCGCCGTCGCGTACCGCGAACAGGTCGCCGGCGAACGCGAGACGGCAGGTGCCGGCTGCCATCAGGCTGCCCGGACGCACGTCAGCCGGCATGGCGCACCTCCCGACCGGCATCCGCTTGTGCGTCGAGTCGTGCGCCGAGCGCGGCAAGGGTCGGCGCGGCGAACACGTCGGCCACCGTCAGCGCATGTCCGGCGCGGCAGGCGGCATCGACGAAAAGCACGACGTCGAACGACGTCGCACCCGCCTCGAACAGGTCGGTGTCCGGCGCAGGCGCGGCCGTCGCGAACGTGTCCGACCATAGCGCCGCGAGCGCGGTGACGGTGCGGAATGCGGACGCGTCGGCCCGATCATTCGCCGCGGTGCGTGCAGCGGCGCCGGCACCTGGCGCGCCAATCGCATGCGTCGCGGCATCCACCCCCGCTGCGCCCTTCCCGGCAGGCGCGCCGAGCACCGTATCGGCCGCCGTGGCAAAGCGCACGACCTCGTCGCGGTACGCATCGACGAGCCCGTCGACGAAACTGCGGTCGAGCAGTTCGTTCGCGTAGGAGAACGCCGCCATCACGCGCCCGTCCGGATGCTCGACCACGTCGAGCTCGAGCGTGAACACGACGCGGTGACGCACGTCGCCGAAGCCGGCGAGCGACAGGCCGGCCCAGTCGCGCGCGGCCGCGCCCGTCGGCCGCAGGTAGTTGAACATCACCTGGAACAGCGGATTGGCGGCAGCCGCGCGCGACGCGCCGAACGCCGCGACGACGTCGGCGAACGGCACGTCCGCATGCGCATAGGCGGCGAGCGCCGCGTCGCGCACGCGGCCGAGCACGTCCGCACGGCGGTCCGCCGCGCCGAGCCGCGTGCGCACGACCACCGCGTTGATGAACAGGCCAAGCGCACCGCGCGCCGCCTCTCCCGTCCGCTCGCCCGCCAGTTCGCGCGTCGACGCGAGCACGCCGACCGGCTGGTCGGCCGCGCCGGTCCAGCGGAACAGCGCGGCGTTCAGCGCGGCATGCAGCAGCATCGGCAGCGTCGCGTGCGCGGCGGACGCGGCTTCGCGCGCCGCGCCGATCAGCGAAGCGTCGAATTCGAACGCGATGCGCGAGGCATGCCATTGCGGGACGAACCCCGCGTCGGCGCGCTCGGGCAGCACACGTCGCGGCAGGTTCGCAAGCGTGTCGCGCCAGTAAGCGACGCGTGCCGACGCGCCCGATGCGGGCAGCACGAGCGGCGCGTCAACAGCCGGAACCGGATCGTCGCCGTCCTGCACGCGTGCGACATAACGCTGCCGGATCGCATCGAGCCACAGCTCGATCGATTCGCCATCCGACACGATATGGTGGATCGCGATCGACAGCACGTGGTCGTCCGCGCCGAGCCGCAGCACGCGCGCGCGCCACAGCGGCGCGGACGCGGCGAGGTCGAACGGTGTCAGCGCATCGTCGTCGGTCAGCTCGGTGGCGCGCGCGAGCGCATCGGGCGACGCGGACAGATCGACGACCGGCAGCGCGACTGGCGGCTGCGCGTCGATGCGCTGGCCCGGCAACGCGCCGTCGCGCACGACGAGCCGCGTGCGCAGCGCCGGATGGGCTGCGGCGACGTCCGCGAATGCGGTGCGCAGCGCGTCAATGTCGAGCGGGCCGCACACGCGCAGCGCGACCGGAATGATGTACGCGGCGCTGTCCGGCTGCGCGCGCCACAGGAACCACAGGCCGAGCTGCGCCGGCGACAGCGGCCACACACCGTGTGCGTCGGGCCGCAATGCCGCCGTGCCGGTCATGCCGGACGCCCGTGCGCCATCGCGCGCGACGCGCGGTGCATCCGCGACCTGCTGCGCATACTGCGCGAGCATCGGCGCGTCGAACAGCGCGCGCACCGGCACGTCACGGCCGAGCTGCTCGGCGACGCGCGTCGCGACGCGCACCGCGGCAAGCGAATGGCCGCCACGCTCGAAGAAATGATCGCGGCGACCGATGCGCGCGACCCGCAGCACGTCCTGCCAGATCGCCGCGAGCGCGGTCTCGTCGCCGTCGCGCGGCGCTTCATACGCGCGTTCGACGCGCACCGGCGCGGGCAGCCGCGCCCGATCGACCTTGCTGTTCGCATTGCGCGGCAGCGCATCGAGCACGATCAGCTGCGCGGGCACCATGTAGTCGGGCAGCGTACGCCGCAGGTGCGCATCGAGCACCGCCGCATCGACCGGTTGCGCGGCCATCCGCGCGTCGGCGGTCAGCTCGACATACGCGACGAGCTGCGCGTCGCCGCCCTGCCCGTGCACGACCGCGCACGCTTCGCGCACCGCGTCGTGCGCGGCGAGCTGAGCCTCGATCTCACCGAGCTCGATTCGCAGCCCGCGCAGCTTCACCTGGTGATCGACGCGGCCGATGAAGTCGAACACACCGTCCGCGCGGCGCCGCACGAGATCGCCCGTGCGATACAGCCGCGCGCCCGGCGCGCCGTACGGGTCGGGCACGAAGCGCTCGGCCGTCAGCGCCGGCCGGTCGAGATAGCCGCGCGCGACGCCGATCCCTTCGCCGCCGAGATACAGCTCGCCGATCACGCCGACCGGCAGCGGATGAAGGCGCGCGTCGAGCATGTGCGCGGTGCGCGCACCGACCAGCGTGCCGATCGGCAGGTACGCGGCATCGCCCAGCTTCGCGAGCGCGTCGTCCGGACGGAACATCCACAGCGTCGGCGTGATGACGGTCTCGGTCGGCCCGTAGCCGTTGACGACCCGCACGTGCGGCAGCGCGCGGCGCAGCATCGCGAACGCCTCGCGCGACGTCGCCTCGCCGCCGACGGTCAGCGAGCGCAGCGTCGGCGGCGCACCGTGCGCGAGCGCCCATTCGGCGAGCTGCGCGGCGCAGCCGGGCGGCACGTAGGTCATCGTCACGCCGTCGCGGATCATCATCGCGCAGGTCTGCGCGGGCGGCCACAACACGTCGGCCGTCACCGACACGGCCGCACCCGACATGTACTGCGAAAACCAGCCCTCGTGCGCGCCGTCGAAATTGACCGACTGGAACAGCAGGAACACGTCGTCTTCGCCCGCGCCGTAGCGCTCGGCGATCGCTGCGCAGTGCCGCGCGAACGCGCCGTGCTCGACGATCACGCCCTTCGGCGTGCCGGTCGAGCCGGACGTGTAGATCGCATAGGCCGCGTGGCCCGGCAGCACGTCGGGCAGCACGACATCCGCCCCATCGTTGAACGCGTCGAGCGCGTCGATTGCATCCGCGCGCCACACGCGCAGCGTCGGCAAGTCCGGCAGCGCGGGCGCGCTCTGCGCGTCGGCGAGCACGTGCGCGATACGCGCGTCGCCGACGATCTGCGCGAGCCGCTCGCGCGGATGCGCGGGATCGAGCGGCACGAACGCCGCGCCGGATTTCAGCACCGCGATCAGCGCGACGAGCAGATCGACCGACCGCTGCAGCGCGACGCCGACCCGCATTTCGGGGCGCACGCCTGCCGCGACCAGATGGCGCGCGAGCCGGGCCGCGCGCACATCGACTTCGCGGCGCGTCAGCGCGCGATCGGTGTCGGCGACGCCGCGTGCGTCCGGCCGTGCGTGCGCATGCGCAGCAATCCGCGCATGCACGGGAACAAAGGATTCGATGGGCTCGTTGCCGCCGGCGTCGGGCGACACGTTCCACGCGAACAGCTGCGCGCGCTCCGCTTCGGGCAGCCAGTCGAGATCGCCGACCGGCACGTCGGGCCGCGCAAGCGCGTCGGCGAGCAGCGTGACGAAGCGCTGCGCGAGCCGTGCGATCGCGTCGGCGTCGAACAGGTCCAGCGCATGGATGAACGCGGCGTCGAACGTGCCGTCCGGCGTCGCCTCGACGGCCAGCGTCAGGTCGAACTTCGCGGACGGCGTGCCGGACGGCAGCACCGCGACGGCCGTATCGCCGAGCGGCGGCAGCGCACGCCGTTCGCCGTACGCGGCCATCACCTGGAACAGCGGATGATGGCTCGCGCTGCGCGGCACGCCGAGCGCGTCGACCACCTGCTCGAACGGCACGTCTTGGTGCATCTGCGCGTCGACGAGCGCATGCTGCGTGCGCGCGACGAGCGCCGCGAAGCCTTCATGCGGCGGCACGTCGATATCGATCGCGAGCGTGTTGACGAAGAAGCCGATCAGCCCGGCCGTCTCCGCGCGTTCGCGGTTCGCGGCCGGCACGCCGACGCAGATCCGCGCATCGCCGGTCGCACGCGCGAGCAGCACGTCGAGCGCGGCGAGCAGCACGGCGAACGGTGTCGCACCCGACGCGGCCGCGAACGCGCGCAACTGCGCGGCGAGCGGCGCGGCCAGCCCGAATACGTGACGCGCGCCGCGCACGCTGCGGCGGGCCGGCCGCGCGGCCGCGCCGGGCAGCGTCAGCACGCCGCGTTGCGGATCGAGCCGCGCGCGCCAGAACGCGAGCTGCCGCTCGCGTTCGCCTGCGTCGAGCCAGCGGCGCTGCCACAGCGCATAGTCCGCGTACTGGATCGGCAGCGGCGCAAGCGAGACCGGCGTGTTCGTCGCATACGCGCGATAGAACGCGGCCAGCTCGCCGAGCATCACGCCGGACGACCAGCCGTCCGACACGATGTGGTGCACGGTCAGCGCAAGCCGATGATGCGTCGCGTCGAGCCGGATCAGGTGCGCGCGGACGAGCGGCGCGGCGCCGAGATCGAACGCCTGTGTCTCGTCGGCCGCCGCGACCTGGTCGGCGCGCGCGCTGCGTTGCGGCTCCGCGAGCGACGACAGGTCGGTGTCGCGCCACGGACAGCGCAGCGGCGGATGAATCGTCTGTGCGACACCGTCGGCCGTTTCGTCGAACGTCGTGCGCAGTGCCTCGTGACGCGCGATCAGCGCATCGCACGCAAGCCGCAGCGCATGCGCGTCGAGCGGGCCGGTCAGCGCGAGCCGCTCGGTGATGTGGTACGCGTCGCTCGCGTCGATCAGCCGCGCGTGCAGCCACAGCCGCGTCTGCGCGAACGACGCCGGCACGCGCTCGCTGCGCGGCGCGCGCGGCGGAATCGGCAGCACGCGGAAATCGATGCCGGCCGCGCCGAGCTTGTCGATGAAGACTGCGCGCTGCGCGTCGGGCAGTTGCGCGAAGCGCGTCGCGAGCGCCAGCCAGTCGGGTTGAACCGTCGTCATCCGTTGTCCTTATTGGGTTTCCAGTTCGCCGAGCAAAGCGTCGATCGCGCTCGCCGCATCGGTCGCGCCGCGCGCCGCGCAGGCCGCGTCGATCGCCGCGGCGCAGCGCGCGAGCGTGCGGGTGTCGAACAGCGTGCGCAGCGGCAGCGCGAGGCTCCAGTGCAGGTTCGCCTGCGCATGGGCCTGCGTTGCGAGCAGCGAATGGCCGCCGAGCAGGAAGAAATCGCCGTCGCGGCCGATTGCGTCGACGTGCAGCACGCGCTGCCAGATCGCCGCCAGCGCGCGCTCGGTATCGGTCGCGAGCTCGGCTGCCGTCACGGGCGCCCGCACCGGCGCGGGCAGCGCATGGCGGTCGCACTTGCCGTTCGGCGTGACGGGCAGCGTGTCGAGCGCGATCAGCTGCGCGGGCACCATGTACGCCGGCAATTGCGCGCGCAGCGAATCGAGCATTGCCTCGAGGTCGAGCGAACCCGCGTTACCGCGCGCGACATAGCCGATCAGTTGCTCGTCGCGCACCAGGACGACCGCGTCGTGCACGCCGGGCGCCGCGCGCAGCAGCGCCTCGATCTCGCCCGGCTCGATTCGCTGGCCGCGCAGCTTCACCTGCGTGTCGACACGGCCGAGGTAGTCGAACGCGCCGTCCGCGCGTCGGCGCGCGAGGTCGCCCGTGCGGTACAGGCGCGCGCCCGGCACGAACGGATCGGGCACGAAGCGTTCTGCCGTCAGCCCCGGGCGGCCGAGATAGCCGCGCGCGAGGCCCGCGCCGGCCAGGTACAGCTCGCCCGTCGCGCCCGCCGGCACCGGCTGCCATGCGGCGTCGAGCACATGCAGCTGCAGGTTCGCGATCGGATGACCGATCGGCACCGCGTGCGCATGCGCGTCGGCCGGGCCGCAAGTCCAGTGCGACACGTCGATCGCCGCCTCGGTCGGCCCGTACAGGTTGACGAGCGTCGCGCGCGGCAGCAGCCGCGCGACCTTCGCGACCAGTTCGGGCGCGAGCGCTTCGCCGCTCGCGACGATCAGGCGCACGCTGTCGCATTGCGCGGCCGCGCCGAAATCGTCGACGTATGCGGCGAACGCGGCCAGCATCGACGGCACGAAATGCAGCACCGTCACGCCGTGTGCGTGAATCGCGGCCGTCAGGCGCGCCGGATCGCGGTGGTCGCCCGGCGCGGCGATCGCGAGCTTCGCCCCCGCCGACAGCGGCCACACGAACTCCCACACCGACACGTCGAAACCGAACGGCGTCTTGTGCAGCACGACATCGTCACGCGTGAGCCGATACGCATCCTGCATCCACGCGATCCGGTTCGCGAGCGCGCCGTGCGTGTTGCCTGCGCCCTTCGGCTTGCCGGTCGAGCCGGACGTGTAGATCAGGTACGCGAGCTGCGCGCCGGTGACGCCGGCGGGTTCCGCTACGGCCGTTGCAGCCGTTGCGACGTCTTGCGCGAGCAGATCCGCCACCGTGAGCACTCGGGTATCCGCCCCGTCGCCGAGCGCGGCCACGACCTGCGCGTGAAGATGCGCCTGCGTCAGCACGACCGCCGGCCGCGCATCGCGCAGCAGGTACGCGATGCGCTCGGCCGGATAGTCGGGATCGACCGGCAGGTAGGCGGCACCGGCCTTGAGCACGCCGACGAGCGCCATCACCATGTCGAACGAGCGCTCGACGCATAGCGCGACCGGCGCGTCGGGCTGCACGCCTTGACGCCGCAATACGGCCGCGATCCGCGACGTGCTTGCGTCCAGTTCGCGATAGGTCATCCGGTGCACGCCGCCGTGCGCGTCTGCGTATTCGAGCGCGATCGCCTCGGGCGTCGCGCGGGCCGCCGCTTCGAACTGCACGTGCAGCGGCAGCTGCTGTTGCGCAGGCCACGTGCGTGCGGTCGCCTGCTGTCGTTCGATCGCATCGTGCGCCGCGTCGCCGTTGATCGACAGCGTGCCGAGCAGCGCATCGGGCCTGCTCGCCAGCGCGTCGAGCGCGCACGCGAATGCGCGATGCCACGTCCTCACCTGCTCCGCATCGATGCGCGCCGTGTCGTAGCCGTAGTCGATCGTCAGTTCCGCGCCGCTTTCGATCACGAGCGTCAGCGCGAAATCGGTCGACTCGATGCTGCGCACGTCGCCCAGCACGAGCGCGCGAGGATCGCCGTCGTGGCCAGCTGCGTCGACCGGAAAGTTCTCGAACACGACCAGCGTGTCGAACAGCGCGCCGCCCGCGCCGCGCGCCCAGCGCTGGATGTCCGCGAGCGGCGTATGCGCATGTTCGGCGGCCGCCGCGTTGTCGCGCTGCAGCGCCTGCAGCCAGTCGGCCGCGCGCTGCTGCGGTACGGGCGCGGTGATCACCGGCACCGTGTTGATGAACAGGCCGAGCACCGCGTCGACGTCCGCCAACGCGTCCGGGCGGCCTGCGACCGTCGCGCCGAACGCGACCGCCGGCTGATGGGTCATTCGCTGCAGCGCGAGCGCCCATGCGCCTTGCACCAGCGTGTTGACCGTCAGTTTCAGCGTGCGTGCGGCCTGCGCGACGCGCGAGAACGCGTCCGCATCGATCCGCGCGCGCCACGTGACGACCGCCGTCTCGGCGCGATCGGTCGTGCGCTCGGCGATCAGCGTCGGCGCGTCGAGGCGGGCGAGACGTTCGGTCCAGAAGCGTTCGTCCGCGTCGCGGTCGCGCTTGCCGAGCCAGGCGATGAAGTCGCGGTAGCGCAACGCCGGGCGGCTTGCGAACGGCGACACGGCGTCCGGGTCGCGGTAGTCGCGCAGCACGTCGGCGAGCAGGCGTGCGGTGCTCCAGCCGTCGAGCAGCACGTGATGGCGGGTCCACACGATGCGCCACGCGTCGTCCGTCACGCGGATCAGCGTGAGCCGCATCAGCGGCGGTTCGCGCCAGTCGAAGCCGCGCGCGCGGTCGGCCGCGAGCCATGCATCCCACTCCGCGTCGAGCGTCGCGCCGCGCGTACGCCAGTCGAGCTGCTCGACCGGCAGCGCGGCCTGGCGATGCACGCGCTGCAGCGGCGCGGCTTCGTCCGGCATCACGCTCGTGCGCAGGATGTCGTGCCGCGCGATCGACGCATCGAACGCCGCGACGAGCCGGTCCGCGTCGAGCCGCGTCGCGGTCGCGACGAGCTGGTTCACGTAGCTCGCATGGCCCGGCGCGAACAGCGCGTGGAACAGGATCCCCTGCTGCATCGGCGACAGCGGATAGACGTCGTCGATCGTGCGCCAGTCGAGCGGCGCGCGCTCGATCGCGGCCTGCGTGAGGCCCGCGGCCCGCGCGAGCGGGAAGTCGCCGGGCGTCGCGCCGCCGCCGCGATGGGCGACGCGCGATGCGCATGCGTCGACGAGATCGCGCAGTGCGCTCGCGAAACGCGCGGAGAACGCGTCGACCGTCGCGCGCTCGAACTGCGTCGCGCCGTAGACCCAATGCAGCTTCAGCGTGCGCGCGCCGTCGCGGTCGTCGTCGAGATACGCATGGATTGCGAGCGTGTTGCCGAGCGGGCCGCCCGGATCGCGCTCGACGCCGGTGCCGCCGAAGCGCGGCACGAGCGTCGCGTCGCGCGGCGCGTCGAACTGGCCGAGGTAGTTGAACGTGACGCGCGGACGCGGCACCGCGGCCAGCGCCGCGCGCGTCGCCGCATCGCCGTAGCGTGCGAGCACGCCGAAGCCGAGCCCCTTGTGCGGCACCGCGCGCAGCGTGTCCTTGATCGCGCACAGCGTGTCGCGTGCCGTGGATTCGACAGGCAGCACGACCGGGTAATGGCTCGTCAGCCAGCCGATCGTACGGCTCGCGTCGGCATCGTCGAACAGTGCCTCGCGGCCGTGCCCTTCGAGTTCGACGCGGCACGACGTCCCGCCGTGCCCGCCGTGCCCACCGCGCCCGTCGGTCAGCGCAAGCGCTAGCGCGGCGGCCAGCAGCTCGATCGTCTGCGTGCGATAGGCCGCGTGCGCGTCGGTCAGCGCCGCGCGGGTCAGCGCCGGGTCGATCGTCTGCACGACGACGGCCGCGTCGGCGTTCGTTGCCGGCGCGCCGGGACGGTCGGGCGCGATGTCGTCGCCTTGGGCCATACCGGCCCAGTAAGCGGTTTCGTCCGCGAACGGCGATGCCGGACCGGTCGCCGCGCGCGCCAGCCGCGCGGCCCATGCGTCCGCGCGCATCCCCTGCGGCGCAAGGCGGATCGGCGCGCGTTCGCAAGCGGCGCGATACGCGGCGTCGAGGTCGTCGAGCAGGATCCGCCACGACACGCCGTCGACAATCAGGTGGTGAATCGCGATGAAGAGCCGCGTCGCGCCATCCGGCAACCGCGCGGCACACGCGCACGCGAGCGGGCCGCGACCGAGATCGAGCCGGCGCTGCAGCGCATCGAAGCGCGCGAGCGCGTCGGCGTTGTCGCGTGCCGCGGCTTCGACGAACGGCAGCGCATCGTACGGACGTGCGGCGCCGGTTGCCTGCCACGTTCCGTTGTCGGCACGCGAGAAGCGCTGGCGGAACGCATCGTGATGCGTGAGCAGTGCGTCGAACGCGCATGCGAACGCGCCGGCGTCGAACGATCCGCGCACGTCGAATGCGACCGACTGGTTCCAGTGGCCCGGTTGCGGGACATCGAGCGCGAAGAAGCGCTGCTGCGCGGGCGTCAGGATGCTGCGGTCGGCAGTTGCGGTCGTCGATGCCGTCACGGGCTGCGTCGCCTGCGATGCCGCCGCTTCCTCCGTCTTCGCGACCCGCGCGAGTTCGGCGATCGTCGGGCCGTCGAACAGCTGCTTCGGCGTGAACCGCACGCCGCGCTTGCGGGCGCGGGCGATCACCTGCAGCACGAGGATCGAGTCGCCGCCGAGTTCGAAGAAGTTGTCGTCGCGGCCGACGCGCGACGCTTTCAGCACGGCCCGCCAGGTTTCCGCGAGCGCCGCTTCCACCGCACCCTGCGGCGCGTCGCCGCGCGAAACTGCCGCCGGCGCGGCAGCCAGCACGCGCAACGCCGCACGGTCGACCTTGCCGTTCGCGGTCACCGGCAGACGCGGCAGCGCGACGATCTGCGCGGGCACCATGTAGTCCGGCAGCCGCGCCGCGAGCGTCGCGCGCAGCGTGGCCTCGTCGCACGCCGCGCCGTCACGTGCGACGACGAACGCGACGAGCCGCAGCCGGCCGTCCTGCTCGACGGCGAGCGTCTCCGCCTGGGCGATACCGTCGGCCGCGCGCACGGTCGCGCTCACCTCGCCCGGTTCGACGCGATAGCCGCGGATCTTCACCTGGTCGTCAATCCGGCCGACGAATGCGATCTGTCCGTCCGCGCGCAGCCGCACGCGGTCGCCCGTCCGATAAAGCCGCTCGCCCGGCGTGAACGGATCGGGCACGAA
Source organism: Burkholderia sp. MR1-5-21 (assembly GCF_053427715.1). Classification (NCBI taxonomy): domain Bacteria; kingdom Pseudomonadati; phylum Pseudomonadota; class Betaproteobacteria; order Burkholderiales; family Burkholderiaceae; genus Burkholderia; species Burkholderia sp. MR1-5-21. Next base: position 196,526 of record NZ_JBSAXD010000002.1, read on the forward strand.
CCGCTCGGCCGTCGCCCCGGGCCGTCCCCAGTAGCCGCGCGCAACGCCCGGCCCGCCAAGATACAGCTCGCCGGTCGCACCGGCCGGCACGCACGCGCCGAACGCATCGAGCACGCACGCTCGCGCATTCGGCAACGGTCCGCCGAGCGGCACGCCGCTCGCCGCGTCGCGCGCGTGGTCGGCCATCGACGCCGTGTCGCAGGTCAGCGCGCCGACAGTCGCCTCGGTCGGCCCGTAATGGTTGATCACGCGGCAGCCGGGCTTGAGCGCCGCAATGCGCGCGACGAGCGCCCACGTGAGCGTCTCGCCGCCCGTGACGAGCGCGTGGCTCGGCAGCACGTCGGCCGGCACGCGTGCGTTGAGCAGCGCCTGCAGATGGCTCGGCACGATCTTCAGCACGCCGACGTCGCGGCCGCGCATCTCGGCTGCGAACGCATCGGGATCGAACGCGCACGACGCGGGCAGCAGATGCAGCGTGCGGCCCGCGCACAGCGCGCCGAACAGCGTCGTGTGGCCGAGATCGGCCGCGACCGTCGAACCCATTGCGAACGATGCGTCGGGTGCGAACGCGAGTTCGTCGAGCATCCCCTGCACGTAGTCGGCCAGCGCGCGATGCGTGACGACGACGCCTTTCGGCGTGCCGGTCGAACCGGACGTGTAGATCAGGTACGCGCCCTGGTCGGCGCGCGGCGCGATGCGGGCGCCGGCCGCATGCGCGAGCGACTCGTCGAGTGCGAGCGCATCGACGTCGAGCGGCCCCGCATCCGTACCGGCCGGCCATCCGGTGTCGCCCGTGACGAGTGCCCAGCGCGCGCGGCAATCGGCGGCGGCGGCCGCGAGCCGTTCGGCCGGCTGCGCCGGATCGAGCAGCACGGCCATCGCGCCGGCCTTCAGCGCGCCGAGCAGGCCGACGACGAAGCGCGCGGAGCGCGCGATGCAGACGACGACCGGTTCTTCGGCAGCCGCGCCGCGCGTCTGCAATGCGCGGGCGACACGGTCGGACGCATCGTCGAGTTCGGCAAACGTCAGCGATGCCGAACCGTCGACAAGCGCGACGCGGTGCGGATACGCGGCGGCCTGCCGCGCGAACGCGGCGACGACATCCGCATGCTCGGGCGTCAGCGCTCGACCGTCGCGCGGCTGCCGCGCGGCGCCTTGACCGCCGCACGGCAACGCCGTGACCGCGCACCGCGGATCCCGAGCAGCCGCCGCGACGAGCGCCGCGTAGCCGTCGAGCCATGCGCGCGCGGTATCGGCCTCGATGCTGTCGGTCGCATACGCGGCAACGAGTTCGATGCCGTTCGCATCGTTGGTGAAATCCAGTGCGAAATCGAAGCGCGCGGCGAGATCGGGCCCCGGCGTCGCAACCGCGGTCGCGCCCGGCAGCACGCTGTCGAGCCGCGCGTCGAACTGCTGCGCGAACTTGACGCGCAGCCATTCGTCGCCCCGTTTGACGGGCGGCTGCACCGCGTCGACGACGCGCTCGAACGGCACATCCTGGTGCGCGAGCGCGTCGAGCGCCGCCGCGCGCGCCGCGGCGACGAGCGCCGCGAACGGCTCGGCCGGTGCGACGCGCACACGCAGCGCAACCGTGTTCAGGAACAGCCCGAGCAGCGCGCGGGTTTCCGGCCGCTGCCGGTGCGCGACCGGCACCGCGACGACGACGTCCGTCTCGCCCGTCAGGCGCGACAGCCACGCATCGAACGCGGCGACCAGCACCGTGAAGACGGTCGCGTGCATGTCGCGCGCGAGCCGCCGCACGTCGGCCGCGACCGCGTCGGGCAGCCGCAGCGACGTGCGCGCGCCGCGCAGCGTGCGCGCCGCGGGCGGCTGCCGGTCGACCGGCAGCGCGAGCGGGCCCGGCGCGTCCCGCAGCGCGGCGCGCCAGTAGGTCAATTGCCGCTCGCCCTCGCCGCCTGCGAGCAGGTCGCGCTGCCAGTCCGCATAGTCCGCGTACTGGATCGGCAGCGCGGGCAGCGCCGGCACTTCGCCGTTCGCATGCGCACGATAGGCCGCCGCCAGCTCCTCGAAAGCGCAGCGCGAGCTCCAGCCGTCGGTGATCGCGTGATGCGCGCTCAGCATCAGCCGGTGACGGTCGTCGGCAAACGCGACGAGCGTTGCACGCACGAGCGGGCCGTCCGCGAGGTCGAACGCTGCGGCCGCGTCGCGTTCGGCGAGGATCGCCGCCTGTGCGTCACGGCCGGCCGGCGGCAGGTCGCGCAGATCGACGTGCGCGATCGACACCGGCAGGCGCGCGTGAATCCGCTGCATCACGACGCCGTCGTCGTTCTCGACGAGCGTCGTGCGCCACGCTTCGTGCCGCTCGATCACATGATCGAGCGCGCATTGCAGCGCATCGCGATCGAGCGTGCCTTCGATCGTCCAGTGCGCGGCGATGTGGTACGCGGCGCTCGCGTCACGCGTCTGGGCGAGCACCCAGAAGCGCTGCTGCGCGAGCGATGCGGCACGTTCGACATATGGCGCACCCTCGGGCGACGCGGCTTGCGCGGTCGGCGTGATGCCGCGCGCGACGATCGTGCCGACCGGGGCGCCAGTCTCGCGCTCCGCGCGGTCGATCGTGTCGGCCAGCACGGCAAGCGCCGGGTTCGCGAACAGCATGTCGAGCCGCAGGTTGACGCGCCATTCGGCGCGAATCGCCGCCTGCAGCTGCATCACTGCGAGCGAGTCCGCGCCAAGCGACAGGAAGCGATCGTCGCGCGACGGCGGCGTATCGAGGCCGAGCAGCGTCTGCCAGATGCCGGCGACGCGCTGCTCCGTCGGCGTGCGCGCCGCATCGCCCGAAGCGCGCGGCATGCGTGCCGCCGCGATCCGTTCACGTAGCGCCGCGCGGTCGAGCTTGCCGTTCAGCGTGTACGGCAGCGCGTCGCAGCGCACGACCTGGTGCGGCTGCCACGCGGCCGGCAGGTATGTGGCGATGTGCGCCTTCAGCGCGGCATCGTCGGCCTCCGTGCGCATGACGACGCACGCGACGAGACGGGTCGGGCCGCCGTTCGCTTCCGCGACCACCGCCGCGTCGGCGATGGCCGGATGCGCGCGCAGGCAAGCGGCAACTTCCGCCGGCTCTACGCGCACGCCGCGCACCTGCACCTGATCGTCGACGCGGCCGAGATAGTCGAACGCGCCGTCGTCGCGCACGCGCGCGAGATCGCCGGTGCGATACACGCGCGCGCCGGGCGCGCCGTCCGGGTCGGGCACGAAGCGTTCCGCCGTCAGCGCCGCACGGCCGTGATACCCGCGCGCGAGACAGGCGCCGCCGAGCAGCAGCTCGCCAGCGCCATTGCCGCTCCCGTCGATGCGCACGACGCGCGGCCCGATCGGACGCCCGATCGGCAGCGCCGCATACGCGTCGTCCGCGGCGAGCGCGGGCGTTTCTCCCGGCCCGACCGGCCACAGCATCGGCGAGATCACCGCTTCGGTCGGCCCGTAGCCGTTGACGAGCCGCACTGCAGGAAACGTGCTGCGCACGAACTCGAACGCCTGCTGCGGCAGCGCTTCGCCGCCGAACGCGAGCACGCGCAGCGCGGGCGGCACGCCATCGCGCGCGGCGACCGCCGCAAATTCGCGCAGGTACGCCGGCGGAAACGCGGCAACGCTCACCTGCTCGCGCACCAGCAACGCATGCGCGGCATCCGGCGCGAACGGCTGCGGCGGCGCGATCGTCACGCTCGCGCCGACCGCGAGCGGTGCGAGCCAGCATTCGTGCGCGGCGTCGAAATTGACCGACGCGAAATGCAGCAGACGGTCGCCGGCCGTGATCGGCAGCGTGGCCGCGAGCGCATCGCAATGCGCGGCGAGCGGCCCGTGCTCGACCACGACCGCCTTCGGCGTGCCGGTCGAGCCGGACGTATAGATCATGTATGCGGCCGCGTGCGGATGCACGGGCGCGTCGGCGTCTTCTGCATCGTCGGTGCCGTCGGCCATGTCGATCGAATCGGCCGCCGCGTATTCGTCGACGTCGAACGCGTGCGCGAACGGCGCACCGAGCGCCGCGCGGCCCGCCGCGTCGACGATGCCGTGCCGCAGGTTCGCGTCACGCACGATCCAGTCGAGGCGTGCGGCCGGATGGCGCGGGTCGAGCGGCACGAACACGCCGCCCGCCTTCAGCACGGCCAGCAACGCGACGAAGAGTTCGCACGAACGCTCGACGCAGACGCCGACCCGCACCTCGGCGCCGACGCCCGCCGCGCGCAGCCGCCGGGCGAGCCGCGACGCATGCAGGTCGAGCGCGCCGCGCGACAGGCGGTGCTCGTTCGGAAAGGAGACATCGAGCGCGGGCGCGTCGGGCGCGCGGCGCGCCAGTTCGCGGATTCGGTGATGCAACGCAGTCGGGAAACTCGTCATGGGCGTGAAGTCCTTCGGGTCCGGCCGCTTCGGCCAAGTCACGGTGCCGCGCTGGGCGGCTTCATGGGTGTGACGAACGGCGCGGCGGATTTTTTACCGTTTTGCGCTCAATCCGCGTTCAGGCCGCGCGCAATCCGCTCATGCATCTGCCGCGCACGCCCCGGTGGCCGCGTGCTGCTAAATATTTGCGAAGCCCATTCGTCTATTCGGCAGGAAGGCGGCACGCGCACTGCGCGTCCGCCTGCCGCTTTTGCCTGCTTCCCGCTTGTTTCCTGCCTTTTTCCAATACCCGACGTTGCCGATGACAGCCGCTCACGAGTCTTCTCCCCCGCCGTCCCGCCCACCGGCCGCCGATGCCGTCCCGCCCGGACGCCCGGCCGCCCGCCTGATCCTCGCGCTGCTGCGCGAAAGCCGCGCCGCGCTCGCGCTCGCGCTCGTCGCGTGTGTGCTGAACGGCGTTGCGAGCGTGCTGCTCGTCGCGACGCTGAACCGCGCGCTCGCGCAGCCGGTCGCCGCCGACGCCGCGCTCGCGTGGCGCTTCGCGCTGTGCGCGGTGGTCGCGCTCGTCACGCGGATCGTGTCGGGCGTGCTGTTCGCGCGGCTGTCGCAGGACACGATGGCGCGATTGCGCGTGCACCTCGCGCGGCGCGTCGGCGCCGCCGAGCTGCGCGACATCGAGCGCATCGGCGCCGCCCCCGTGCAGTCGGTGCTGACCGACGACGCGACCAACGTGTCGATGCTGTTCTTCGCGTTGCCGAACCTCGTGATGCACGGCTCGATCGTGTTCGGCTGCCTCGGCTATCTCGCGTGGCTGTCGTGGCCCGTGTGCGTGCTCGCGCTCGCGGCGATCGTCGCGGGCTCGTTCGGCTACCACACGGGCGACCGCCGTGCGATTGCGTCGCTCGAAGCGGCCGGCCGCGCGCAGGACAGGCTGTTCGGCTATCTCGGCGCGCTGTTCTCCGGCGCGAAGGAGCTGAAGCTGCACGACGCGCGCGCACGCCAGTTCGTCGACGGCCAGCTGGGCACCGCGATCGGCGAGGTGCGCGACCACCGCCGGCGCGCGTTCAGCGCGTATGCGGTCGGCGTCGGCTGGATCATCTTCCTGTTCTATGCATTCCTCGGGGTGGCCGCGTTCTGGCCGCAGCTCGGCGTGCACGCGGACCCGGTCGCCGCTGCCGGCTACGTCGTCGTGTTCCTGTTCATGCTGGTGCCGCTCGACGGCCTGCTCAACAACCTGCCGACCGTCAACGCGGCGCGCGTATCGCTCGCGCGCATCGAGGACGTGATGGCCGAGTTCGGCACGCTGCGCACGGCGCCGCCCGCGAGCGGCTCGCCGGACGTGTCGCCTGCCGGCACGGTCGTGCTGCGCGGCGTCACGCACGCGTATTTCCACGAGCGCGACGAGCGGATGTTCCGCATCGGGCCGATCGACCTGACGCTCAAGCCCGGCGAGCTCGTGTTCATCGTCGGCGGCAACGGCAGCGGCAAGACCACGCTTGCGAAGGTGTTGACGGGGCTCTACGAGCCCGAGGAAGGCATGATCGAGGTCGACGGACGCCCGATCGGCTGGCGCGAGCGCGCCGCGTACCGGCAGTGCTTCAGCGCGGTGTTCAACGACTTCCACCTGTTCGATGCGCTGCTCGGCATCGTCGACCCCGACGATCCCGCACGCGCGCAGGCCGATGCGCGCGCGAATGCACTCGTCGCGAAGCTCGCGCTCGACCACAAGGTGCAGGTCGTCGACGGCGCATTCTCGACGCGCGCCCTGTCGACCGGGCAGCGCAAGCGGCTCGCGCTTGTCGTCGCGTACCTCGAGGACCGGCCGTTCTACCTGTTCGACGAATGGGCGGCCGACCAGGATCCCGCGTTCAAGGCGGTGTTCTATGAGCAGCTGCTACCCGAGCTGCGCGCGCGCGGCAAGGCGGTGGTGGTGATCACGCACGACGACCGGTATTTCGATCTGGCCGACCGCGTGCTGAAGCTCGACAACGGGCGCATTGTCAGCGATACGACACCGGCACGGCAACGTGTCGATGCGGTGGACGCCTGACGGAAACCGCCGGCGCCGTGGCGGATTTCAGCGGTGCCGGCGTACTCTGCATGATGACTGTTGTTTCGGCCTGGCCGGCCGGCTGCTTCAACTCGACAGCGGATCGTGGGTTGGCCATACGGTGACGGCACAGCACGTTTTCGTGACGACAAGCAGGATAACGAAGCGTGTACGACGCAGCCGCGCCCCGACGACTTCAGAAGTCGGCCCACCCGGCATGAGCGCTCCGTCGTTTCACCTGCGCGCTGGCGGCAACCCGAGCAGCGTGTCGGTCATCACGTCGGCGAGCTTCAGCGCCGACATCGGGCCGCCGAAGCCCCAGATGTTGCGCTCGACGAGCGCGATCCGGTGGTCGCGCCGGGCCGGCACGTAGCGCCAGACCGGCGAATCAAGCTTCGCGTCGAGCGGCATGTCCGCCCCGGTCGCCGTCACGAACAGCACCGCCAGGTCGCGCTGCGCGAGCAGGTCGGCCGACGTCACGTAGAGCGTGCCCTCGCGGGTCGGCCTCTTCGGCCACAGGTCGAGGCCGAGCACGCGCGACAGACCTGCCGCCGTGCTGTTGCCCGTATAGGCCCAGTAGCGGTCCGGCAGCCCGAGATCCTGCAGCAGCGCGACGCGCTCGCCGCGCCGTCCGGCCGCCGCGAGCCGCGCCGCATCTCGCGCGAGGCCCGCATCGAGCGTCGCCTCGATCGCCCGCGCGCGGGTGTCGCGGCCCGTCACCGCGCCGATCGTGCGGAAGATCTGCCGCGTCCAGTCGAGCTGGGTCGCGGGCACGCCGCCTGCGGTCACGTTCGGACTGAACTGGAACAGGATGGTCGGCGCGATCCGGTCGAGCGCCGCGAAGATCGGCGCGTGCCGGAAGCCGACGCCGATGATCAGGTCCGGCTTCACCGCGGCGATCGCCTCGAGCCCCGGCTCCTGCCGCGAACCGATGTCGGTCACGTGCGCGAACCGCGCGTTGTCGTAGCCGAGCCAGCCCGGATAGAACGCGGTATCGACCGTGCCGACCGGCGTGATGTCGAGCGCCGCGAGACTTTCGGCGAACATGAATTCGAGCGCGACGACGCGCTGCGGGCGCACGGGTATCGTCGCGCTCGCCTGCGAGACGACCGGGTTGGCTGCCAGCGACGCGCCGGACACCGGATGCGCGCCGGGTTGTGGGCCACCACCCTGCCCGTGCCGCACATCGTCTGGCTGCCCTGTCACGGCCTGCGCGCCGGCTGGCCAGCAGCAGGCGGCGCCCAGCGCCGCCAGTTGCGCGAACGCATGACGCCGGCCGGGCCACGCGGGCATCGTCAGCGGATCGCGTCCTGCCCGGCCAGCGCCGCGTCGTCCATCGTCAGTAGCAAGGGGCAGCTTCCACACAGTTGCGTTTCTCCAGGGATTTCGTAGCGCAGGCAGCACACGCGGCGTGCGCGAAACGGCGTCGGCAGCAGCGGCGAGCGCGGCGTGGCGTCGCGCACCGGCGTGCGCAGCGGATTGGGTTCGCCGTCCGCGCACGTCGCGCGGAACAGCCACGCGGCATCGCGCACGGGATCGGCCGCGCACGGCAGCGTGCGGCAGGTGTCGAACAGATAGTCGAGCAGGTTGCCGGCGTTGCTCCACAGCACGCGCGGCGTGACACGGCCGATTGCGGCCAGCAGGTCGATCACCGCGCCGAGATGCGCGACGAGCGCTGCGTGACGCGTCGCCGGGTCGTCGCACGGCGCGCCGAGCGCGTCCGGCGCGAAATACAGCGCGGCGGGCATCCCGTCGTCGAGCGCGACGAACGTGCGCTCGATCGGCATCGCGAGGGGCCGGCCGAGCGTCAGCGCCGCGACGACGCCCGCAGGCGCCACCCGGCCGAAGTAATACTTGCTCCATTGCGACAGCAACGCGCGCGCGTGCACGGCGGGGTCGCCGCCGTAATGGCGGGCCATCGCATCGAGCAGCGCGTCGCGATGGTCCGGCAGTGCGGCGACCGGCACGATGTGCGCGCCGGAGCTCCACGCGTCGTCGGGCACGCCGAGCCAGACCGTGTCGAGATACGGAGCGAACACGTCCGGCGCGAACGACGCAAAACACGTCGCGCACGTCGCCTGCGCGTCGAGCGCCGCCGGCATCATCGGCCCACGCGCCGCGCGCGGCGCGCCTCGACGATCAGTAGTCCGAGCAGATAAGGCGCGCCGATCAGCGCGGTCAGCACGCCGGCCGGCACCTCGCGCGGCGCGACGGCCGTGCGGGCCGCAATGTCCGCGAAGCCGAGAATCAGCGCGCCGCAGGCAGCCGCGAGCCACAGTCGCGTGCGATGCCGCCGCGCGCCGAGCATCGTCGCGACGTGCGGCGCCATCAGCCCGATGAAGCCGACCGGCCCGACCGCCGCGACGGCCGCGCACGCGGCGAGCGTCGCGACCACGAGCGCGAGCGGCCGCAGCGCGGCGACCGGCAGGCCGAGCGCGGCCGCCTGGTCGTCGCCGAGCGCAAGCATGTCGAGCGGCCGCGCGAGCAGCGCGAACACCGGCACAGCGAGCACGCACCACGGCACGAGCATCGCGACCTCGCCCCAGCTGCGGCCGTACGTGCCGCCGACGAGCCACACGACGAAGCGCGCCGGTTGCACGCTTTGCTGCGTGATCAGCCATTGCGCGAGCGTCGTCCACAGCGTGCCGATCACGATGCCGGACAGCGCGACCGCAAGCGGCGCATAGCGGTGCCGATGATTGAGGCCGAGCGTGATCGCGAGCGATACGCCGCCGCCTGCCAGCGCCGCGGCCGCGAGCACGCCGTGGCCCGCGAGCGGCCAGGTCGTCAGCGCGAACAGCGTGACGAGCGCCGCGCCCTGCGTGACGCCGAGCACTTCCGGGCCCGCGAGCGGATTGCGCACGACGCTTTGCATCGCGACGCCGCTCGCGGCGAGCAGCGCGCCGGCGAGCAGCGCGCACAGGAGCCGCGGCACGCGCAGGTCGATCAGCATCCGCGCAACGGGGTCGGCGCCCGACAGCGCCGCGAGCCAGCGCGCGGGCGTCAGCCACGTCTGCCATTCCGGGCCGGCGGACGCACCCGCGGCCAGCACGAGCGCACCGGCGCCGACGACGAGCGCCGCGCGCAGCGGCCAGCGCACGCGCTCGAACCACGCGACGAAGCGGGTCGAGCCACCGCCCGCCGCGCGTTCGGGGCCCGCATGCAGCACGCCCGACCATGCGGCGCCGCGCCGGATCATCGCGAGCATCAGCGGCGTGCCGACGAGCGCGATCGCGACGCCGGTCGACAGCGTCGCATCGAGGCCCGACGCGAGCACCGCGCTGTCGGTCACGAGCACGAGCGCACCACCCGCGAGCGCCGACAGCGGCACCAGCGCGGCGAGCCGCGACGGCCGCGCACCGCGCACCTGGCGCAGCAGGTTCGGCGCGACGAGGCCGACGTACGACAGCGGCCCGGCGATGCTGACCGCGACGCTCGTGAACGCGACCGCAACGATCGTCGCGGCGAGCCGCGCCGCATCGACGGGCACGCCGGCCGCGGCCGCCGCGTCGTCGCCGAGCGCAAGCGGGTCGAGTGGCCGGATCACGAACGGCAGCGCGGCGAGCGGCACGACGAGCCAGCTCGCCGCGAGCACCAGGCCGGCCGCGCCCGGTTGATAGAGACTGCCGTTCGACCACAGCGCGGCGCCCGCGATGTTCTGCTCGAAGAACGCGAGCAGCAGCGTCGACAACGCGGCAAACAGCAGCATGCAGACGCTGCCCGCGAGCACGAGCCGCAGCGGCGTCGCGCGCCACCCGCCGGCCGCGAGCAGCGGGCACGCCGCCGCGAGCAGCCCGCAGACGAACAGCACCGGCACCGACGCGACGCCCGCGAGCGACGGCACGAGCATCGCGGCCAGCAGGCCGAGCTGCGCGCCGCCCGTCACGCCGAGCAGGTCGGGCGACGCGAGCGGATTGCGCGTGAGCGACTGGAACAGCGCGCCCGCGACGCCGAGACAGCCGCCCGCGACGAGCGCCGCCGCGACACGCGGCAGGTTGAGATCGAACAGGAACACGCGCGCGAGCGCGGCCGCGTCGCTGCCGGGCGCGGCGCTCCACCACGCGCGCAGGTCCGGCGCGACGCGCAGCACCGCCACGCACGCGATCAGCAGCAACATGCCGGCCGCGAGGGCGCCGACGCGGCTCGCTTGCGCGCCCCTGCCGCCGGCGCGTGCCGCGCGGCGCCTGCGCATGGCGAGCGTCGTCATACGGCGAGATCCCGGTCGAACGCGGCCGCGTGCCGCGCATCGTCGGGCGATGGCCCATATGCGGGCACGCACATCGGCGCGCCCGTCTGCGGATGCGCGAGCTTCAGCATCTCGACGCCGAACGCCGCGCGCAGCCGCGCGGGATCGAGCATCGCGTCGGGCGCGCCCTGCGCGACGACGCGGCCCGCACGCATCAGCACGATCTCGTCGCTGTAGGCGGCCGCCTGGTTCAGGTCGTGCAGCACCCAGACGATCGTCAGCCCGCGCGCGCGATTGAGCCTGCGCAGCGCGTCGAGGATGTCGAGCTGGTGATGGATGTCGAGATAGGTGGTCGGCTCGTCGAGCAGCACGATCGGCGCCTGCTGCGCGAGCGCCATCGCGATCCACGCGCGCTGCCGCTCGCCGCCGGACAGCGCGCCGACGTCGCGGCCCGCGTCGTCGGCGAGGCCGCTCGTCGCGAGCGCCTCGTCGACCGCGGCGTGATCCGCGCGCGACAGCCCGCGCAGGAAGCCGCCGTACGCATAGCGCCCGTACGCGACGAGCTCGCGCACGGTGAGCCCGGACGGAATCTGGTTGAACTGCGCGAGCATCGTCAGCTCGCGCGCGAGCGCGCGCCGCTTGAACGACGCGAGCGGCCGGCCGTTGACTTCGACGTGGCCGGCAAGCGCAGGCTGCAGGCCCGCGAGCGTGCGCAGCAGCGTGCTCTTGCCGCAGCCGTTCGGCCCGCACAGCGCGGTCACGCGGCCGGCCGCGATCGACAGGTCGAGCCTGTCGAGCACGACGTGGTCGCGATAGCCGACCGTCAGCCCGCGCGCGGCAAGCGCGGCGCGTCCGGCGGGAATCGTCATCGCGCCTCCGTGCCGTCGCGCGCCGGGCTGACGCTCTGCGCCATCGCGACGACGACCTTGCGCGGTCCTTCGAACGGATCGCGCGCGTGCGCGGTCAGCATGTTGTCGAGCATCAGCACGTCGCCGGTCCGCCACGGAAACACGATGCGCTGCCGGTCGAGCACCGCGCGGATTTCCGCGAGCGCGTCGGCTTCGAGCGGCGCGCCGTCGCCGTAGTAGACATTGCGCGGCACGTTGTCGAGCCCGACCGCGTCGACGAGCGCCTCCTGCATGTCGTCGTCGAGCGCGGACAGGTGGAACAGGTTCGCCTGGTTGAACCACACGCGCTCGCCCGTGCGCGGGTGCCGCGCGACGGCCTGGCAGCGCTCGCGGGTGCGCAGCAGCAGCTCGCCGTCGTCGCCGGTGCGCCACGCGCATTCGATGCCGCGCGCCGCGCACATCCGCTCGACCTCGCGCGGGTCGTCGGTGCCGAACGACTGCTGCCACGGCAGGTCGAGCCCCTGCCCGAAATTGCGCACGTACAGCAGCTCGCGTTGCTCGAATCGCGCGACCAGCGCGGGATCGAGCGCGCGATACACGGCGCGGCTGTCCGCGATCGGCGTCGCACCGCCGCGCAGGGCGGCGAGCGCGCAATGGAACCAGATCCGCATCGGCCACTCGCGCGTGTACGACTGCTCGTTGTGCAGCGGGATCGCGCGGTGCGGCGGGTATTCGGTCGACGTATACACGGCGCCTTCGACCTGGCTGCGCGGCGTCGACGCGTATTCATAGCCGATCAGCGGATCGCCGAACGCGGCCGCGAACTGCTGGAACGCGTCGATCGACGGCACGTGGAAGCCCGTGAACAGCACGCCGCCCGCGCGTTCGAGCGTGTCGGCGGCGATCGTGCGCGCAAGCGGCGCGACGTCGTCGAGCGACATCCCGCCGCCGTTCTTCGGCGACACGACGGTGGGCAGCCCCGGCTCGATCCGCAGGTCGTCGAGCGTCGGCAACGAAAGCAGGGTCATGCAACGTCCTCTTCAGGTGGTGCGCCGGATCGCGGTGGCGCCGGTCACGACGCGCGCCGCGCGGCTTCGCCGTCCATCGCGCGGCGCAGGCTCGCGGGCCGCATGTCGGTCCAGACGGTCTCGATGTACGCGAGGCAGTCGGCCTTCGGGCCGCGCACGCCGATTTCGCGCCAGCCGGCCGGCACGGGCCGGAACGTGGGCCAGATCGAATACTGTTCTTCGTCGTTGATGACGACCGTGTAGACGAGATCTTCTGTGTCGGCGGAAGGCTGTGTGGCTTGCGTCATGGCGGGAATCGGTCGGAAATCGCTGGAGGCGGTTAATGGAATCGGAGAGGAAACGGAGCGGATCGTCCGTCCCTGTCGAATAGACGATTGGCCGGCGCGCTTTTTTACCGGCGGCGCGCGCGGCCGCCGCAGAACACCGGGCACGCGACGCCGCGGTGGCACGCGTCGAGGCATTCGGCGCAATGGCGCTCGGCGTCGCGCACCATGAAATGCACGAGCGTCTGCGACACGTTCAGCGCGCGCGCCGCGCTCTGCAGCGTTTCGTCGCGCAACCGCACCATCTCGAACGCCGCGCGGCTGCGCGCCGGCAAGTCGTCGAGCGCCGCCGACACGCGCCGCAGCGCGTCGCGCGTCATCAGTGCCGCTTCGGGCGTCGGCTCGGGCGATGGCACGTCGTAGCCGTCGTCCTCTTCCGCGTGATACACGTTCTCGAGACTCTGGCGGCGGCACGCGTCGATCGACGCATTGCGCACGATCCGCGTCACATACGCGACCGGCTGGCGCACCGCGTCCTGGTTCGGGAAATCGACGAGCTTCACGAACACGTCGTGCACGACGTCCTCCGCACGGCTTGCACAGCCGACGAAGCCGCGCGCGATATTGACGAGCATCGCGCGATGGGCGATCAGCACGTCGAGCAACGCACCCTGCGCGCTCGGCACGGCGGCGCCGTGCGTGCGCCGTGCGGGTCCGGCCGGCAGGTCCGGATGACTTCCGCGGAACGGCTTCGCCGTTGCCGCGACCGGTCGTTCGAGCACTTCCGCCATCGCCATCGATTCGCTCCGTCAAATTTCGAGATAGCGCAATCTAACGTAAACACGAATCATTCTCAATTAGATTGCGGAATGCCCCTTCAGGCAACTCGGATTTGTATGAACAATGAAAAACTTGTCGGAAGGCGCGCGGGCTGCGACTCGGAACGCGCCGGACAACGCGTTCTCATTCGCCCAGCGGACGGCGCACGGCTGTCATGTGCCGTAGCAGCTTATTACCACGTGAAATTTCGCGGACTCGTACGATCCACTCGAAACGAGGCGCCGGAAAACCGGCGCCTCGGGGTATGGGCAGGCGCGCTGGCACGCACCGCGCCTCAATACAGGAAAATCCGGATCGTCGCCGACGCGTTGAACGGCCCGATCTTCGGCGGCCCGAATGACTTCAGCACCGCATCAAGCATCACGCTCTGGTTCATCACGTTGGCCGGAAACTGCGCAAGCGTGAATTGCTCGTTGAACCGGATTGCCTTGCCCTGGCTGTCCTCGATGCCGATGCCGAAGTTGCTTTTCGCATCCGGTATCAGCAGGCCGTTCTGCACGGTCCCTTTCGTGACTTCGAAATAGCCGTCCACCCGCACCGGGATACTGCATTTCTTGGTCAGCGACATCGAAAACCGCTTGCGCGGCACGGCCGGCATGAAGCCGTTGCCGGACGCCTGAACCTGCCCGAAATTGACGATGCCTGGCTCGGGCGTGACCGTCACATCGACCGTGCAGGGCGTCGGCTTGAGTTTCTGCAGGCCGCTGATCTTGTAGCGGAAGCTCGGATTGATGTAGTTCAGCCCGCCTTTGCCGTCGAACTGGAACACCGCGTACACGTCCGACGGCGGCGTCACCCACGTTCCCCGCTTCCGTACGACGACCTGATACGTGATGCTGATCGGCCATTTCTTGCACAGCCCGGCCTTGACCTCCCGGTCGCTCATGTTGCACGCGAAGACGGTGCTGCCCGTCTCGATACCGTCGCCCGGCTGACTGCTGCGCCCGAAGTAGTCCTGGCCGCCGACGCGAATGCCGATTTCGAGCCCCCACGCGGCTGGATTCTGCCCCTCGGGGTTGGCGTAGAAGTAAACCTTCTCGTCGAAGTACTGCAGAGTGTTGCCAAGATCCTTGTAGCAATAGCCGGTCGTCGTGCGCGGCGGCGACACCCAGATCACGTAGCCGTCTGGTGCATCGGTCTGATACGAGGCGACGTTGCCGATCGATTCGGTCAGCGACGTGCCGCCACCATCCGCGATGCAGCGCAGCGCCCATGCCGGTTGGGCGACAACGACGAGCAGCACGAACACGCACCATCCGAGCCAAGCGCGCATGCGTATGCCACAGGCGCTTCGCTGTGCCCCGCTCATTTCTTCACGCTCTTGCAAACCCCGGCCTCGCACGCATACTCGACCGCCACCTGGCCGCCGTAGTCATCGACATGCGTGACGAACAGCGTCGCCGGCGCGGCGCCCTTGAACGGCACGTCCGCCGTGCCCATCGGGCTCACCATCACCGGATCGAGCGGCACCGGCGCCTTCTGCGCGCCGGCCGTCACCTCGACCACCGTCACATGGAACGGCGTCGGGTTATCGAACACGAGCTTGTGCGCGGCACTATCGACGCGCAGCGTCATCGGCAGCGTCGGATCCTGGTCGCGCGACGGCTGCACGCCCTTCGGCCGGTAGAACAGTTTCATCTGCGTGTGCAGCGCGATCTGCAGCGCGTTCGGCGTATCGGTCTTCGGCGGCACCTCGCGGATGTTCAGGTAGAACACCGTCTCGCGGTCGGCCGGCAGCGCGCCACCCGGCAGCTTCGCGATCCGCAGCACGTTGCGCTCGTTCGCCTCGATGCGCTGCAGCGGCGGCACCACCATCAGCGGCGACGTGATGCGGTTGCCGTTCGCATCCTCGATCCACGACTGCACGAGGTACGGATAGGTCGCGCTCTTGTTCGTGATCGTCACGATCGCGGCCTGCTCGCCTTCGTTGAAGATCACGCGCGTGCGGTCCGGCACGATCGACGCGTGCGCGATGCCGGCCAGCAGCGTGCCGGCGGTCGCAAGCGCGCACGACGCGCGCCGCAGGAAAGGAAAGGAAAAGGGTTTCATCGCGGAATCCGTTGGGTCATCGGTCGGTCCGGCCCGTCGCCGCATGCGACTCGCCGGACGGCTGGCACGTCACCGGAATCGGCGTGCCTTCGAGTTGGAGCTGGTCGGGCAGCACGTCGAGCGTGCACAGCGTGCGTTCGCCCGCGCGCACGACCAGCGATGATTTCGGCTGCACCTGGGTCAGGTACGCGGCGCCGTCTTCGCCGACGATGCCGAGCTCCTTGCCGTTCGCCGCGTCCTGCACCGATGCGCCGAACGGCAGCGTGTTGCCGCTCGTGTCCGACAGCGTCAGGTACAGGTTGCGGCCGTGCGCGGCGGAGAACTTGACGAAGCCGATCGCGCCGTCGGTCAGCACCATGCGCTGGATCGGGTTCGACACCTGCACTTCGAGCGGCAGCTTCTCGACGCTCACCGTCGCGTCGTACACGTTGTACGGCGAGATGCTGTCGACCACCGTGTAGCCGCGCCCGTTGGTGCGCGCGAGCGAACCGGACAGCGGCACGTCGGGCACGCCGTCGGTCGACACGAGCAGGCGCGTATCGCCCGCGTTGCCGTTCGCGTGCGCGGTCACGCCGTATTGGGTCGCGACGAGCGAGCCGTCGACTTCGAGCGACGCGGCCGCATACGCATTCGCGACCGTCGACGCCTGCGCGGTGAGCTGGTACGACGACGTGCGCTGGCGGAAGCTCGCGTTGCCCGACGCGCGGCCATCGGTCGTGCCGGCGTAGAGCTGGTACGTGCGGCCTTCCGGGTCGTCGTAGATGTAGCCGGCGTTCACGCTCGTGCTGCCGCCGCCCGTCGTCAGGTTCGACGTGACGGTCTGGCGATCGCCGATCGGCAGCGTCGCGGTCACCGAGAACTGGTTGCCGCTGCCGGCCGCGCCCTGCGTGCGGAACGCGGACACGCTGACGTTCACGTGGCGCAGCGCGCCGAGCGAGAACGCGCGCGTGAGCGTCAGGCCGACGCGCTGGTCGGACGGACGCGCCCAGTAGGTCGTCTCGTCGTACGAGAAATAGGTCGACGTGTCGCCGAAGCGCTTCGACAGCGTCGCCGAATAGCGCTGCTTGCTGTTCGCGAGGCCGAACGCGGTCGGGTCGCCCGTGAATTGCGCGAAGTTCGTGTACTCGCGCTCCGAGAAGCGGTAGCCGAAGAAGCGCACGTCCGCGTCGAGCGAATCGAAATGCTTCGAATAGTTGATCCGGTACGAGTTGCCGTTGCGCGTCGCGCCGTTCCACCACAGCCGGGCACGCGCATGCGTGATGTCGGCCGACACCGCGCCGAACGCGCCGAAATCGCGGCCGAGGCCGAGCGCGACCGACGTGTAGCCGGACGCGGCGATGAAGCCGCCATACAGGGTGACGTCGAACGGCAGGCCGTACGCAAGCTCGCCGAAACCGAAGAACGGCGTGATGCCGGCGCCGCCGAACAGGCGCGGCTTGCCGACTGCGGCCTTGTAGCGAAACGCTCCCTCGCGCGCGAGGAACGGCACCGACGCGGTCGTCACCTGGAAGCGCTGCACCGTGCCGTCCTCTTCCTCGACCGCGACGTCGAGCGTGCCCTGCACGCTCGTGTTGATGTTCTGCAATGCGAATGCGCCCGGCGACACGCGCGTCACGTACAGCACGCGGCCCTGCTGCGACACCGTGACGGTCGCATTGGTGCGCGCGACGCCGGAAATCAGCGGCGCATAGCCGCGCAGCGACGGCGGCAGCATGCGGTCGTCGCTGCGGATCGTCGCGCCCGTCAGCGCGAACGTATCGAAAATATCCGAGCTCAGGTAGTCGTCGCCGAACGACATCGTCGACTGGATCGACGGCAGCGCGCGAAACGCATACAGGCGGCTGAAACGGAACGAGTGGTCCTGATAGACCGCGTTGCCCGAATTGCTCTGCGCCTGGTAGTCGCCGCGAAAGCGCCATGCGCCCCAGTTCGCGCCGACCGTCCCGTACGCCTGCACGGAATTCGTCTGGCCGCCGGCCGAGCCGTAGTTGCGGTTCGTGTTCGCGATCACGCGGTAATCGAGCATCGCGCCGGGAATCCCGTCAGTCCAGCGCTCCGGCGGCAGGTAGTACGCGTCCGTGTATTCGAGCGCGGCTTGCGGAATCGTGATCTTGAGGCGCCCGTCGCCCTTCAGGTAACGCACCGTCACCCCTTCGATCGCGGACAGGTCGACGCAGCTTCCCCCCTGGAACCGCGGCAGGTCCTTCACGAGCGATGGCTTCAGGCCGAATTGCGCGACGAGCTCCGGTCGCAGGCACGGCCTGCCGCCGCCCGACGCGTCGCCGGCAACGAACTCGATCGTCTGCAGCCCGTAGAACAGGTCGTTGACCTGCACGTCGACCATGTATTCGCCCGGCAGCGTGAAATCGGCCTGCGAAAACTGCGACAGGTCGACGTTGCTCGCACCGTCGATGCTGAGAAACGACGAATTGAATTCCGTCGCATGGCTCTGGCTGCCGACGACCAGCACGGAGACGCAAAGGAAGGAATGTCTGATTCGCAAAACGGCGCTACCGAAGTATCGAAGGGAAAAAACGGGAGGAAAAAAAGAAGGAGGAAGGGTGCACACGCACCCTTCCTCCTGCACGGGGGCTTACTGGTAGCGGACCGTGAAGTTCGCGACGCCGTCGGCGGTACCCGGCGTCACGCCAGCTGCCGTCGCTTCGTACATCGCCGAGAAGCGTGCGACGTTCGTGCCGTTCTGCAGCACGGTCGGGCCCTTCTGCTCGACGCCGTTGTCGAGGAATTCACCCGATGCGCCTTGCAGGCGGATGCCGACGTTCGTCGCCGAGCCGATCGTCGCGAGCAGCTTCGGCTGTGCCGCGTTCGACGTGCCCGTGAACTTGAAGTACGCGTTCTGCGCGATGCTGGTGTCGCAGTCGGTCAGCTTGATGTCGAAGTTGGTCGGCGTGGACTTGTCGCCTGCCTGCTTGAACTTGTTGGTCGGAACCTTGCCGAGGTTCACGGTCTGGTCGACCGAGCCCGAATCGATACCGCACGCACCGGCGACGATTTCGCCCGTGAAGTTGACCGTGCCGGAGCCTGCCGCAAAAGCCGAGGTGGACAGCGCCGCGAGTGCGATGGCGGACAGGAAGGTTTTTTTCATGGTCATTTCCGTATGAATGGCTGAAGAAGTGAATGACGTGGCGGACACAAACCGAAGCGTGTGGTGCGCCCTGTCCGTCACGAGGCGGCATTATTGAGATAACGTCGAAAGTTTTCTGTAAATCATTGTCAAATCCTGGCTGACAATGCCATATTCATCCGATCATTTGCCATTACTTCCTGTTAGTTTGCAATCCGGCCATTTTGTTTTGCAGTCCTGCATTGCCATGCAAAACCGTATGAAGATTAAAGATATTTTTCATACGAAGCCAAACAACCGGTACGAAGCCTTGTCTGACAAGCCATCCGAAGCCATGCACTCAAAGGACAAAATGCTGTAACGCTCCGCCAAGCGTTGTCGATTCGCGACGATGGTGCCCGCCTATTTTCAATATTAAGGAAATTAATCTTTTTGAATCTAGCCCTGTTTTATTAGCGCAATCGTTTGCGAGCTCGATTTGAACGTTAAACCCGCGTCATTTTGTCACCGCTTCGAACACTGAATGTAATTCTTATGAAAGATTAAATTCGGCCGGGCGATGCGTGATTGCGCGCGGATCGGAACGCGTGCTGCCATCGCAAACCGTCACGCGTGCACGACTGGGAACGGGGGAGGAAGAAAGGGATTCAGCGGGTGCCCTGCACCGCGCCGACGGCGCCGGGCGAGGCGAACATGCGGCCCGCATCGTGGCCGACACCGGGCGCCTCGACGAGGCGCCAGCCGAACGCCCAACCGCGGCGCTCGGCCTCGGCCGTACTCGGCATCACACAAGTCGACGAATTCGCGATCACGATGCGTGCGGCATCCGGCGCGCCGGATGCGGCCACGCGATCGAGGAACTGCGCGCCCGCCGAATGGCCGAGCAGCACGACGCGCGGTGCCGCGATCCCCGACGCCTGCCGCGCCCAGCCGCCGAGCGGCGTGACGGGCAGGCGCGGCTACCGGGGATCGCGCGAGACGCCGTGCGCCGCGCTCGCGCGACGACGGCGGTCAGGTTACCGGATATGACAAGCGCGGTACGGTCACGCATCGGCGCCGGCAGTCTCGGCGGCCTGCGACCAGCCGCCGCCGAGCGCGCGGTACAGCGCGATCGCGTTGGCGAGCCGGAGCTGCTTCAGGCGGATCAGCTCCTGTCCGGATTCATACGTGCTGCGTTGCGCGTCGAGCAGCTCGAGATAGGTCGCGACGCCGCCGCCATAGCGGCGCTCGGCGAGCTTCAGCCGCGCGCCGTCCGCTTCATGGACGGCCTGCTGCGCGGCAAGCTGCGCATCGATCCAGTCGCGCGCGGCAAACGCGTCCGCCACTTCGCGGAACGCAACCTGCACGCTCTTCTCGTATTCGGCGACCGCGATGTGCTTGCGGGCGGTCGCGACGTCGAGATTCGCGCGATTGCGCCCGCCGGCGAAGATCGGCAGCGTGATGCGCGGTGCGAACGTCCAGACGCCCGTGCCGCTCGCGAACAGGCCCGAGAACGCGTCGCTGACGGAGCCGATGTCGGTCGTCAGCGCGATGCGCGGGAAGAATGCCGCGCGCGCCGCGCCGATCTGCGCGTTCGCGGCCTGCAGGCGCGCCTCGGCCTGCCGGATGTCCGGCCGCCGCGCGAGCAGTTCGCTCGGCGCGCCCGGCGCGACGGGCGCGATCGAGAACGTGTCGAGCGTCAGCCCGTCGCCGGGCGCTGCGCGCGCGAAGTCGCCCGCGAGCAGTTGCAGCGCGCGCACGGCCTGCGCATGCTCGCGCTGCAGCGCGGCCTGCGACGCGCGCGCGGCCGCGACCAGCATCTGCGCGGAACGCAGCTCGATCGCGTCGCTCGTGCCGGCCGCATAGCGCCGCTGCGTGAGCGACGCGATGCGCTCGCGCGCGTCGAGCGTGCGCTGCGCCAGCGCGAGCTGCTCGTGCAGCGCGCGCTCCGACACATAGGCGCCCGCGACCTCGGCGATCACGCCGATGCGGACCGTGCGCTGCGCCTCGGCGGTCGCGAAATACTCGGCAAGCGCGGCGTCCGACAGGTTCTTCACGCGGCCGAACAGGTCGAGCTCGTACGCGCTGACGCCGACGCCCGCGCGATACAGCCCGCTCACCGCGCTCTCGCGCACCACCGGGTCGTACTGGCGCGTGCGCTCGTAGCCAAGGTTCGCGTCGACCGACGGCAAGCGGTCCGCGCGCTGCACGCCGTACAGCCCGCGCGCTTCTTCGAGCCTGCCGGCCGCGATCCGCAGGTCGCGGTTGTTCGCGAGCGCCGCATCGATCCACGCCTGCAGCGCCGGATCGGTGAAATACGCGCGCCAGTCGCCGAGCAGCGCGGCGCTCGACGACTGCGCCGGCGCGCCACCGGTCGTCCCGGCGGTCGTCCCATAGGTGGCTGGCACCGGCGCCGCCGGGCGCTCGTAGCGCGGCGCGAGCGAGCAGCCGGTCAGCGCGAGTGTGGTGGCGAGCGCGACCTGTGCACGCAGCCCCGCGCGCGCGGTCAGGCGAAACATCATGACGAACCCTCCATCGTCGCCGGTTGCGCACCGCCGCGGCGGCGCGCGCCGACATTGAACAGCCGGCCGACGATCACGAAAAACAGCGGGACGAGGAACACCGCGAGCACGGTCGCCGAGATCACGCCGCCGAGCACGCCGGTGCCGATCGCCATCTGCGCGCCCGACGCGGCACCCGATGCGAACGCGAGCGGCAGCACGCCAACGCCGAACGCAAGCGACGTCATCACGATCGGCCGCAGCCGCAGCCGTGCGGCTTCGAGCGCGGCGTCGACGAGCGACATCCCCTGCGCGACGAGATCCTTCGCAACCTCGACGATCAGGATCGCGTTCTTCGCGGACAGCCCGATCGTCGCGATCAGTCCCACCTTGAAATAGATGTCGTTCGGCATCATCCGCAGCGTGACGCCGAGCACCGCGCCGATCACGCCGAGCGGGACGACCAGCATCACCGCGAACGGAATCGACCAGCTCTCGTACAGCGCCGCGAGCGCGAGAAACACGACGAGCACCGACAGCGCGAACAGCATCGGCGCCTGCGCGCCGGACAGCCGCTCCTCGAACGACTGCCCCGACCACGCGTGGCCGATACCGGCCGGCAAGTCGCCCGCGATCCGCTCGATCGCGGCCATCGCCTCGCCGCTGCTGTGGCCGGGCGCGGCCGAACCGTTGATCGTGAACGACGGGAAGCCGTTGTAGCGCGTGAGCTGCGGCGGGCCGAGCGTCCAGTGCAGCGTCGCGAATGCCGCGAGCGGCACCATCTCGCCGCGCGCATTGCGCACCCGCAGCTTCTTCACGTCGTCCGGATCGACCCGGTGCTGCCCGTCCGCCTGCACGATCACGCGCCGCACTTGCGTGCCGTGCATGAAATCGCCGATGTAGTCGGACCCGAACATCACCGCGAGCGTCGTGTTGATCTCGTCCATCGACACGCCGAGCGCGGACGCCTTCGCCCGATCGATGTCGAGCTTCAGCTGCGGCGCGTCCTGCGTGCCGGCGAACATCAGGTCGGTGAGCGCGGGATGCTTGCCGCCTTCGGCGAGCAGCCGCTCGCGCGCGGCGACGAACGCCGCGTAGTCGAGCCCGCCGCGGTTCTGCAGCCGGAAGTCGAAACCGCTCGTCGAACCGAGATCCGGCAACGGCGGCGAGTTCATCGCGAACACCGTCGTGTTCGGCGTCGCCGCGAAGCGCTCGTTGATGCGCGCGACGATCGCCTGCACCTGGTCATGCGCGCGCTTGCGCTCGGTCCAGTTCTTCAGCGTCACGAAGATCATCCCGCCGTTCGGTCCTTCGCCATACAGGTTGAAGCCGCCGAGCGCGAACGTGTACGCGGATGGCTCCTCGCTTCGCACGTACGACTCGACTGCGCGCACGCTCTGCATCGTCTCCGCAAGCGGCGTGCCCTGCGGCCGGATCACCATCACCATGAAGTTGCCCTGGTCCTCGTCCGGCAGGAACGCGGTCGGCAGCTGCGTGAGCATCAGCCCCGCCGCGCCCGTCAGCGCACCGTACACGACGAGCCAGCGCACGGGCTTCTTCAGCACGCCGCCGACACGCAGCGCATAGCGCTGCGTCGCGCGTGCGACGAAACGGTTGAACCCGCCGAAGAAGCCACCCTTCTCGTGATGGCCGTCGGCGACCGGCTTGAGCAGCGTCGCGCACAGCGCGGGCGTCAGCGACAGCGCGAGGAACGCCGAGAAGCCGATCGACACCGCGAGCGACAGCGCGAACTGGCGGTAGATGTTGCCGACCGCGCCGCCGAAGAACGCCATCGGCACGAACACCGACGTCAGCACCACCGTGATGCCGACGATCGCGCCGCTGATCTGCTTCATCGCCTTGACGGTCGCCTCATACGGCGCGAGCCGCTCCTCGACCATCAGCCGCTCGACGTTCTCGACGACGACGATCGCGTCGTCGACGAGGATGCCGATCGCGAGCACCATGCCGAACAGCGTCAGCACGTTGATCGAGAAGTCCGCCGCGAACATCACGCCGAACGTGCCCGCGAGCGCGACCGGCACGACGAGCGCCGGGATCAGCGTCGCGCGCAGGTTCTGCATGAACACGAACATCACGAGGAACACGAGCACGCCCGCCTCGATCAGCGTCGTGACGACCTTGTTCATCGACACGCGCACGAACGACGACGTCTCGTACGGAATCTGGTACTTGACGCCCGGCGGGAAGAACGCCGACAGCGCGTCCATCGTCGCGCGCACGCGCTTTTCGGTCGCGACCGCGTTCGAGCCCGGTGCGAGCTTGATGCCCATGCCGGTCGCGACCTTGCCGTTCACGTACGACGGATAGTTGTAGTCGTTGCCGCCGAACTCGATGCGCGCGACGTCGCGCAGGAACAGCGACGAACCGTCGGGCTGCGCGCGCAGCGCGATCGCGCCGAAATCGTCGGGCGTCTTCAGCGGCGCGTCGGCGAACACGGTCGCCGCGATCGGCGCACTGTCCGGCACCGCGCTGCGGCCGATGTCGCCGACCGTCACGCGCGCGTTGTGCGCGCGCACGGCCGACGCGATGTCCGACGCGGTGAGCCCGTGGCCGGCCATCTTGACCGGGTCGGGCCAGATCCGCATCGCATATTCCGAGCCCCAGAACTGCACCTTGCCCACGCCGTCGACGCGCCGCAGCGCCTGCACGACGTTCGCCGACGCGTATTCGCCGAGCTGCACCGCATTCATCCGGCCGTCCTCGGACGTCAGCGACACGACGAGCTGGATGTTGTCGGCGGCCTTCTCGACCTGGATGCCGTCGCGCCGCACGGGCTCGGGCAGCCGCGCCTCGACCGTCTTCAGGCGGTTCTGCACCTCGACCGCCGCGAGATCGGCATTCACGCCCTGCTTGAACGTCAGGTACAGCGACGCCATGCCGGCGCTGCTCGTCGCCGACGTATACAGCAGCCCCGGCGCGCCGTTCATCTCGCGTTCGATCAGCGCGGTGACCGATTCCTCGACGACCTGCGCGGACGCGCCCGGATAGGTCGCGTAGATGCTGACGACGGGCGGCGCGATGTCCGGGTATTGGGCGACGGGCAGCGCGCGGATCGCGAACACGCCGCCCAGCATGATGAAGAGTGCGATCACCCACGCGAACACGGGGCGATCGATGAAGAAACGTGCCATGTTGGTTCGAACCGGTCAGGTTTGTCGGGCGGCCGCCGTTTCAGCAGCCGCGGATGGCTCCGCCTTGGGCGGCCGGGCCTGCTCGACGGGCGTGACCGCGGTGCCGGGCGCGAACTGCGCGGCGTTGTCGACGATCACGCGCTCGCCGCCCTTCAGGCCGCGCGACACGCGCCAGTCGTGGCCGGACATGCGGTCGGCGGCGACCTCGACGTCCTTGACCTTGCCGTCGGCGCCGACGACCCGCACCGACGCGCGGTCCGCCGTGCGCAGCAGCGCGTCGCGCGGCACGAGGATCGCCTGGCGGTCGATCGCGCTGTCGAGCGCGATCCTCACGTACGCGCCCGGCAGCAGTTCGCGCTCGGGATTCGGAAACAGCGCGCGCATCGCGATGGTGTCGGTGGTCGGATCGACCGCGAGATCGCGGAACAGCAGCTTGCCTTTCAGCGGATACGCGGTGCCGTCCGCGCGCATCAGCGTCACCGCGATGTCCTGCTGCGCGATGCCGGTCGCACGACCGCTTTGCACCGCGCGGCGCAGCGCCTCGACGTCCGCGGCCGGCTGCGAGAAGTTCACGTAGATCGGGTCGAGCTGTTCGACGGTCGTGAGCGGCGTCGCCTGGTCCTGGCCGACGAGCGCGCCCTCGGTGACGAGCGCGCGCCGCGCGCGGCCCGAGATCGGCGCAGTGACGGTCGCGTAGTCGAGCTGAAGTTGCGCACGCGCGAGCTCGGCCTTCGCGGACGCGACCTCGGCCTTCGCCTGCGTGTCGGCCGCGACCGCCTCGGTGTGATCGCGCTCGCTGACCGCACGGTCGCGCACGAGGTCGTCGTAGCGGCGGCGCTTGTCGGTCGCCGCGAGCGCTGCGGCCTGCGCCTTCGCCAGCGCGCCCCGCGCGGCGTCGCGCGCGGCCGCGAGCGGCGCCGGGTCGATGCGGAACAGCACCGCGCCCTGCTTCACTTCCTGGCCTTCCTCGTAGGTGCGCGCGGTGACGATGCCCGCGACCCGCGCGCGCACCTCCGCCTGCCGGTAAGCGTCGAGCCGCCCCGGCAGCTCGACGGACAGCGGCACCTCGGTCGGCCGCACGGTCAGCACCGTCGCGCGCCGCGCGGCCTCCGGCGCGCCGTCCCGTTCGCCGTTTCCGCATCCGCCGACGGCCAGCGCGGCCGCGAGCGCGAACGGCGCCAGCCACCCGCGGCGCGACAGGGAGCGATTGTTCTTGTTCATATGGACCTCGGATCGTGCGCCGCCTTTAAAATGCGGCGGCTCAGGGCGGCTGATTATAATCAGTCACGACTGATTAATTACATTCAGCTTTAAACTTGTCGTCATACTGTCTCAATAAAACGACAGCAAAACGTAAGGAATCTCGCAATATGGCCCGCAAGACCCGGGAAGAATCGCTTGCCATCAAGCACCGGATCCTCGACGCCGCCGAGCTCGTGCTGCTCGAGCGCGGCGTCGCGCAAACCGCGATGGCGGACCTCGCGGAAGCCGCCGGCATGTCGCGGGGCGCTGTCTACGGCCACTACAAGAACAAGATGGAAGTGTGTCTGGCGATGTGCGACCGCGCGTTTGCGCGCACGTCCGAGGGCTTCGACGCCGGCGATGGCCTCCCCGCGCTCGCCACGCTGCGGCGCGCCGCATCGCACTACCTGCAGCAATGCGGTGAACCGGGCTCGATGCAGCGCGTGCTCGTGATCCTGTATACGAAGTGCGAACAGAGCGAGGAGAACGGCGCGCTGCAGCGGCGCCGGATGCTGCTGGAGCTGCAGATGCTGCGAATCACGAAGGCGCTGCTGCGCCGCGCGATCGCGGCCGGCGAAATCGCGGCCGATCTCGACGTGCATCTCGCGGCCGTCTATCTCGTGTCGCTGCTCGAAGGCGTGTTCGCGTCGATGGTCTGGACCAACCGCCTGCGCGGCAATCTGTGGAGCGATGCCGAGGCAATGCTCGACGCCGGTTTCGACGCGGTGCGCGAGTCCGCAGCGCTACGGCGCCGTGCGCAAAAATTGCCGAAATAAGGTTCGGATGCGCAAAACATTCTGATTTATCCCGATTTTCCGCACACCGGAATGACGAAACCGACCCTGATTTAAATTTTTTCACAATTTACGGAACGTCGGTAGACTGACGCGGTCACTTACATTTAGCGTCTTCGTGATAACCGGGTTCCGACCCGGCAATCGCGCCGCCGTTCGAAGCGGGCTGCGTCCCGCGCCGTTGGGTCGAGCGGAAACGACACGGGCCCCGGAAGGGGCCTGTTTTGTTGCACGCCCGCCATCCGTCCCGTCGCCACCCGACGCGCGTCCGGCTGGCGGCTCTTGCCCACACCCTTTCGTCGAACCGCTTTCCTGGATGTGGACACCCTTGGTCAAGTCTGCCGCATACCCTGAATTTCCCGCCGCGCGCCCCGCCCGTGCCCGACGTTTCGTGCGCGCGCTGCTGCCGGCCTCCGTGCTCGGCGCCCTCGCCACGCTCGGCCTGGCCGTGACGTTGCCCGCCGTGTCGCAACTGCCGGGCGCCATCGACACGGGCGCGGCCGCGCTGCCGCAGCGCGTGCTGTCGGACACGCCGTTTCCGACCGCGCAGCATTTCGTCACGAACGAGCTCGCGCAGACGCTCGGCGAGCGCACCGCGCAGCCTGGCCTGTTCGCACCGCTCAGCGCGCATCGCAACGACATGCTCGGCTACGCGAACCTGTTTACGCTCGCACCGCCGGAGGCCGAGCGCGGCCTGCGCGCGGGCAACATCGAGCTGACGCTGTCCGATACGCTGAACCGCCTCGACCTGCCGCCGGAAGTGCGCATCCAGCTCGGCGATCTCGTCAGCGGCAAGGTGCCGATGCGCGACAGCGCGCGTCGCGGCGACTACTACCGCCTCGCGTTCGATGCGAGCGGCGATGCGCCGCGCCTCACCGCGCTCGAGCTGCGCGTCGCGGGCCGCACGTTCGGCGCGATCTGGTTCAAGCCGCCGGGCGCCGACAAGGGCGCGTACTACACGCTCGACGGCGCGCCGCTCGAAGCCGCCGCGTTCACGATGCCCGTCAAGTGGACGCGCATCAGCTCGTTCTTCGGCGAGCGCATCCATCCGCTGTCGCAGGCGATGTCGTTCCACACCGGCGTCGACCTCGCCGCACCGACCGGCACGCGCGTCGACGCGGCCGCCGACGGCACCGTCTCGTTCGTCGGCACCGATCCGGGCGGCTACGGCCGGTACGTGATCGTCGATCATGCGGAAGGCTATTCGACCTACTACGCGCACCTGTCCGCGTTCGCGCACGGCCTCAAGGTGGGCGACACGGTCAAGCAGGGCGAGCGCATCGGCTCGGTCGGGATGACGGGCGCGGCGACGGGCCCGCACCTGCACTTCGAGGTGCGGATCGCCAACCAGCCCGTCGATCCGCTCGTCACGCTCGCGAGCGCACAGACGGACCTGTCCGACATGCAGCGCACCGCATTCCGCCAGGAAGCGGCAGCGTGGCGCTTCCGCCTCGCGTCGATCAACACTGCGCCGTTCGCATTCGCGCAGACCGACGGCCCGCTGTGGAGCGACTTCGCCAGCGACAAATCGACGCTGCGCGCCGTCTTCAACACGCACTACACGGCGTCCTGACGCGCGCCGCGCGCGGCTTGCGTGGGCTCGGCCGCCGCGCCTGCGATGCGCTCCGCGCGCGGGCGGCGCGACAGCAGCCAGCGTGCGGCACCGTCGAGCGACGTGCACAGCACCAGATAGATCGCGGCGACGAACAGGAAGATCGGCGCCGGGTACACCATCAGCCGGTTGTTCACCTGCGTCGCGACGAACGACAGCTCCGGCACGCCGACGATGTACGCGAGCGACGTGTCCTTGACGAGCGCGACCCACTGGTTGACGAACGACGGCGTCATGATCCGGATCGCCTGCGGCAGCAGCACGTAGCGCACCGTCTGCCAGCGCGTGAGCCCGAGCGACAGTCCGGCCTGCCACTGCCCGGCACCCGCCGCGACGATACCCGCATGCACCGCGTGCGCGAGATACGCGCCGCCGATCAGCGCGAGCGCGCACACGACCGTCGCGAGCCCCGGCACGTCCACGTGCAGCAGCATCGGCATCAGGAAATACGTCCAGAAGATCAGCATCAGCACCGGGATCGCACGGAAGAACCCGATGAACGCGAGCAGCAGCATGCGCACCCACCCGCGCGCGAGCGCCATCGCGACGCCGAGCGCGACGCCCAGCAGCGCCGATGCGCACGCGGACGCGATCGCGAGCACCAGCGACAGCGCGGCGCCGCCGAGCGGCCCGTCCGGGAATGCGCCGACGAGCAAGTACGGGAGATTGCCGGCAAGCAGCGTGATATCCATCGTCAATGCCCTGCCCCCAGGCGGTCGCGCCATTGCGCGGACACATACGCGATCGCCTCGATCGCAGCCGCCGCGGCGACGTACAGTACCGTCGCGACGCCGAACGCGGCGAACGTGCTGAACGTCTCGGTCTCGACCTGCCGCGACGCATACGACAGCTCCGCCACGCCGATCGCCATCGTCAGCGACGAGTTCTTCACGAGATTCATGTATTGCCCGAACAGCAGCGGCAACGCGATGCGCACGGCCTGCGGCAGGATCACGTAGCGCAGCGACTGCCACGGCGTGAGGCCGAGCGCCGCGGCTGCGTCGCGCTGCGCGTCACGCACGCCGCGCAGACCGGCCTCGCATTCCCCGGCGACGAACGCGGCCGTGTAGGTGCTCAACCCGACCCAGCCGGCGACGAATTCGAACGACGGCCAGGCGAGCGTGAACGGGCCCGCGTGCCAGGCATGGCGCGCATTCAGCCAGGCGACCCACGTGTCGGGCAGCAGCGACGCGACACCGAAATACCAGAACAGCAGCTGCACGAGCAGCGGCGTATTGCGGAACGTGACGATATAGCCCGCGGCGATCGCACGCAGCACGTGAGCTCGCGCGTGGCGCAGCACGGCGAGCGCGAGCCCACCGGCCGTCGCGGCGACGGCCGACGCGGCCGCGAGGCCAAGCGTCAGCAGAAAGCCCTGCCAGAGCCACGACAGGTATTTGGGAGCCAACCCGAACATGCCGAACATGGGTATCGTGCGGGCGCGCCGCGCCCGCGATCATCGGAAGGAACTGGAAGAAAACGGGAAAGAAGCGGGATGCGCTGCGATCCGCGCGCCGGCGTGGCCGACCGGTCCGGCCATACGGCGCGCGGCGCGGGACGACCGGATCAGGTCCTGTCGCCGATCCGGAAGATGCGCGTGAGCGGCGTCTTCGTCGTCGGGCCGAACCATGCGTCGTAGATCTGCACCGCGCGCCCGTTCGCCTCGAGCCCCTTCAGCGTGTCGTTGACGAAACCGAGCAGGCGCGTCTCGCCCTTCGGCACGCCGACCCCCATGTAGTCATTCGAGATCGTGAACGGCGGGATTTCGTAGTTCTGCTTGTCCGGCACGTTCGCGAGCAGGCCGATCAGCTTCGGCCCGTCCTGCGTGATCGCCTGGACGTTGCCGGCGCGCAGCGCGGCGAACGCGAACGGCGTGTCGTCATACGCGACGATCGTCGCCTTCGGATATTTTTCGCGCAGCGTGATCTCGTTCGTCGTGCCCTTGTCCGCGCCGACCCGCAGCACGTTCAACTGATCGGCGGATTTCAGCACGCCCTTCTTCGCGAGGAACTGCTGGCCCGACGAGAAGTAAGGAATACTGAAATCGACCTGCTTCGCGCGTTCGTCGGTGATCGTGAAATTCGCGAGCACGAGATCGACCTTGCCCGAGGTCAGGAACGGAAGGCGGTTCGCGGGGTTCGTCGGCTGCAGCTGCAGCTTCACGCCGAGCTTGTCGGCGAGCGCCTTCGCGTAATCGACGTCGAGCCCGACGATGTGGTTGGTCTTCGCATCGACATAGCCGAACGGCGGGTTGCTGTCGAACGTCGCGACGCGCAGCACGCCGGCCTTCCTGATGTCGTCGAGGCGGTCCGCATGCGCGGCGGTGCCCGCCGTCACGAGCGCAACCCCGACGAGCCACGTAGCGAGAATGTGGATTTTCATGAGCACGACCTGATTTGTCATGACGGCCGCCGCGGATCGCGCGGCGGCCCGGTTCGAGGAATATCGCGGCGGAGTGATGCCGCGAAGCCGCTAACGTACCAGCGGGTCGCGCCGATTCGAACCAACAAATGCTGCTTTGCTCAGCGGCTTTCGTGATGAAGGCAGCCGCGGACGGCACGCCCGATTCGGCCGGGCTGACCGCGACGTGCATCGACGCGCAGCGCACGTGCCGCACAAAAAAACGCCCGCTGCAGGCAGCGGGCGCGAATCCCAGTCAAGGAGGTGTCACACGAACTACGGGCCCAGATTAAGCGGTTCGCGCTCTGCCGGCAACGAAGCGATTTCGATATCCTTATCGGATGCGGCGCGATGAGCTTGCGCTTGCTCGCTCTTGCTTTC
Source organism: Burkholderia sp. MR1-5-21 (assembly GCF_053427715.1). Lineage (NCBI taxonomy): Bacteria > Pseudomonadati > Pseudomonadota > Betaproteobacteria > Burkholderiales > Burkholderiaceae > Burkholderia > Burkholderia sp. MR1-5-21. The sequence continues at coordinate 227,301 of NZ_JBSAXD010000002.1, forward strand.
GCATCGCCGCGCAACCGCACTGCCCGCCGAAAAAAACGGCGTCCCGCATCGCGCGGAACGCCGTTCGTGCGTCGCCAGGCGCGCGACGCGCCGGATCACGGCTCGTGACGCAGATACCCTTCCTTGCTCGGATCGCGCATCCGGTACGACACGATCAGCGAGATCGCGCACAGCACGGTCACGTACCAGTAGAACGTCTCCTCGCTGCCGATCGACTTGAACCACAGCGCGACGTATTCGGCCGAGCCGCCGAAGAGCGCGTTCGCGACCGCATACGACAGGCCGACGCCCATTGCGCGCACTTCGGGCGGAAACATCTCGGCCTTGATGAGGCCGCTGATCGACGTGTAGAAGCTGACGATCGCCAGCGCGACCGTGATCAGCACGAACGCCGCGACCGGGCTCTGCACGTCCTTCAGCGCATGCATCAGCGGCACCGTGCAGATCACCGAGCCCAGGCCGAACAGGATCATCGACGTGCGGCGGCCGATCCGGTCGGACAGCGCGCCGAACACCGGCTGCAGCAGCATGTAGACGAGCAGCGCGACCGTCATCACGTTGCTGGCCGTCTTCGCGTGCATGCCGGCCGTGTTCACGAGGTACTTCTGCATGTACGTCGTGAACGTGTAGAAGATCAGCGAGCCGCCGGCGGTGAAGCCGACCACCGTAAAGAATGCGCCCTTGTGCTGCCACACGCCGCGGATCGTGCCGGCGTCCTTCTTGTCGCGCGACGCGCTCGTCGACGTCTCGTCGAGCGACTTGCGCAGATACAGCGAAATCAGCGCGGCCGCCGCGCCGACCACGAACGGAATGCGCCAGCCCCACGCCTTCAGTTCCGCGTTCGACAGCGTCTGCTGCAGGATCACGAGCACGAGCAGCGCGCACAGCTGGCCGCCGATCAGCGTCACATACTGGAACGATGCGAAGAAGCCGCGCCGGCCCTTCAGCGCGACCTCGCTCATGTAGGTCGCGCTGGTGCCGTACTCGCCACCCACCGACAGCCCCTGGAACAGGCGCGCGACCAGCAGCAGCAACGGCGCGAACGCGCCGATCTGCGCATAGGTCGGCAGCACTGCGATCACGAGCGAGCCGCCGCACATCATCAGCACCGAGATCATCATCGCGGTGCGGCGGCCGTGCCGGTCCGCGATGCGGCCGAACAGCCAGCCGCCGATCGGGCGCATCAGGAAGCCGGCCGCGAACACGCCGGCCGTGTTCAGCAACTGCGTCGTCGTGTTGCCGCTCGGGAAGAACGCGGGCGCGAAGTACAGCGCGCAGAACGAGTAGATGTAGAAGTCGAACCACTCGACGAGGTTGCCCGATGAGGCGCCGACGATGGCGAACACGCGCCGCCGGGTATCGTGCGCGGACAGCACGGCTTGGTCGGTCTGGACGTCCATGGGATGGTCTGTTCCTTTCTAGTGCTTTTGGGCGTGGCGGCTGCGAGACCGCCGCGTGCGGATAGGCGTGGCACCGGTTCCGGCGCATCGCGCATCGGGATTTTAGCGAAACGTAAAGAAACGGGCTTTCGGGGTTCGTCCGGATGGAGAGAATGCTTCTCCTGCCGGCGCCTCGTCAATTGAAAACGCCAGCCCGAAGGCTGGCGTCCGATGCAAGGTCCGCGACCGGGCGGCCATGCTCACAGGCGGATCTCCGGCGGCGTATAGCGGCACTCGTAGCGCTTGCGCACCGTGCCTGCCTCGTCGACGCTTTCCAGGTACACGTCGAACTGCCACAGCCGCGCCATGTGCTTGAGCACCTCGTCGCTGTCGTTCGACAGGTGCCGGTTGTCGGTCATGAAATGGCGCAGCGTGAGGCTGCGGTCGCCACGCGTGTTGACCGCCCACACCTGGATGTTCGGCTCGCGATGATGGATGTCGTACTGACGCGACAGCGCCTGCCGCACGTACTGGTAGCCGGAGTCGTCGTGGATCGCGGACACCTCGAGCGAATCGCGCATGTCGTCGTCAAGCACCGAGAACAGGCGCATCTCGCGGATCAGGTGCGGCGACAGGTACTGCGCGATGAAGCTCTCGTCCTTGAAGTTGCGCATCGCATAGTGCAGCGCCGGCAGCCACGGGCTGCCCGCGAGCTCGGGGAACCACTTGTAGTCCTCGTCCGTCGGCGCCTCGCAGATCCGCCGGATGTCGCTCATCATCGAGAAGCCGAGCGCATACGGGTTGATCCCGCTGTAGTACGGCTTCGTGACGGGCGGCTGGTAGATCACGTTGCTGTGCGAATGCAGGAACTCCATCATGAAGCCGTCTTCCAGCTTGCCCTGGTTGTACAGCGTGTTCAGCAGCGTGTAATGCCAGAACGTCGCCCAGCCTTCGTTCATCACCTGCGTCTGCCGCTGCGGATAGAAGTACTGGCCGATCTTGCGCACGATGCGGATCACTTCCCGCTCCCACGGCTCGAGCAGCGGCGCGTTCTTCTCCGCGAAATACAGCAGGTTCTCCTGCGGCTCCGGCGGATAGCGGTCTTCCTGCTCCTCCATCTGCTCGGGCTTCCTGCTCGGCAGCGTGCGCCACAGTTCGTTGATCTGCGACTGCAGGTACGCCTCGCGTTCGCGGCGCAGCGCCGCTTCCTTCGACAGCGACGGCTTCTGCGGCCGCTTGTAGCGGTCGACGCCGTAGTTCATCAGCGCGTGGCACGAGTCGAGCAATTCCTCGACGCGGTCGAGACCGTAGCGCTCCTCGCATTCGGCGACGTAGTTCTTCGCGTAGACGAGGTAGTCGATGATCGCGTGCGCGTCGGTCCACAGCCGGAACAGGTAGTTGCCCTTGAAGAACGAGTTGTGCCCGTACGCCGCGTGCGCGATGACGAGCGCCTGCATCGTCATCGTGTTCTCTTCCATCAGATACGCGATGCACGGGTTCGAGTTGATGACGATTTCGTACGCGAGCCCCATCTGGCCGCGGCGATAACTCTTCTCGGTCGACAGGAAATGCTTGCCGAACGACCAGTGTCGGTAGTTGACCGGCATCCCGACCGACGCGTACGCGTCCATCATCTGCTCCGCGCTGATCAGCTCGAGCTGGATCGGGTAGATGTCGAGTTCATACTGCTCGGCGACCTGCGCAATGTGCGTGTCGTACTCCTCGAGCAACTCGAAGGTCCAGTCGGACGGACACGGCAGCGGCCTGCGATCGGCAACGTTCATACGCGCTTCCTTCTGCCCGGCACCGGGCAAGTCCGCGGGCGGCGTCGACGGTTCGGCCCGACCGCGTTGCTGCGTTGCGGCATGGCCTGCGGTGTCGTCGCCGGATCGGTGCGGCTCGTAGCCGCGCGATTCGCTGTGCAGATGGCGGGATGTCATGACATTTCCACCTGCTTTTCGAACAATTCGCGAAACACCGGGTAAATGTCGGCAGCCGATTCCACTTTTTTCATCGCGAGATGCGGTTGCGACTGCATCAGCTGCGCGTACTCCAGCCAGAGATTCTGCTCTTCCGGTGCGACCTGGATGTACGCGAAGTAACGCGTCTTCGTGAGGATATCCTCTTCCAGCATTTTGCGACACTTCGGCGAATCGTCGGTCCAGTTGTCGCCGTCGGACGCCTGCGCGCCGTAGATGTTCCATTCGGTCGGCGAGTAGCGCTCGTTCATCACCTTGCGCATCAGCTCGAGCGCACTCGACACGACCGTGCCGCCGCTCTCGGTCGAATGGAAGAAGGTGTCCTCGTCGACCTCTTCCGCGCGCGTGTGATGGCGGATGAACACCACCTCGATGCGCTCGTAGTTGCGCTTCAGGAACAGGTACAGCAGGATGAAGAAGCGCTTCGCGAGATCCTTGCGCTGCTCGTCCATCGAGCCCGACACGTCCATCAGGCAGAACATCACGGCCTGGCTCGACGGCTGCGGCTGCTTCACGCGGTTGATGTAGCGCAGGTCGAACGGATCGATGAACGGGATCCGCCAGATGCGGCCCTTCAGGTGATGGATCTGATCCTCGAGCGTGGCGATCTCCGCGCGGCGGTCTTCGGAGTCGTTCTTCAGCGCTTCGAGCTGCGCCTCGAGCTCGTGCAGCTCGTTGACGAGCGGCGAGCCGAGCGCGATGCGGCGCCCGAGCGCGCTCCTCAGCGAACGCACGATGTCGATGTTGTTCGGCGTGCCTTCCGCCGCCCAGCCCGCGCGCACGTTCTTCCAGCTCGGCACCGTCAGCAGGTGCGTCTTCACGAGGCGCGGCAGCTCGAGATCGTCGAAGAAATACTGCATGAACTCGTCGCGCGACAGCTCGAACACGAAGTCGTCCTGACCTTCGCCCTCGTTGCTGGCCTGGCTCCCGCCGCCGCCCGCGCCGCCTTGCGGACGCGGGATCTTGTCGCCGCGCACATAGTCCTCGTTGCCCGGATGCACGTATTCGCGGCGCCCGCCCGGCCCGTGCCGGAACGTCGGCTCGGCGATGTCCTTGCGCGGGATCGTGATGCTCTGCGTGCTCTGGATATCCTTGATGCTACGATCGCGCACCGCGTCCGACACGGCACGACGAATGTAGTTCTTGACGCGACGCAGAAAGCGTTCGCGATTGGCAATACTCTTGTTCTTGCCGGCTAGCCTGCGGTCGATGATTTGATGAAGCACGCCCGGTCTCCCGCTCGAATGTCGATATGCCGGGACGCTCGCCGCATGCCGTCTCCCGTCATGCGGGCGGCGTCTCTGAAGTTGCCCGTGCGGCCGAGCCGCACGGGCGCTGCGCAACGCAGGTCATGACGACTTGCGTACACGCAGGTACCAGTCGCAAAGCAGCCGCACCTGCTTCGGCGTATAGCCCTTCGCGACCATCCGGTTTACAAAGTCCTCATGCTTGCGTTGCTCCTCGGCCGAGCCCTTCGCGTTGAACGAAATGACCGGCAACAGTTCCTCGGTATTCGAGAACATCTTCTTCTCGATCACGACGCGCAGCTTCTCGTAGCTCGTCCACACCGGGTTCTTGCCCGCATTCGCAGCCCGCGCACGCAACACGAAGTTCACGATCTCGTTGCGGAAATCCTTCGGATTGCTGATCCCGGCCGGCTTCTCGATCTTCTCCAGCTCCGCATTCAGCGCGGCGCGATCGAAGCTCTCGCCCGTGTCGTGATCGCGGAATTCCTGGTCCTGGATCCAGAAGTCCGCATACGTGACGTAGCGGTCGAAGATGTTCTGGCCATACTCCGAATACGATTCGAGGTACGCCGTCTGGATCTCCTTGCCGATGAAGTCCGCATAGCGCGAGGCGAGCACGTCCTTCACGAACGACAGGTACTTCTGTTCGGTTTCCGGCGGGAACTGCTCGCGCTCGATCTGCTGTTCGAGCACATACATCAGGTGCACGGGGTTCGCCGCGACCTCGGTCGAGTCGAAGTTGAACACGCGCGACAGGATCTTGAACGAGAAGCGCGTCGACACGCCCGTCATGCCCTCGTCGACGCCCGCGTAGTCGCGGTACTCCTGGTACGACTTCGCCTTCGGGTCGGTGTCCTTCAGGTTCTCGCCGTCATACACCTGCATCTTCGAGAACAGGCTCGAGTTTTCCGGCTCGTGCAGGCGCGACAGCACCGAGAACTGCGACATCATCTTCAGCGTGCCCGGCGCGCACACGGCCTCGGCGAGCGACGAGTTGCGGATCAGCTTCTCGTAGATCTTCACCTCTTCCGACACGCGCAGGCAGTACGGCACCTTCACGACGAAGATCCGGTCGAGCAGCGCCTCGTTGTTGCGGTTGTTCTTGAACGCCTTCCATTCCGACTCGTTCGAGTGCGCGAGGATGATCCCGTCGAACGGAATCGCGCCAAAGCCCTCGGTGCCCTTGAAGTTGCCTTCCTGCGTCGCGGTCAGCAGCGGGTGCAGCACCTTGATCGGCGCCTTGAACATTTCGACGAACTCGAGCAGGCCCTGGTTCGCGAGGCACAGGCCGCCGGAGTAGCTGTATGCGTCCGCATCGTCCTGCGCGTACTGCTCGAGCTTGCGGATGTCGACCTTGCCGACAAGCGACGAAATGTCCTGGTTGTTCTCGTCGCCCGGCTCGGTCTTCGAGATCGCGATCTGCCGCAGGATCGACGGATAGCGGCGCACGACACGGAACTGGCGGATGTCGCCGTTGTATTCGTGCAGGCGCTTGACGGCCCACGGACTCAGGATGCATTTCAGGTAGCGGCGCGGAATGCCGTACTGTTCTTCGAGAATCGGGCCGTCTTCGTCGTAGTCGAACAGCCCGAGCGGCGATTCGTTGACGGGCGAGCCCTTCAGCGCATAGAACGGCACGCGCTCCATCAGCTGCTTCAGACGCTCGGCGATCGACGACTTGCCGCCGCCCACCGGACCGAGCAGATAGAGGATCTGCTTCTTCTCTTCGAGCCCTTGCGCGGCGTGCCGGAAGTACGCGACCACCTGCTCGATCACTTCCTCCATTCCGTAGAACTCACGGAACGCGGGATAGACCTTGATGACCTTGTTCGCAAAGATCCGCGACAGGCGCGGCTCGTTGCGGGTATCGATGTGTTCTGGTTCCCCGATTGCCGCCAGCATGCGTTCGCCGGCCGCAGCATACGCGGATGGATCGTTCTTGCAGAGCGCGAGGTACTCCTCCAGCGAGAACTCTTCTTCTCGCGTTTTTTCGAAGCGGTTCGCGAAGCTGCTGTAAATATCCATGCTACCTCCCTCGCCTTAGTCTGAAGACGTGCCTGCCTTCGTGTGACTGCGCAGAAGCAAGCGCGTTCGAATTCATCGTAAACCCATTCTTATTTTTTTTCACGAACTCGTTGCAGGAACTTCGTCATCGACGTCACACGGCTTGGACGAACTTTTTTCGTCGCTCTACAATCGATCTCCCGAGCTGCCGAAACTGCGTCCGTCGTTGCATCCGCCGTGTCTCATCGAACACCGGAACGTCCTGTGCGTTGGACGTGCCGGCCGTCGCGAAATTCACCGCCGTCTCCCCTTCCTCCCTAGACGTTCGAGCCTGCGTTTTCGACGACACGCAAATGCCGTCGTTACAAATTATTTTCGCGTGGAACCCTTACGGACATACCCGTATGACATATGCGGCGATGCGCCCGCGTCGCGGCGCGAACGACGCCGCGCGCGAAGATTTCCCGCGCCGGTCGCGCATGCAGAAACGCCCGCTTGATGCGGGCGTTTCGGTTCCTGCAAATGGGGATAGATGCGTCGTGCGTGCATCGTTCCGTTGCGTCAGAACGTCTCCCAGTCGTCGTCGCCGGCAGCCGCCAGCGCCGGAGCGGCAGCGGCCGGTGCCGGCGCCGTCTTGCGAACCGGCGGCGGCGTGACGGCTGCGCGCGGCGCGGGCGCGTCGGCGCCGTTGCGCGCGGCCGTCGGCAGCGGCGCCAATGCGCGCGGCGCGGCATGACCGGCGGCCGCCCCGGCCGCCCCAGCAAACTGCCGCTGCATCGCGCCGTCGTCGAACTGGAACACCGCGACCGTCTCGCGCAGGCGCGCGGCCTGCTCTTCGAGCGATTGCGCGGCCGCGGCCGCTTCCTCGACGAGCGCCGCGTTCTGCTGCGTCACCTCGTCCATTTGCGCAACCGCGCGCGCGACCTGGTCGATGCCGCCGCTCTGTTCCTCGGAGGCCGCCGCGATCTCGCCCATGATGTCGGTCACGCGCTGCACGGCGCCGATCACGTCCGTCATCGTGCGCCCTGCCTCGTCGACGAGCGTCGAACCTGACCGGATCCGCGCGACCGACGCATCGATCAGCATCTTGATCTCCTTGGCCGCCGCCGACGAGCGTTGCGCGAGACTGCGCACCTCGCCCGCGACAACCGCGAAGCCGCGACCCTCCTCGCCCGCGCGTGCGGCCTCGACGGCCGCATTCAGCGCAAGGATGTTGGTCTGGAACGCGATGCCTTCGATGATCGTGATGATGTCCGCGATCTTCGCCGAACTCTGGTTGATTTCGCCCATCGTGCCGACCACCTGGCCGACGACGACATTGCCCTTGTTCGCGATCTCCGACGCGTTCGCGGCGAGCGCGCTCGCCTGGCGCGCGTTGTCCGCGTTCTGCTTCACGGTGCCGGTCAGCTGCTCCATGCTCGACGCGGTTTCCTGCAGCGCCGCCGCCTGCTCCTCGGTGCGCGACGACAGGTCGATGTTGCCGGCCGCGATCTGCTTCGCCGCCGTCGCGATCGACTCGCTGCCGCCGCGCACCGTGCCCACGGTCTCGACGAGCCCGCGCTGCATCTTCGCGAGACCGTCCAGCAACTGGCCCATTTCGTCGCGGCGTTTCACAACGATCCGGCGCCGCAGGTCGCCCGCGGCGATCGCGTCGAAATGCGCGAGCGCGTCCGCGAGCGGACGGCCGATCGCCCGGCTCAGCGCGATGTACGACAGCAGCGCGGCGCCGAGGCCCGCCGCGAGTGCGACGATCGACACGATCCGCAGCGTGCCGTACACGGATTCCGCGCGGCTGAAACTCGCCTGCGCATCGGTGAACTGGAAGTTGCGCAGCGTTTCGCTCGACACAGCCAGGTCGTTGTAGAGCACCTGCAGATGTTTCGCTGCGTCGGCGATCCGGTCGTGATCGTTCGCCGCAATCACGGGCGCGAACGCATCGAACGCGTGCTGCAGCGTCTGCCGCTTCGCAGCGACATCCTGCGCAAGCCGGTCCTCTTCCGCGCCGCGGGGCAGGTCCAGATACTTCTGCCACCACGCGTCGGACTGCGTGCGCATCGTGTGGCCGCGCTCGACGGCCGCCGCCGAGTCAGGCGTGCCGGCCAGCAATGCGGCGCGATCGAGCGCAAGGCGTTCGCGCGCGGCGAACAGCTCGGCAGCCGCCACGTTGACCGCGCTCGGCATCTGGTTCATGAAAATGTCGCGGCTCGCGTCGTTCGCGCGCCCCATGCCGAGCAGGCCCAGTACGCCGATCACGCACAGCAGTGCGGCCAGAAACGCCATCGTGAACCCGATGCGCGCGCGGATCGTCAGGTCTGTGAACACCATCTTTCTTCCTGTCTTGCGTCGTCATTTGCGGGCGACGCCCGCCGCTCGGAAGCATTCGCTTCTCTGGACGCATTTACGACAACAAAGCACGCGACTTGATGGCATTCACAGCAATTTCACGAACAATTCGTCTGTAAATTTCATGAAAAGAAACAATCGCGCGCATTGACGCATAATCGTTGAGCGAAGTGACAGGAGTGGATGGCGCCGGGCGCACGCGGGCGAGCGCGCACCGCGAATGCCATCGGGCGGCGACGCCCATCGGCACACGCAGCGCGAGGCGGCGCGTCAGCCGGCCAGTTCGGCAAGCGTCGGGATCGACGGCTGCGCGCCCGCGCGCGTGACGGAAATCGCGGCCGCGCGTTGCGCGAAGCGGATCGCGGAATCGACGTCGTCGCCGGCCGCGAGCCGGGCGGAAAAACCGCCGATGAACGTGTCGCCGGCCGCCGTGGTGTCGACGGCCTGCACCGCCGGGGCCGGGTAGTGCTGCGCCGTGCCGTCCGCGGTCAGCGCCAGCACGCCGCGCGCGCCGAGCGTGATCAGCACGTTGCGCGCCCCGCCCGCCTGCAGCGCGCGGGCGGCCGCGTCGGCGTCGGCCGGATCGCGGACCGGCAGCCCCGTCAGCGCGGCCGCCTCGACTTCGTTCGGAATCAGGTAATCGACGAGCGGCAGCCAGCCGGCCGGCAGCGGCGCGACGGCCGGGGCCGGATTCAGGACGACCGTGCGGCCGAGGCGACGCCCGGCCGACAACGCGGCGAGCACGGCGTCCGCCGGCGTCTCGAGCTGGCAGATCAGCACGTCGGCCGCACCGATCGCCGCGTCGTGGCGCGCGACCGCGTCCGGCATCACCTCGCCGTTGCCGCCCGCGACGATCACGATCGCGTTCTGGCTCGCGTCGTCGACGACGATCAGCGCGACGCCGGTTGCCGCGGTCGCGCTCGTCTCAAGCCCCGTGCAATCGATGCCTTCGGCCTCGAGACCGGCGCGCAGCGCGGCGCCGTGTGCATCCGCGCCGACGCAGCCGATCATCGCGACCTGCGCGCCGAGCCGCGCGGCGGCGACGGCCTGGTTGCCGCCCTTGCCGCCGGCCGCCTGCGCGAACGCATGGCCGGCCAGCGTTTCGCCCGGCAGCGGCAAGCGCGGCGCGCGGACGACGAGATCCATATTGAGGCTGCCGACGACGGCCACGCGGCCGGCGCCCGCGACGCCCGTCGTACGCGCCGTCATGCGCCGCCCCCGGCCGGCGCCGGCTCGCGGTACACGGCGGTCGACTCGCGCAGCACGAGACGCGGCGACACGACGCGCCGCCGGCTCGGCGCGGCCGTCGAGCCGCCGCCGATCCGCTCGATCAATGTCTGCGCAGCCATCTCGCCGAGCGCGCGCACCGACTGGCCGACCGTCGACAGCGCCGGATACGTGTAGCGGGAGAATTCGATGTCGTCGAAACCGATGATCGAGCAGTCTTCCGGCACCCGGATCCCGCGCTCGGCCGCCGCGCGCAGCGCGCCGACGCCCATCAGGTCGTTGCCCGCGAAGATCGCGCTCGGCCGCACCGTTTCGAACAGCCGCGACGCCGCGTGATAGCCGCCGAGGCACGAGAAGTCGCTTTGCGCGATCGCGCCCGGCACGATCTCGATGCCGCGCTCGGCCATCGCGCGGATGAAGCCGTGCACGCGCATCGCGCTGACGGCCGTCTCCACGGGCCCCGTGATGCAGCCGATCTTCGCGTGGCCGAGTTCGAGCAGGTGGCGGGTCGCGAGGTACGCGCCGCGTTCGTGGTCGATCTGCACGAGGTCGGCCGCGAGCCCCTCGATGTTGCGGTCGACGACGACGAGCGGCGCGTGCGTGTCGGCGAGCGTCTGCGCGAGCACCGCGTCCTCGCCGGCCGACGCGACGATCAGCCCGTCGATGCGCTTTTCCTGCAGCACGCGCAGGTAGTTGCGCTGCTTGACGGGGTCGTCGTCCGAATTGCAGAAGAACACGCAATAGCCGTTCGCCGCGCACTGATCCTCGATCCCGCGCGCGAGCTCGGCGAAGTACGGATTCGTGCTGTTCGGCACGACGAGCCCGATGGTCGCCGTCGCGCGCGCCTTCAGCGAGCGCGCGACCGCAGACGGCACGTAGTTCAGTTCGCGAATCGCGACTTCGACCTTCGCGCGCACGTCCGCGGACACCGGCCGCGAATTGTTCACCACGTGCGACACGGTCGTAAACGACACGCCCGCCATGGCCGCCACATCCTTGATCGTCGCCATATCCCGTTTCTCTCTGGTCTGTTCTGTTGTTTTTACCGGGCGCGAGCGCGCCGGCTGCGGTATGTGTCGAGCACGACCGCCACCACGATCACCGCCCCGGTAATGATCCGCTTGGTCGGCTCGTTCGCGCCGATCTGCGCAAGCCCCGCGGCCAGCACCGAGATGATCAACACGCCGAAGAACGTGCTGATCACCGACCCGCGGCCGCCCATCAGGCTCGTGCCGCCGATCACGACCGCCGCGATCACCTGCAGCTCGAGTCCGACGCCGGCGTTCGGATCCGCCGCCTCGAGGCGGGAGATCTGGAACAGCGACGCCAGCCCCGCGAACGCGCCCATCAGCGCGAATACGAGAATTTTATACGGCCGCGGGTTGACCCCGGCCAGCCGGACCGCCTCTTCATTCGTGCCTATTCCGACAAGATAGCGGCCGAACACGGTGCGCGTCAGCACGAACTGCGCGACGATCATCACCCCCACCGCGATCAGAAACGCCGGCGAAATGCCGACCGCGATCGGGTTCGACAGGAAATCGAACGCGTCGCCGATGTACGCGGTGCGCGAATTCGTCAGCTGATACGCGAGCCCGCGCGCGGCTTCGAGCACGCCGAGCGACACGATGAACGACGGAATCCGCCAGCCGACCGTGACCGCGCCCGTCAGCGTGCCCGTCACGGCCGCGACCGCGATGCCGAGCAGCGCGGCGGGCAGCGGCCCCCACTGCCACTTGAGCGCGGCGACGCTGACCATCGACGCGGCCAGCGCAAGCACCGAGCCGACCGACAGGTCGATGCCCGCAATGATCAGCACGAACGTCATGCCGACCGACATCACGACGAGATCGGGAATCTGGTTCGCGATCGTGCTGAACGTGTCGTAGGTCAGAAAGTGCGAGCTCAGCGTCGAGAACAGCGCGATCATCGCGGCGAGCGCGCCGGCGAGCCCGAGGTAGTTCGACACGCCGAGCCGCGTGCCGGACAGCGTGCGCGCGCGGCGCCCGCTCGCGCCGTGCACGGGCGCGTCGGTCGGGGAAACGGGGGGTTGCGTCATTGTGGTCGTCCTGTCGTCGAAGCGCCGGGCTCGGCCGGCGGTACCTTCCAGGCATCGGGATCGCGCGCGGCCTCGTGGCGGCCGAAGCCGGCGAACGCCGCGGCCAGCAGCGCATCCTGGGTCCAGTTGCCGCGCTCGAACACGGCCGTCATGCGGCCGGCCGACATCACGCCGATCCGGTCGCAGATCAGCATCAGCTCGCGCAGGTCGCTCGACACGACGACGAGCGCGCGCCCTTCGCGGGCGAGTGCACCCATCAAAGTGTAGATCTCGAACTTGGCGCCGACGTCGATTCCGCGCGTCGGCTCGTCGAACAGCAGCACGCCCATGTCGCGCGCGAGCCAGCGGCCGATCACGACCTTCTGCTGGTTGCCGCCCGACAGCTCGCCGACCGGCTGCGACGCCCCATGGGTGCGAATGTGCAGCGCGTCGATCTGCCGCTCGGCAAGCGCCGCCTCGCGGGCGCCGTCGACGATGCCTGCGCGCGCGAGCCGGTCGAGCTGGCCGAGCGACACGTTCGCGGTGACCGACTGCGACAGCAGCAGGCCCTCGCCCTTGCGGTCCTCGGTGATCAGCGCGATCCCGTGCCGCACCGCGTCGACCGGCGAGCGGATCTCGGCCGGCTCGAGCGGTTCGCCGACCGCGATCATCCCCGCGTCCGGTGTGTCCGCGCCATAGATCAGCCTCAGGAGTTCGGTCCGCCCGGCGCCGATCAGGCCCGAGATGCCGAAGATCTCGCCCGAGCGCACCTCGAGCGATACGTCCCGCACGGCCGGCTCTCGCGTCATCCCCGATACGACAAGCCGCGGCGCACCGAAATGACGTGCGCCGAGGTCGATGTGCTCGCCGACCTCGCGGCCGACCATCAGCGTGACGAGGCGCTCGGTCGTCGTCGCGGCCATGTCGCCGAGATGCACGAGCCGCCCGTCGCGCAGCACCGCGACCCGCTCGGCGACGCGCGCGAGCTCCTCGAGCCGGTGCGAGATGTAGACGATCGCGACGCCGCGCGCCTTCAGCCGGTCGACCTGCGCGAACAGCAGCTCGACCTCGCGTGCGGTCAGCATCGCGGTCGGTTCGTCGAGGATCAGCACGCGGCAGTCGCCGATCAGGTTGCGCGCGATCTCGACCATCTGCTGGTGGCCGATCCCGAGCGCGCCGACGGGCGTATCCGGATCGACGTCGTCGAGCCCGACCTGCGCCATCGCCGCGCGTGCGTCGTCGCGCAACCGCTGGCGGTCGATGATGCCGAAGCGGCGCGGCAGACGGTTCAGGAACAGGTTCTCGGCGACCGACAGCGTGGGCAGCAGGTTCAGCTCCTGCATCACCATCCGCACGCCGAGCGCCTCGGCCTGCGTGCGGCTCGCCGGCGCATACGCGCGGCCGCCGATCTGCATCGCGCCGGCCGTCGGCGCGACGAGCCCGCCGACGATCTTCGACAGCGTGCTCTTGCCGGCGCCGTTTTCGCCCGTCAGCGCAAGCGCCTCGCCCGGCGCGAGCGTCAGCGACACGTCCGCGAGCACCGGCTCGGCATAGGTCTTGCCGATGCCGGAGACGGTCAGCACGGGGACGGCTGAACGGGAAGGTTCGAAGGTCGGTTCCATCGCGATCCTGGTTGCGGCCGCGCGCGCGGCGCACGCGGGATTGACGCTCACAAGTGGCACGCTGGGGCCGTGATCGCGCTCACCCCGGATAACGGCCACCGCACCGGATTCTTGAGGGCGGCAGCCGATCCGGGCGGCGTTACTTGGTCACGAGATCGACCGGCGTCTCGACCACGCCGGACATGTCGGCCTGCTTGCGGTGCTCGGCGATTGCCTTCAACGCCGTGTCGATGCCGAACACGGCCTGCTTCGCCGCGTACTGGTCGGCGGTCGCGAGCACGCGGCCGTCCTTCAGCATCGGCTTGATCGCGTTGATGTTGTCGTAGCCGACCACGGCCACCTTGCCCTGCTTGCCGGCCGCGCGCACCGCGGACACCGCGCCGATCGCCATGTTGTCGTTGCCGCACAGCAGCGCCTTCAGGTTCGGGTATTCGTTGAGCATTGCGGACGCAACCGCGTTGCCCTTGTCGATCTCCCATTCGCCCGACTGCACCGACACGACCTTCATGCCGCCCGCCTTCATCGCGTCCTGGAAGCCGGCCGTGCGCTGCTGCGCGTTGGTCGTCGTCGACACGCCCTCGACGATCCCGACCTGGTCGCCGGCCTTCAGCTTCTTCGCGAGGAAATCGCCGACCTTGCGCGCGCCCTTGCGGTTGTCGGGGCCGACGAACGGCACGTTCAGGTTCTTCGACTTCAGCACGTCCGGATCGAGCCGGTTGTCGATGTTGACGACGATGATGCCGGCGTCGACGGCCTTCTTCACGACCGGCACGAGCGCCTTCGAATCGGCCGGCGCGAGCACGATCGCATCGACCTTCGACACGATCATCTGCTCGACGATGCGGATCTGGTTCGCGGTGTCGGTCTCGTCCTTGATGCCGTTCGTGATCAGGTCGAACTGGCTCGCGTTGTGCTTCTGATATTCCTTCGCGCCGGTTTCCATCGTCAGGAAGAATTCGTTGGCGAGCGACTTCATCACGAGCGCGACCTTCGGCTTGCCGGCCGCCTCGGCATGGGCGATCGGCGCGGCGGCGAGCGCGACGGCCGCGAGCGCGGCGGTCAGGAAACGACGGCGAAAGGTGACATTCATACACATCTCCTGGCGACTGGCCCCGTGGGGCCACCTGTTGTTTTATTGTGAGCAAACGTTTGCGCCACATGTCCCGGACAACGGCCATCGATGCTGTCGGTACCACGGAAAGAGTTGCGAGGCAGACGGCCGGCTGCCGGGCGCGCGCAGGGCGTTCACACGCCACCGCCGGCAGGCCGCCGGCGAAGTGAGGGCTATGCTGGACCGTTTCGCGGCCATGCGCAACCCGTCTGATCAATATTTAAGGGTTTATTCGGAGCATGCCGGGAACGGCATCAAGCGCGGTCGCCTTCCGCGGACGATGCGTCGTCGCCCTTCTTCAGCGGCTCGCCGAAGCGGTTCGCGTGCGGCGTCCCGGCCAGGAAGCCGTGCATCACCAGCAGTGCGATCGGGCCGACGATCGGGACGAGGTACAGCAGCAGCCACCATCCGGATTTGTCGATGTCATGCAGGCGCTTGACCCCGACCGCGAGACACGTCCATACCGCGAGCACGGCGATCGCGAGAACGCTCAGCACCAGCCAGATCGGCGCGTCGTCGCCGGCATCGCGCGTCATTGCGTCGACCAACAGGCTGATCACCCCGGTGATCACCGTGTAAATCCACCATTCCAGGCGCCCGATCCGGCCGTTGAAGAAAAACAGAAACCATTTCAAATTCATCGCGTGCTCCGTTCGTGATCGTGGGTTCATTTTGCGGCTTCATTTCGCGAGTTCATTCCGTATTTGCGCGCTCGCCGCCATTGCCGAGAATCGCCACGAATTGCGCGCATGTCTCACGTTGACTCAAGCCACCATTCACGATGCCTCATGCTGCCTGCGGCGCGGCGGCCGCCTGGGCCCTGCGCGGCACAACGTCCGACCCGACGCCCCGGATGCGCTGCCGGGCCGTGGATCGTCAATCAACGCTTTCCGGACTGACCGGGAAATAATCGCCGCAATCGGCAATGTGGGAATTTACCACTGCAATGCGGTTCCGATTCGCAAAATCGTGAATGGCAGCCGATATGCACGCGCCGACTCGCATTAGCGCATTTTTGAATCGCGGATTTTCGACGAATCGCGAACGGCGGATGATTGCGTCGCGATGAAACATGATCTCGGGCGCGCGCGATGACTTGATGCCAGGCGCGAACGAATGACGCGCGATGCGCCCGGGAACGAAGCGGCAGCGATGCCGCCGCGCGCCCCTGCCTGCCGGTGCCATCCCGAAGCCGGACGGCGCGGCGAGCAATGCACGCGCGTCGCCGTCAGACGGCTTCGCGCAACTGTCCGGCGATCTCGGCCTCGTTCAGGTGCGGCGCGAACATTTCGATCAGCCGGTACGCATACGCGCGCAGGAACGCGCCCTTGCGCAGACCGACCCGCGTCGTGCTCGCCTCGAACAGGTGCTGCGTATCGAGTGCGACGAGGCCCGTGTCGCGCAGCGGGTCGTACGCCATCGCCGCGACGACGCCGATTCCCATGCCGAGCTCGACGTAGGTCTTGATCACGTCCGCGTCGATCGCGGTCAGCACGACGTCCGGCACCGCGCCCGCCTGCGCGAACGCCTGGTCGATGTGCGAGCGGCCCGTGAAGTCCTGGTCGTAGGTAATGATCGGATATTCGGCGATGTCGTCGAGCGTCAGGTTTTCGCGGCCGACAAGCGGATGGTCCTTCGGCACGACCACCGTGTGATGCCACGAGTAGCACGGGAACGTGACGATGTCCGAATAGCGGTCGAGCGCCTCGGTCGAGATGCCGAGATCCGCCTCGCCGTTCAGGATCATCTGCGCGATCTGCTGCGGGCTGCCCTGCCGCAGCGCGAGGTGCACCTTCGGGAACACTTCCGTGAACTGGCGGATCACCTTCGGCAGCGCGTAGCGCGCCTGCGTGTGGGTCGTCGCGACGACGAGGTGGCCGCTGTCCTGGTCCGCGAACTGGCGCGCGACACGGCGCAGGTTCTCCGCGTCGAGCAGCATCCGCTCGATCAGCTGGTGCACGGCCTTGCCGGGCTCGGTGAGGCCCGTCAGCCGCTTGCCGCGCCGGATGAAGATGTCGACGCCGAGCTCGTCCTCCAGGTCCTTGATCTGCTTCGACACGCCCGACTGCGACGTGTACAGCACGTTCGCGACCTCCGTCAGGTTCATGTTCTGGCGCACGGCCTCGCGCACGAAGCGCAGTTGCTGAAAGTTCATGGGTATGCCTCTTAGGCTGTCTTTTATCTGGTTGTTTGATGAATCCGTTGCCTGCGTTGCCGGGCGTGCAAGCGTCAACGCGCCGGGAACACGCGCACCGCGCGCGGCACGGCCGTCGCGCCGTCGCCGACCTGCAGCGCGAGCGCGCGCCACGCGTCGCGATCGAGTTCGGCCTCGAGCGCGCCGCCGGAACGCGCCTCGAGCTCGACGCGCACCGAGCCGCCGAGCGGCACGACACGGCGCACGTCGACCGCGATGCCGTCCCGATGCCCGCCGTCCGCCGGCCGAAGCTGCAGGTCGTGCGGGCGCACGTAGGCGTTCGCCGGCCCCGCGAAATCGGCATCGACCGCGATCGGCGCGGCGGCGCCAGCGGCGACGAAGCCACGATCGGCGACCGTGCCCGGCAGCCGGTTCGCCGCGCCGAGGAATTCGTAGACGAACGCGCTTTCCGGATGATCGTAGACGTCCTGCGGGCTGCCGACCTGCTCGACGCGGCCGCGGTTCAGCACGACGATGCGGTCCGCAACCTCGAGCGCTTCCTCCTGGTCGTGCGTGACGAAGATCGTCGAGATGTGCAGGTCGTCGTGCAGGCGCCGCAGCCAGCTGCGCAGTTCCTTGCGGACCTTCGCGTCGAGCGCGCCGAACGGCTCGTCGAGCAGCAGCACCTTCGGCTCGACCGCGAGCGCGCGGGCGAGCGCGATGCGCTGCCGCTGCCCGCCCGACAGCTCGGAAGGATAGCGTTGTGCGAGCCAGTCGAGCTGCACGAGCTTCAGCAATTCGTGCACCTTGTCGCGGATCGCGGCGTCCGACGGCCGCTCTCGGCGCGGCTTCACGCGCAGCCCGAACGCGACGTTCTCGAATACGGTCATGTGACGGAACAGCGCGTAATGCTGGAACACGAAGCCGACCTGGCGGTCGCGCGCGCCGACCGACGCGACGTCCTGCCCCTGCAGCACGACCTGCCCCGCGTCCGCGTGCTCGAGGCCCGCGATCACGCGCAGCAGCGTGGTCTTGCCGCAGCCGGACGGCCCGAGCAGCGCGACGAGCTCGCCCGCCGGAAAGTCGAGCGACACGTTGTCGAGTGCCGTGAAATCGCCGAAGCGCTTCTGGAGATGACGTACGGTGATGCCCATTCTGGTTGCCTCTTTACGGATTCGACGAGGTGACGGCGGGACCGGCGTGCGCGGGAACGGCGTCGCGCGCGCCGGCGAGATCGGCTGCAAGGTGACGCTCCGCGAGGAGCTTCAGCGCGAGCGTGACGAGCGCGAGCAACGCCAGCACCGACGCCACCGCGAACGCGGCCGCGAAGTTGTATTCGTTGTACAGGATCTCGACGTGCAGCGGCATCGTGTCGGTCTGCCCGCGGATGTGGCCGGACACGACCGACACCGCGCCGAACTCGCCCATCGCGCGCGCATTGCACAGGATCACGCCGTACAGCAGGCCCCACTTCACGTTCGGCAGCGTCACGCGGCGGAAGATCTGCCAGCCGGACGCGCCGAGCACGCGTGCGGCCTCCTCCTCGTCGCTGCCCTGCGCCTGCATCAGCGGGATCAGCTCGCGCGCGACGAACGGGAACGTGACGAAGATCGTCGCGAGCACGATACCGGGCACCGCGAAGATGATCTGCACGTCGTGCGCCTGCAGCCACGGCCCGAGCCAGCCCTGCGCGCCGAACAGCAGCACGTAGATCAGGCCCGAGATCACCGGCGACACCGAGAACGGCAGGTCGATCAGCGTCGTCAGCAGCGCCTTGCCGCGGAACTCGAACTTCGCGATCGCCCACGATGCGCACACGCCGAACACGAGGTTGAGCGGCACCGCGATCACCGCGACGGTCAGCGTCAGCTTGATCGCCGACCACGCGTCCGGATCGGCGAGCGACTCGACGTAGAAGCCGACGCCTTTCCTCAACGCCTCGACGAACACCGCGGCGAGCGGCACGACGAGGAAGAAGCCGAGAAATGCGAGTGCGACGCCGGTCAGCAGCCAGCGCACCGCGCGCGGCTCGCTGACGGGGTCGAGCTGTCGTGCGGCGCGCGCACGCGCCGCGGAAGACGGGGTTTTCAGCACGGTGCTGGCCTCCTGGCTCATGACTGGCCTCCTGCGGTGGCGGCTGCAGCGGCGATCGCAGGCGCGGGACCGCTCGCGCCCTTGCCGGACGAGCCACGGCTCGTCCTGCGCTGCAGATACCACTGCAGCGTGTTGATCAGCAGCAGCATCAGGAACGACACGACGAGCATCACGACCGCGAGCGCGGTCGCGCCCGCGTAGTCATACTGCTCGAGCTTCGTGATGATGAGGAGCGACGTGATCTCGGATTTCATCGGCACGTTGCCGGCGATGAAGATCACCGAGCCGTATTCGCCGAGCGCGCGCGCGAACGCGAGCGCGAAGCCCGTCAGCAGCGCCGGCAGCACGGCCGGCAGCACGACGCGGCGGAACGTCAGCCAGCGCGACGCGCCGAGGCACGCGGCCGCCTCTTCCTGCTCGCGCTCGAAATCCTCGAGCACGGGCTGCACGGTGCGCACGACGAACGGCAGGCCGATGAAGGTCAGCGCGACCAGCACGCCGAGCGGCGTAAACGCGATCTTGATGCCGAACGGCGCGAGGTACTGGCCGACCCAGCCGTTGGTCGCGTAGACGGCCGCGAGCGAGATGCCGGCGACCGACGTCGGCAGCGCGAACGGCAGGTCGACGATCGCGTCGACCACGCGCTTGAACGGGAACGTGTAACGCACGAGCACCCACGCGACGAGGAAGCCGAACACGGCGTTGATCAGCGCGCCGCCGAGCGCGGCCGAGAACGTCAGCCGGTACGACGCGAGCACGCGCGGCGACGCGACGGCTGCGACGAACTGGTCCCACGACAGCGTCGCGGTCTTCAGGAAGGTGGCGGCGAGCGGGATCAGCACCACGAGGCTCAAATAGGCCACCGTGATGCCGAGCGTCACGCCGAAGCCGGGCAGCGCGCTCGGCTTGCGAAAGGTGTACGTCGTCATCGGATGCTCTTGCTGGGTCGAATCTCATGGGTCCGACGCGCGCGCCGGCGCTGTGAGTCGCGCCGGCGTACCGTCGGGTGTGCGGCGCTTGCCGTGGCGCGCCGCTGTCGTTATGTCCGCCTTATGTCCGCCGTGCCCGTGTCGTCATTGCGGCTTGTAGATCGAGTCGAACACGCCGCCGTCCGCGAAATGCGTCTTCTGCGCATTCGTCCAGCCGCCGAACGTGTCGTCGACCGTGTACAGCTTCAGCTTCGGGAACTGCTTCGTCAGTTCCGCCGGCACGTTCTTCGAACGCGGCCGGTAGTAGTTGCGCGCCGCAATCTCCTGGCCCTGCGGGCTGTACAGGAAGTTCAGGTACGCGTCGGCGAGCTTGCGCGTGCCCTTCTTGTCGACCACCTTGTCGACCACCGCGACGGGCGGCTCGGCCAGGATGCTCACCGACGGCACGACGATCTCGAACTTGTCCGCGCCGAATTCCCTGATCGACAGGAACGCCTCGTTCTCCCACGCGATCAGCACGTCGCCGATACCGCGCTGCACGAAGCTCGTCGTCGCGCCTCGCGCACCGGAGTCGAGCACGCCTGCGTTCTTGTAGAGCTTCGTGACGAAGTCCTTCGCCGTCTGCTCGTTGCCGGCCGGCTTGTGCACCGCGTACGCCCACGCGGCGAGATAGTTCCAGCGCGCGCCGCCCGATGTCTTCGGGTTCGGCGTGACGATCGACACGCCCGGCTTGGTCAGATCGTCCCAGTCCTTGATGCCCTTCGGATTGCCCTTGCGCACCAGGAACACGATCGTCGACGTATACGGCGACGCGTTGTCGGGCAGGCGTTTTTGCCAGTCCTTGCCGACGAGTCCCTTGTTCGCGAGCGCGTCGATGTCGTAAGCGAGCGCGAGCGTCACGACATCCGCCTGCAGCCCGTCGAGCACCGAACGCGCCTGCGCGCCGGAGCCGCCGTGCGACTGCTTGAAGTTGACGGTCTCGCCCGTCTTCGCCTTCCATTCCTTGCCGAACGCCTGGTTGAAATCCTGGTACAGCTCGCGTGTCGGGTCGTACGACACGTTCAGGAACGGCGTATCGGCGTGGGCATGCGCCGCGACGCCCAGCGCCGCGGCCGCGCCCAGCGCGAATGTTGCGATCAGGCGGCTTACCCCGCCCACCAGCCCCGTGTTGCGCTTCACCATCCGTCGTTCTCCCGCGTTGTTGGTCATGTTGTCGGTCTTGCGATGTGCGGGCCAGTCTAACGAACGGGTTACATGATTAAAAATAATCGTTCTTCATTTTTTAATACTCAAAAGTGCTAACGCAGACGGGACGGACGGTTGCGGCAGACGAACCGGCGTCCGGACGTCGCGGGATCGCGCCGGAATCGCCGCGATCGCGACGAACCTCACGTAACACTTGAAATTCGCGAAGTACTGTATAAAAATACAGCTCACTGTCTATCCATACAGTTGAGCCATGACCAAACTCACCGCCCGCCAGCAGCAAGTGTTCGACTTGATCCGCCGCGCGATCGAGCGCTCCGGCTTCCCGCCCACCCGTGCCGAGATCGCGGCCGAGCTGGGCTTCAGCTCGCCGAATGCGGCCGAAGAACACCTTCGCGCGCTGGCGCGCAAAGGCGTGATCGAGCTGGCAGCCGGCGCGTCGCGCGGCATCCGCCTGCTCGGCATCGACGACGCGCCGCACCAGTTCACGCTGCCGCATGCAGGCCTGATGCAGCTGTCGCTGCCGCTCGTCGGCCGCGTCGCGGCAGGCAGCCCGATCCTTGCGCAGGAGCACATCTCGCAGCATTACGCGTGCGATCCCGCGCTGTTCTCCAGCAAGCCCGACTACCTGCTGAAGGTCCGCGGCCTGTCGATGCGCGACGCCGGCATCCTCGACGGCGACCTGCTCGCCGTGCAGAAGCGCACGGAAGCGAAGGACGGCCAGATCATCGTCGCGCGTCTCGGCGACGACGTCACGGTCAAGCGCCTGAAGCGCCGCCCCGGCGGCCTCGAGCTGATCGCGGAGAACCCGGATTACGAAAACATCTTCGTCAAGGCCGGCAGCGCGGAATTCGCGCTGGAAGGCATCGCCGTCGGGCTGATCCGCTCGGGCGAATTCTGACAATCCGTCTCGCTCAGGAGAACAACATGGAACGCCTTGCCCGCCTGCTGCCTTTCCGTCAATTCGGCCGTCTGCGTCACCTGCGCGGCCGCACACCCTGCGCGCCGCTGTCCGCGGCGCCCGTCGGTCATGAAGAAGTCGCAGTCGAACCGCATGCGTCCCTGCTGCCGTCGGCGCTGCCCGCGTTCGCGCGGGTATCGCTGAACGCCGGACTGAATCACGCGGAGCCCGCGCGTCGTGCGCCGGTGCGCGTCTACCACGGCCGGTCGCGCCTGATCATGGTCGGGACGATCGATGCGGTGTGCCGGATGATCGATCGCTGTATTGCGGAGGAACGTTCTGCCGCGCAGGGTGGTCTCTGATTGCGGAAGGTTCCCGCACCGGAGGCGCCGTGAATCACGCACCGGGCCGCGCGAAGCGGCTCAAACCCCTGTTGATCGTTGTGCTGGTGGCCGCCGTGCTTGCGGCGGTCGGCTACGCATACGCGTCACCGTATGTCGCGCTCGGCCGCCTGAAAGCGGCGATCGATGCGCGCGATGCGCAAACGGTCAGCGACTATGTCGATTTTCCGTCGCTGCGCATCAGTCTCAAGCAGCAGGTCACCGACGAGTTGATGCGCCGGATCGACCCGAAGCGGCAGGACAACAATCCGTTCGCCATAATCGGCGCGTTGATCGGCTCCGCGTTGATCGGGCCGCTGGTTGATGCGTATGCAACGCCCGAAGGCGTCGCTGCGCTGATGAGCGGGATACCGCCGCGCGGCAATCCGGGCGAGCGTCCGCCCGAATGGGCGGCGCAACCGCCGGGCGGCGCTTCGGGCACGCAGGCTGCCGGCGCGGCGAATCCGCCCGCGGGCAGCGCGCCGGCAGCAGCGCCATCGCCGCCGTCGCCGCCAACCGACCAGGCGCACGCAGCCGCGCCCGAGAGACGGCCAACGAGCGCCGGATACAGGAACATCGACGAATTTGTCGTCACCTACCGGCGCAACGTCGATGGCGCGCGCTACGCGGCGATCTTCCACCGCGAAGGTCTGTTTTCGTGGAAGCTGTCCGCGGTCGAACTGCACGACTGAACCGGCGGCATGCCGGTCCCGGCCGCACCCGGCGCACGGCGTGAGCCGGCGCCGGTCAGGCGCGCACATCGGGCACTCACTTCACCGTCGCGGCGTCGCGTTCACGGGCGATTTCGGCCTTCTGTTCTTCCGCCGTCGAGCAGGCCACCAGGATGCTGCAGCTCACCCGATCGAGCAGTTGGGTGTTGCCTGACCCCATCCACCATCTCGACAGTCCGCTGCGGCAGCGGTGCCCGACCACGATCAGGTCGACTTTCAGCTCCGATGCGAGATTCGCGATTTCGTCGATCGGGTAGCCGAACGCGAAATGGCCTTCGGCCTGCAGTCCCCGCTCGCGCAGCCAGTCCACCCCTTCCTGCAGGATTTCGCGCGCGGTTTCCTCGAAACGGCCGCACGCGACATCGGTCAGCAGCCCGGCGCTTTGCGCGATGCTCGAACGCATGTCGACGACGGACAACAGATGCGTCTCGGCCTTCAGGTCCATCGCGAGATTGGCACCGCAACGCAATGCCTTGCGTCCCTCGAGCGTGCCGTCGTAGCACAGCAGAATCTTGTTGTAGCTAGCCATGAAACCTCCCTATCGCAACAACGAACCCTACGCAATCATCATGGTGCGCCGCAATTCAGGACGCAAGGGATGGAAAACGCTGATTCGCCCCGTGCGGCCTGTTCGCGATGATGCAGTGCATGATCCGCCGCATGTTGCCCGCGTATCGCGCATGCGCGCCCTGAAGAGATGCAACCGATGCACTAGAATGGCCCGTCGGTGTCGCATATTCGCATCACGCATGCGTGTCGCGAAACGTCGCCGCACCGGACCATGACCGTGCGACGCGCGCCCGGCCGAACCGTCCGCGCGCCGGTGATCGCGCACCGGTAATGGCGCACGCGTTCGCCGGACACGTTTGATACGCTACACCTCCAACGACAATCTCGCCCATGTCCGTCGCACCGATCGATTTCCAGAATGTCGAAAAGCGCTATGGCGGCAAGCTCGTCGTCAACGGCCTGTCGTTTCGCGTGCACGCCGGCGAGTGCTACGGCCTCCTCGGACCGAACGGCGCCGGCAAGACCACGACACTGAAAATGCTGCTCGGCATCGCCTACCCGGACGCCGGCACGATCTCGCTGTGCGGCGAACCGGTGCCGTCGCGCGCGCGCCTTGCCCGTCAGCGGGTCGGTGTCGTTCCGCAGTTCGACAATCTCGATCCGGATTTCACGGTTCGCGAGAATCTGCTCGTGTTCAGCCGCTATTTCGGCCTGTCGGCCCATGACGCACGCGCGCTCGTGCCGTCGCTGCTGGAATTCGCGAAGCTCGAGAACAAGGCGGATGCGAAGGTCAGCGAGCTGTCGGGCGGCATGAAGCGGCGGCTGACGCTCGCCCGCGCGCTCGTCAACGATCCGGACGTGCTGGTGCTCGACGAGCCGACGACGGGGCTCGATCCGCAGGCGCGGCACCTGATGTGGGAGCGGCTGCGCTCGCTGCTTGCACGCGGCAAGACGATCCTGATCACCACGCACTTCATGGAGGAAGCCGAGCGCCTGTGCGATCGCCTGTGCGTGATCGAGGAAGGCCGAAAAATTGCCGAAGGCGCGCCGCACGCGCTGATCGAATCGGAAATCGGCTGCGACGTGATCGAGATCTACGGTCCCGAGCCGTCCGCGCTGCGCGACGAACTCGCCGCCTACGCGGTGCGTACCGAGATCAGCGGCGAGACGCTGTTCTGCTACGTGAGCGATCCGGAGCCGCTGAACGCGCGGCTCAAGGGCCGCGCCGGATTGCGCTATCTGCATCGACCCGCCAATCTGGAGGACGTATTCCTGCGGCTGACCGGCCGCGAAATGCAGGACTGACCGATCATGGACGTACGCGACTATTCCACTTCCGCCCCGTCCGCGCCGCCGCGCGAATCGCGCTTCGCGATCGCGATGCCCGCCAACGCGACCAACTGGTTCGCGGTCTGGCGCCGCAACTACCTCGTCTGGCGCAAGCTCGCGGTCGCGTCGATGATCGGCAATCTCGCGGATCCGATGATCTACCTGTTCGGGCTCGGTTTCGGTCTCGGCCTGATGCTCGGCCACGTGGACGGCGTGTCGTACATCGCGTTCCTCGCGGCCGGCACGGCCGGCTCGAGCGTGTTGATGTCGGCGAGCTTCGAAGCGATGTATTCGGGCTTCTCGCGGATGCACGTGCAGCGCACGTGGGAAGCGATCATGCATACGCCGCTCGCGCTCGGCGACATCGTGCTCGGCGAGATCGTCTGGGCAGCCAGCAAGGCCATGCTGTCGGGCGCCGCGATCATGATCGTCGCAGGCCTGCTCGGCTACGCGAGCTTCCCGTCGATGCTCACGGCGTTGCCGGTGATCGCGCTCGCCGGCCTCGCGTTCGCCAGCGCTGCAATGATCGTCACCGCGCTGGCGCCGTCATACGATTTCTTCATGTTCTATCAGACGCTCGTGCTGACGCCGATGCTGCTGCTGTCGGGCGTGTTCTTTCCGCTCACGCAGCTGCCGGAAATTGCGCAGCATGCAGCGCATGCGCTGCCGCTCGCGCACGCGGTCGAGCTGATCCGGCCCGCGATGCTCGGCCGGCCCGCGTCGCATGTCGGCACGCACGTCGCCGTGCTGGCCGGCTATGCGATCGGCGGTTTCCTGCTGTCTGCATGGCTGTTCCGGCGGCGAATGATGCGCTGACACCGGTGCATTGCGCACCGGGAACGCCCGCGTGCGATGCGCTCGCGTATTGCACATCGCTGGCACGTCAGCCGCTGGTCTCGCGCACCGCGCGTTTCACCCGCCCGTCCGGCGCGGCGACTCGCCTGCCCCGGGAGTCCGGAGCCGCTGCTTGTGCCGGCGGTGTCGCGCACGAAGCCGCTCGCGCGGCGCATGCACGCCGTCACTCGTCGTCGTCGCTCCAGGGAATCTCGACGTCCGTCAGGAACGCGACGGTCGCGAGCGGGCCGCCCTCATGGCGACCGAGCTTGCCGTCGGCGCGATGCCATTCGACGCGGAACTGCGTACCGGGATCGTCGGCCACCAGATAGACCGAGCGCAGCTCTTCGGGATCCGCGTCGTCGATCGGACCGTCGAACGACACGAGCATCTTCTGCGGCCACAGCCCGTTGACCGGATCGTAGGTGCGGTCGCCCTGCGGAATGTCGATGCTGGCATCGACGCCGATCGTTGCGGACGCCTCGACGATCATCGCGCCGAGTGCGCTCAGCACGGCGGTCGCGCGCGCCGAATTGGCCTGGCGAATCGCGAGATCGCCGCGCGTCAGCGCCTTTTCGAGTCGAGGATGAATCTTGGGTTGGGTCATGCGTTTTCCTGATTGCTTCTTGTGGGTGGCGCCGCACGCACGAAGCGGCGGCGCCGGGTGAATATGACGATTACCTGTGCCGGCCCGGACGTCCGATCGGCAGGCCTCGGCGGCGTGCCGCCCGCCTGAGGTCTCCGCCCACGCATCCGGACAGGGTGTCCCGGCCCATCGTTGCGCCGGCGGCCGCACGGCCAGGGCCGGACATTCGCGGCCGGACACCCGCGACTGGTGCTCCGTCAGAACCCGAACGCGAGCGCGAGCAGCCCGCTCGCGATCCCGAACAACACGACGAGCACCGAGACGATCACCAGCATGTACGGCTTGAACGAGCGTGCGAGCATCGCAATCGACGGCACGCTGATCGGCGGCAGCGTCATCAGCAGTGCGCCGGCCGGGCCGACGCCCATGCCGAGCGACAGCATCGCCTGGATGATCGGCACCTCGCCTGCCGTCGGAATCACGAACAGCGTGCCGGCGATCGCGAACGCGACGATCCAGCCGATGTGGTTGCCGATCTCCGGGCCGATGTGCGGGAACAGCCACGCGCGCGCGGCGCCGAGCAGCAGCACGAGCACGATGTACTCGGGCACGAGCCGCACGGTCATCCGCGCCAGTATCTTGATCCAGCGCACGAACGAATTGCCGGCCGCCGCCTGTTCGGCTGCCAGCGCCGCAAGCCGCGTGTCGTCGATGCTGCGGTCCTCCGGACGCGCAATGCGGTTCAGCAGGTAGCCGATCCCGAACACCATCGCGATGCCGAGCACGAGCCGCAGCGCACTCCAGTGCCAGCCGAGCACGAAGCCCATGAACACCAGCGCCGCGGGGTTCAGCACCGTATTGCCGAGCCAGAACGCGACCGCGCCGCCCGGCGACGCGTGCCGCTCACGCAGGCCGGCGACGACGGGCGCCGCGCAGCACGTGCACATCATCCCCGGCAGCGACAGCAGGCCGCCCGCGGCGACGCTGCCGAAACCCGTCTTGCCGAGCACACGCGCGACCCAGTGCACGGGCAGCAGCGCCTGCACCGCCGAACCGAGCAGCAGCCCGAGCACCATCGCCTGCCAGATCGCCTTGCCGTACGCCCACGCGTAGTCGAGCGCGGCCTTCAGCGACGGCTCCGGCGGCGCCGACGACGTGCCCATCAGGATCGACTGGCCGATCGAGTGGTGCTCGGCGGCAACGAACGCCTTGTTGTAGTACGGGAACCATTTCACGTAGAACAGCCCCGCGACCGCGATCAGCAGGAAGGTCATCCAGCCGAACGCGGGATTGAGTGAAGTGCGTGTGGTCGTCATTTTCTCTGCTGAATGCCTGTCGTGGATGCCACACTGCCGGCTGTCGCCTGCAGACCCGCCTGCGCAAGCTGCACGAGCAGCGCCGTTGCCTGATCGCGGGCGTCGCCCGCATTGGGCCGGAACCGGAACGTCAGCGCCCGGCTCGGCTTGCCGAATTGCTCGCGGTAGGTGCGCGCATAGGCGGGATCGTAATGCCGGTCGATCAGTTCGCCAAACAGTTCCGCGCGCGCACCGGCGTCGATCAGCGCGCCCCAGCGGGCGACCTCGTCGCGGCTGTGCAGGCCGATCAGCCGCTCGAGCTGCGCCTTGAACGCGGCCGGCTCGTCGAACAGGTGGCCGTAATCGTCGAGCAGGAACGCGATGCGCTCGTCGTGCGCGGCGTCGACCTGCACCCACGGCCCCGCGTGAAACGCCTGCAGCAGCGCGAGCGGCAGCTGCACGAGCCCGATCTTGCGGCTCTCGGATTCGACGAACACCGGCCATGCCGGATCGAAGCGCCCGAGCGTCTCGACGAGACCCGAATCGAACGCCTTCTGCGACGGCTGCGGCACGCCCGGCAGCGCGCCGAGCAGCGAGCCACGATGGCGCGCGAGCGCCTCGAGATCGAGCGTCTGCGCGCCGACGTCGCGCAGCGCCTGCAACAGCCGCGTCTTGCCGCACCCCGTGTGGCCGACGAGCGCGATGTAGCGGAACCGGGCCGGCAGCGTGTCGAGCGCCGTGCAGACCGAGCGGCGGTACGCCTTGTAGCCGCCGTCGAGCTGGCGCGCCTGCCAGCCGATCAGGTTGAACCATGTCGTCATCGAGCCGGAGCGTTTACCGCCCCGCCAGCAATAGATCAGCGGCCGCCAGTTGCGCGGCCGGTCGGCGAACGTCGAGTCGAGATGACGCGCGATGTTGCGCGCGACGATCGCCGCGCCGACGCGCGTCGCATCGTACGGCGACACCTGCCGGTACATCGTGCCGACGAGCACGCGCTCTTCGTTGCTGAGCACGGGCGCGTTCAGCGCGCCGGGGATGTGGTCCTCGGCGAACTCGAGCGGCGTGCGCACGTCGATGATCTCGTCGAACTCGCCGGCGCGATCGAGGGTGACAATCAGGTTCTTCAATTTGGCTTCAAACGATGGCAGAGCGGCGTCGCGAGCCGCATCGGCGCAGGGGCGGATCGGTGATTATCTCACGCGGCGGCCGCGCGGGCCTTGTGCAGGCGACGGCACGGCCGGCGCCGCGGTGATCGCGTCGATCAGATGATCGCGGAACGCGCGCACCGGCGTCGGCAAGTCGCGCCCCGCCATCGTCTGTACCTGGATGCTGCGCTCGCGCAGTTGCGGATTCGTCAGGGGTATCAGGATGAAGCCGTCCGCGTCGCAGCGATCGCGCACCGACAGCAGGCCCGCGAACATCACCGCGCCGGTGTGCTGCGCGTAGCGGTACATCGACGCCGTGTTGTTGCTCGTCAGATCGGGCTCGAGCAGCACGCCGTCGAGCGCGCACGCGATGTCGATCAGCTGGCGCACCGTGGTGCCGGGCTCGGGCAGCGCGTGCGGATACCGCGCGACGTCGGCAAGCGACACCGCATCGCGCGCGGCGAGCGGGTGGTCGCGCCGCACCACCGCATAAACGGGCGCCCGTTCGGTATGTTCGACGCGCACGCCCTTCTCCGGCGCGAGGCTGAAGGTCAGCGCGACGTCCACATCACCGTCGCGGACGCGCCGCGTCGCGTCGGCCGGCGACACGACCCACACCGAGAAATCGACGCCCGGGTGGCGCGCCTTGAAGCTCGCGAGCACACGCGGCAGGAAGTCGATCGCGAACCCCTCGGAACACGCGATCTTCAGCAAGCTGCCGTGCAGCGCGTCGAGCCCCCCGATCTCCTTCATCACATGTTCCGCCTCGAGCAGGCTGCGCTGCGCGAAGGTCAGCAGGCGCTCGCCCGCCTCCGACAGCGCCATCCCGCGCGGCCGCCGCTCGAACAGCGGCGTGCCCAGCTCGCTCTCGAGCTTCGCGATCTGGCGGCTGACCGCCGACACCGCGACATGCAGCCGCGCGGACGCGTCGCTGAGCGAACCGGTGCGCGCCACTTCGACGAAATACCGCAATCCGAGGCCGTGAAGGAACGCCGCCATCGTTCTGTCCCCCGGCCGCCGGCGGCCGTCACGCTTTGCCTTTTCGGCAAAGAAAGGTTCGAAATTCGATCATTGTGACAAAAAAAACGGCTTCCTAGAATCGATCGCAATTCGGGTCGCCTGCGTTCGCGGCCTGCCACCGGACAGCTTTGCACGGGACCCGGAGCACGTGCCGAACACCTGCTTCGGTCAACCGTCTTGCCACGGAACCCCAGGAGAGACGTCTTGAGCCGCACCGCCGCCATCCAGCACGCGCTGAACCAGTTCGAATCCGGCGCGTTCTTCGCCACCCTCAGCCACCGGGTCAGCCTGCGCACCGAAAGCCAGGAAACCGGCTCGGCCGCCACGCTGCGCGCGTACCTGACCGACGAGATCGCGCCCGAAGCCGAGCGCCTCGGCTTCACGACGCGCATCGCCGACAACCCCGTCGACGGCGGCGGCCCGTTCCTGATCGCGTCGCGACACGAGGACGATGCCTTGCCGACCGTGCTGGTCTACGGTCACGGCGACGTCGTGCGCGGCTACGACGCGCAGTGGCGCGCACCGCTGTCGCCGTGGTCGCTGACCGTCGACGGCGACCGCTGGTACGGCCGCGGCAGCGCCGACAACAAGGGCCAGCACTCGATCAACCTCGCGGCGCTCGCGAGCGTGCTGGCCGCGCGCGGCGGCCGCCTCGGCTTCAACGCAAAGCTGCTGATCGAAATGGGCGAGGAAACCGGCTCGCCGGGCCTCGACGCGCTGTGCCGCCGTGAACGCGACGCGCTGGCCGCCGACGTGCTGATCGCATCCGACGGGCCGCGCATCTCGGCCGACCGGCCGACCGTGTTCCTTGGCTCGCGCGGCGCCGTCAACTTCAAGCTGAGCCTGCGCGCGCGCGACGGCGCACATCATTCGGGCAACTGGGGCGGGCTGCTGCGCAACCCGGCGATCGTGCTCGCGCATGCGCTGGCGAGCCTCGTCGACGCACACGGCGCGATTCGCGTCGCCGGCCTGCGTCCGCCGCCGATTCCGGCCGCCGTGCGCGACGCGCTCGCCGACCTGACGGTCGGCGGCGGGCCCGGCGATCCGGCCATCGACGCAGACTGGGGCGAACCGGGCCTCACCGCGGCCGAACGCGTGTTCGGCTGGAACACGCTCGAAGTCCTCGCATTCAAGGCCGGCAACCCCGAGCACCCGGTCAACGCGATCCCGCCCGCCGCGTACGCACACTGCCAGTTGCGCTTCGTCGTCGGCACCGATTGGGAAGCGCTCGATGCGCACCTGCGCGCGCACCTCGACGCGCATGGTTTCGCCGACGTCGACATCGACGTCGAGCGCGGCGCACCGGCAACCCGCGTGCCGCCCGACGATCCGTGGGTGCGCTGGGCCGTCGCGTCGCTCGCACGCACGACCGGCAAGAAGCCCGCGATCCTGCCGAACCTCGGCGGCACGCTGCCGAACGAAGTGTTTTCCGACACGCTCGGGCTGCCGACGCTCTGGGTGCCGCACTCGTATCCGGCGTGTGCACAGCACGCGCCCGACGAGCACCTGCTCGGCAGCGTCGTGCGCGAGGGTCTCCAGATGATGGCAGGACTCTTCTGGGATCTCGGCGAAGACGCCCCGCCCGTGCACCACGCGGCGCTCGATACCGCCGGCGCCGGCCTCTGACGCAACGCCGCCGACAAGACTTCATGCATCGCCAGTCGTCCACACCACCAAGGGGCACGCGCACACGATGAACACCACCACCCTGACCACGCCGGACGCCGTACGCCCGAGCGCCGCGAAGATCCGGCGCATCATCTTCGCCGCGTCGATCGGCAATGCGCTCGAATGGTTCGATCTGATCGTCTACGGCTTTTTCGCGGTGACGATCGCGAAGCTGTTCTTCCCCGCGACGAGCGAGGCGACGTCGCTGCTGCTCACGCTCGGCACGTTCGGACTGTCGTACCTGATCCGGCCGATCGGCGGCATCGTGCTCGGCGCGTACGCGGACCGCGCCGGACGCAAGGCATCGCTGCTGCTGTCGATCGGGATGATGATGGGCGGCACGCTGCTGATCGCCGCGATGCCGACCTATGCGTCGATCGGCATCCTCGCACCGTTGGGGATCATGCTGTCGCGGCTGATGCAGGGCTTTTCCGCCGGCGGCGAATTCGGGAGCTCGACTGCGTTCCTCGTCGAGCACGCGCCGCAGCGGCGCGGCTTCATGTCGAGCTGGCAGTTCGCGAGCCAGGGGCTCGCGACGCTGCTCGCGTCGGGGTTCGGCGCGTTGCTGACGAGCACGCTGACGCCCGCGCAGCTCGAAAGCTGGGGCTGGCGCGTGCCGTTCCTGTTCGGTCTTGCGATCGGGCCGGTCGGGCTGTACATCCGCCGCTATGTCGACGAAGGCGTCGAGTTCAAGACGCACGTGCGATCGGATGCGCCCGTGCGCGAGCTGTTTGCAGGCCAGAAGACGCGCGTGCTGCTCGCGATCGGCGCACTCGTGATCTCGACCGCGGTCAACTACATGGTGCTGTACATGCCGACGTACGCGATCAAGCAGCTCGGCCTGCCTGCGTCGACCGGCTTCGCGGCGACGCTCGCGACCGGCTTCGTGCTGACGCTCGTCACGCCCCTCGTCGGACACTGGTCGGATCATGTCGGGCGGATCCGCATGATGACGGCCGCGGCGCTGCTGATGCTCGTCACGGTCTGGCCGACGTTCGCGTGGCTTACGCATCATGCGTCGTTCGCGACGATGATCGCCGCGCTGATCTGGATCGGCGCGCTGAAGGCGATGTATTGCGGCGCGCTGCCCGCGCTGATGGCCGAACTGTTCCCGGCGCAGACGCGCGCGACGGGCCTCGCGATCAGCTACAACACGGGCGTCACGCTGTTCGGCGGCTTTGCGCCGTTCGTCATCACGTGGCTCATCAGCGCGACCGGGAACCGGCTGTCGCCGGCGCTCTACCTGATGGGCTGCGCGCTGCTGAGCCTCGCGGCATTGTTCGTCGCGCGCACGCGCCTGCGGATGCGCTGATCGACACAGCGGTCACGGCCCGCGCGGCAACGCTTGCCGCGCGGGCCTTCGGTCGCTTACAGGGCCGCTTTATCGGGCCGCTTACGGCGCCGGGTTCGGCTGCAGTTCGTGCAGCGCGTCGATCTCGGCGAGGAGCTCGTCCGACAGCTTGACATCGACGGTGCCGATGTTTTCCTTCAGCTGCTCGAGCGACGTTGCGCCGATGAGGTTGCTGGTCAGGAACGGCCGGCTGTTGACGAACGCGAGCGCGAGCTGCGCGGGCGACAGGCCGTGGCGCTTCGCGAGCGCGACATAGCGCGATGTCGCCGCGACCGCCTGCGGCTTGCTGTAGCGCTGGAAGCGCTCGAACAGCGTGATGCGCGCGCCGGCCGGACGCGCGCCGTTCTCGTACTTGCCGGACAGCCAGCCGAACGCGAGCGGCGAATACGCGAGCAGGCCGACGCCTTCGCGATGCGTGAATTCCGACAGCCCGTTCTCGAAGGTCCGGTTCAGCAGGCTGTACGGGTTCTGGATGCTGGCGATGCGCGGCAGCCCGAGCTTCTCGGCCGCACGCAGGAATTGCGCGACGCCCCATGGCGTCTCGTTCGACACGCCGATCGCGCGCACCTTGCCGGCCTTCACGAAATCCGCGAGCACGCTGAGCGTTTCCTCGATCGGCACCGTGTACGCGTCGTCGATCCACGGATAGGCGGGACGGCCGAACGTCGTCGTGCTGCGGTCAGGCCAATGGAGCTGGTAGAGGTCGACGTAGTCGGTCTGCAAGCGCTCGAGGCTGCCGTCGAGCGCTTCGGTCAGGTTCTTGCGATCGAACTGGTTGCCCTCGCCGCGAATGTGGCGCGGGTTGTGCGGCTGTCGTGCGGGGCCGGCGATCTTCGTCGCGAGCACGATCCTGTCGCGCAGCGCACGGTGCTGCGCGAGCCATGTGCCGATGTATTGCTCCGTGCGCCCCTGGGTTTCGGGCCGCGGCGGCACCGGGTACATTTCCGCGGCGTCGATCAGCGTGACGCCTTGCGCGATCGCGTAGTCGAGCTGCTCATGCGCGTCGCGCTCGGAATTCTGCTCGCCCCACGTCATCGTCCCGAGACCGATCAGGCTGACTTCGATGCCTGACTCGCCAAGTGTGCGGTATTCCATGCTGTTCCTGTCGCATCGGTGGAAAGCAGAAACGCTAACACACTGCAGCGTTTCCTTCAGTTTGGCCTTCCGGTCGCTTACAGCCGACCTTCGCCGGCGGTTTCGGTCCGGATTTCGGTCCGGATTTCGGTCCGGATTTCGGTCCGTTACTGCGGCCGCTGAATGAAACAGGTCGCCGACGCGTGCGCGACGATCTTGTCGTCCGGCGTCTTCAACGTGCCCTCGGCGACGCCGAGCGAGCGCGACAGGTGAATCACGCGGCCTTCCGCGACCAGGTCGACATCGCGCGGCACCGGCCGCAGCATCTTCACGTGCAGGTCGATCGTGCCATAGCCGATGCCCGCGTCGAGCATCGAATGCACCGCGCAACCGGTCACCGAATCGAGCACCGTCGCCGCGAACCCGCCATGCACGCCGCCCAGCGGATTCAGGTGCCGGCCGTCCGCGCGCGCCGAAAACTTCACGTAGCCGAGCTCGACCTCCACCGGCCGCATCGGGACGGTCTCGGAAATCGACGCGAGCGGCGCGTCGCCCGTCGCAGCGGCACGCAACAGCTCGAGGCCTGACATCGAAAGCGGATTCATCGGGTGTCTCCTGATGGAAAGCGCGTTGGCGCAGTAGTAAGTTCCAAATTGGAACTTATTATTCACAACGGAAATCCGGCTGTCAACGCCGGTACCGGCTGATGTGTTCGAGGGTCGGTTCTATAATCGAACCCGCTCTTTCCCGCACCGCCTCACGGAACCCGACGATGAAATGGGATGACATCGGCTCGCTGAACTGCTCGGTCGCGCGCACGCTCGCCGTGCTCGGCGACCGCTGGACCATGCTGATCCTGCGCAATGCGTTTCTCGGCTGCCGCCGCTTCGACGCGTTCCAGGCGCAGCTCGGCGTGACCCGCCACGTGCTGGCCGAACGTCTGGCGCGGCTCGTCGACGAAGGCGTCCTCGCGAAGCACGCGTATCAGGACCGCCCGCCGCGCTTCGAATACCGGCTGACCGAGAAAGGCCGCGACCTCTACCCTGCACTGCTTGCGCTGCTCGCGTGGGGCGACCGCTGGAAGGACGACGGTCACGGGCCGCCGCTGCAGTTGCGCCATCGCAACTGCGGTCAATTGATGCACGCGGCTACCGTGTGCTCGGCATGCGGCGAACCGCTCGATCCGCGTGACGTGCAGCCCGAAGCGGGCCCGGGATGGGTCGGGTCGGTTGCATCGGAGGCGTCGGCCGCATCCGGCGAGTAATCCTTTCGAGTGCGGCAGCGAACCGCGCTCGCCGGCTTGCAACGATCTCGTTTCAGGCCTGTCGACCGCACCGGCTGTTCGCGGCACACGCGGCGCCTGCGCCGCACTCCACCATCGCAAACAGACACACGTCGACCCAAAACCGTTCGACACATCTGCATCGAACGACAGCGCGCTCACACGCGCACGCCGTTCCGCAATCGCCTACGTTTCGCAACAAGTCGGCGATGGCCGCGGCAACGCGCCTGCGTTACACTCACGGCCCGCTGTCTCAAAAATGCCCCGTTGTCCACGATGTTGTCGAGAAATCGCGTCGCCGCTGTCTGCCTTGCCTCTTCCCTGCTCGTCACCCCATTCACCGCGTTCGGCAAGACGCAACCCGAATCGTTATTTCAGCAGGCGATCGATTTCGTGTCGCGCCTGCTGCCGGCCCCGACGCACGAGGCGCCGGCCAGCCAGGTCGTCGAATCGGCGTTCTCGCCCGACGGCGGTGCCGAGGCGCTCGTCCTGAAGGCGATCGGCGCCGCGCGCAGTTCGATCCGCGTCGCCGCCTACTCGTTTACGTCGCCCGCCGTGACACGCGCGCTGCTCGCCGCGAAGCGGCGCGGCGTCAATATCGCGGTCGTCGTCGACGACAAGGGCAATCGCGCGAAAAGCAGCAAGCAGGCGCTGAACCTGCTCGTCAATGCGGGCATCCCGACACGCACGATCGATGCGTACGCGATCCATCACGACAAGTACATCGTGATCGACGCCGAGCACGTCGAGACCGGATCGTTCAACTACAGCGCGTCGGCGGCAACGCGCAACTCCGAGAACGTCGTCGTGGTCTGGAACAATCCGCAGCTCGCGTCACGCTATCTCGCGCACTGGCAGAGCCGCTTCGATCAGGGCACCGCGTACCGCTCCACGTACTGATTCCGCGGATCGCAACGTGCATTGCAGCGCCGCCCGGTGCGCGCGATGGCCGGCACCGCGCGGGCACGACCGATGATCGTCTACAGACTGCCTTTCTCGGAAGAGCAGAACCTTTATTGCGGCCATACGCATCCGCTGTCGGACGCAACGGGTGTCGGACTCATGGAGGCCGTCGGCAACGCCGAAACTGGATTCAACCGGCCGGATGTTGACCGAAAGCTTCGGCGTACTTGAAGAATACCGAGATTCAAGCCTGCTCGACCCGTGGCGCCGGCATGAACTCGAGACGGACATCGTTGCGATTGCCTCGAGCCACCTTGACCTTGCCCCCTTGCGACGGCCGATGGAGTGCCTTTCCACCAGCCGCCAATCACGCCGTAAACGAAGCCACGGCGGGAAGCTGCCCTGCTCTCGCTGACTGAATCCACGAGAGCCGAGCTCGTCAGGCAAACGGGTTCTTGATCTTGCCCGTTGGCGCGGGAGGTTCCTCGTTGACGCGCTCGGGGAGCGAAGGATCATGCTGAAGCGCTTCGACGATGCTCGCAATCGCCTGTTGCAGCGCAAGCGCGGCTGCGAGGCCGACCTTGTCGCGCGTCACTTCCAATGTTCCTGACAGCACGACGCGCTCCGGGTCGTTTGTGACGGTGAAGTCGTCGCCGTGGATATTCAGGACGGCAGTGTCATCCGCAAACGCCTTAAACTCCATTCAAACCTCCGATACGGGTATCTTTCAGGGATTCCGGAATGCCGGGGAATCGCAATCCGCTTTGCGCCTCGAGTTCGTGCACCGTCGTCAAGTCGTAGCGGTTCGCTGCCGTGTTGTTCACTACGACCGCAAACGCGAGGCGCTTCTCGGGTACATAGACTACCTTGAAAATCTGAGTGGGCACGACCACCCCGGTTTCCCCGATCGTTTTCAGCTCTGCTCCCTTGAACATCGGGCCGGTGACAACAAAAGTGTCAGTGGCGCTCATGCCGATTCGGCGAACGGCCTCCTCAATATGCGCCCACAAGCGGCGATTGTTCGTCGGGTTCTGCGGCACCATGTTCGCGAGCGAAAAGGACTCGGCCATCGCCTCGTCGTTCCAGCGGTCGCCCGCCGGACTCATGTGCCCTCGATCGAAGCCGCTCTTGCGATAATCTGCGAGTCGAGCGCCCTCACCGGCAGGTAGACGGCGTTCTTCGAAAAAGCGATTGGTGCGCACCTCGCTCTTCGCGGCAACAAGGTGGGCGCGTGTCAGGTGTTCCGCCGACCACAGCGGGCCATGCGTGATTCCCGAATGCAGCACCTCGAAATCCGAATAGCAGAGAAGGCGCGCTTGCGCAGCCATCTTCGGATTGGTCAGAACGGGAAGCTCGCCACGCGGGCTGAATTGGGAACAATTGTCGGATGCGAATACGTGCGTCGATAGTGCCAACAGCACGCCTGCGAAATATTTCCGCATGGAGAGTGTATTGAATGAATGGGCGGCAGAGTATACGAGAGGCGATGCTCCAATTGCTAGCCCTGCGCAATTTTGCGATCTGACCTCGGAAGAACCAAAGGGAGACGTAAGGCAGACCATCGACGCGATCAGGTTTCGATGCCCGCGAACGATGACATGCACGGTCTCACGGACCTATCCGACGATCGCTACCCCTTCGCGTTGCAGTACGCGCGCGACCGCCGGTCGTTGATCCAGCCGCTCAACGAACCGGGTCCATGAAGGATAACCGGCGCGCATTCCCAGGCCAACCGGCTCCGTCAATGGATGCCGTCCGCCCGTCCGGAAGCGGGATTGGCCCGCGCCACGAGCGACGTGCACTCACGCTTGCTCGCCTGCGCGTCGCTCGCCGGATGCCGAGCCGCATCGGCAGCATCGATCGATGCAATACCGCCAAGGCAGGCGACGTCGGTTTCAAGAAAGCCGTGCACCATCGGATAGATGATGTAGAGCGCCAGGGCGAGATACCCCGCGTACAGAAATCGAACCATGTGGCGTTGTCGTAGGCAAGTCAGTTCGCCCCTGTTTACGGCACCGCGACGTGCGACTTGAGACGGCGCGCGATATGCGCGTGCTGCACCTCGTGACCACCGACGAACTCACGCAGCTGACGAACCGGCGCGGTTTCGAAACGCTCGCGCGCCACGCGCTGAGCCTCTGCGCGCGGCTCGACCGGCGCGCGATGCTGGTCTTCTTCGACCTGAACGACTTCAAGACGATCGACGACCGCCTCGGCCACGCTGAAGGCGACTGCGCGCTCAAGACGTTCGCGGAGACGCTGACAGCCACGCTGCGCGACAGCGACGTGATCGCGCGGCTCGGCGGCGACGAGTTCGTCCGCTGCCGAGCGCAACCGATGCCTCCAGCGGCGACGAACCCGTCGAACGTGTCGCGCGCACTGGCCGTGCGCAACGAGGCGATCGCGCGCGGCTATGCGATCCGGTTCAGCGCCGGCCATGTCGCGTACGATCCCGCCCGCCCTCACACCGTGTCGGACCTGCTCGCGTCGGCCGACCTCCGGATCTACGTAGACAAGCGGCGCGGCACGGCGGCACGCACCTGATTCAGCCCCCGCATGCCGGCGCGCTCGCCATCGCGGCGGCGATCTGCTCGGGCGTCAGGTCGCGCTGGTGCGTCGCGAGCGACCAGCGATGCCCGAACGGATCCTCGACCTGGCCATAGCGATCGCCCCAGAACATATCGGCAGCCGGCATCTTCAGCGTCGCACCGGCCGCGACGGCCTGCGCGATCGCCGCGTCGACGTCCGGCACGAACAGGTGAAGTGCAACCGGCGTGCCTTTCAGCGTCTTCGGCCCGAGCGCGCCATGCTCGGGCATCTCGTCGACGAGCATCAGCGTCGAATCGCCGACGGTCAGGCAAGCGTGCACGAGCTTGCCGTTCGGGGCCTGCAGCCGGAACTGCTCGACCGCGTTGAACGCGCGTTTGTAGAAGTCGATCGCGTCGGCAGCGCCGGCGCAGATCAGATGCGGGGTCAGCGTGCGCATCCCTTCGGGGATCGGTTTGACGGACGTGGACATGGGCGTGGCTCCTTCAGTCGATTGTCGATTCGGAAAGCGGGACGTGGCGCGCGATGCGTACGCCTCCGACCATACGACGGACGAGCGGATGCGGAATCGACATGTCGACCGAAAATTTTTTGAATCGAATCGACGTGCGTGACGTGACCCAAGGTGCCACTACGGTCGTCTGAAAGCACGGCGCACGGCCTTGAACGCAGGCGATCGGATCGCGCGCCGCCAGGCGCACCGTCATGGCCGTGCGGACTTGCGGCGCCCGGGCCGCTTGCGCGGATGTCGAGAAGCGGTCCGGCTTACCGCAACGTATCGGCCGGTGACGCCGACGTCGTGAATGTGTCGCGGCAGGCCTCCATCATGGCGGCCACGGCTTCGAGCGGAAGCTCGGCAAAGCGGTTGACCGGCAGGAGCACGCCGCCCGGCACCCTCGCGCGCTGCGCATGCTCGGTAAATTGATATCGGATGAAGCGGTTGCCGTAAATGTTCACCACGCCGAAGTCCGTGACGTCGCGCCAGCGCGTGACCGGTTTTTCACGCACTGCACCGACCATCACGAATCCGGTTTCATCGATGCGGAGCGCCATTTGCCGTCTCGCACCGATGAAGAAACCGATGCCGGCCAGTGCCAGTAATGCGGCGAGCCCCGCAACGGGTATCAGCGAACGATCGAGCGAGTAGCCATAGAAGGTCAACCCGGCGAGCACGATGCATACGGCCGCCTTTCTTTTCAGGCTGCGGTTGTCGACGGGCAACGTCAACGGCAACTGCGCGCGCAGATCGCCCGACGCGGGATCGACATGCCATCCTGCATCATTCGGCTCGTGTTCAGCATTCATCGGTCAAGCTCCGGGATACTGGCCGCGCATCGAGATCAGATCTGCGGAAGATCCCTGAGCGTGCGAGCCTCCCTGGTTGCATCCACATCGAGCTCGATGCCTTCGGTCGCGTCGCGGTAAAAGACACGCTTCAATTTCGGGCCGGCCGCACGATTTCCCGACGCGTCGAAGATCACGTAGACCTCGTCGCCGCCGACAACGGCACGCACCACCTCCGACACGTGCGCATCGTGCGGCCCGGCAACCCACGCGCGGCTCGCCGGATTCACCTGCCCCCATCGCACATGAGTCACGCGTCCACTGCTCAGATCGATTCTGACTCCACTGACTGCAAACACCGACATCGGGACCTCCGTGGAAAAGGTGGCGGGCGTTCGAATGCGTGGGTGCCGACCGGATTCGCATCGGACATTCGTCCGGGCCGCGACCAATATCTTTGATGTGCCGCACAACGGGCTGCGGAGTTCGCGGCATTTCGTCGAGCAAGCATGTCCGCACACGGGGAACACGCATTCACCGCGCGCTTCGCGCGCGGGCGACGTGCATTGGCCGATCATCTCCGAATCCCGGCGTGCTTGTCCAGCGCCGGTGCGCTACAGGGACGCACGCTGCTTCCGGACTGCTTTCGCCAGTCGGCAATGAAGGGATTTGATTTGTCGGTTCGCCGAATGACGCGCATTCGATCGCCGCCACTCAGACGCGTATTGAATCTGAATGCGGAACGATGCTCGCCGTCGCACGAACTTCGGTCCGCTCGACAGTGGGCTCGGCACCATTGCGCGACCGGGCATGCTCGGCCGGGCCGCTGGCTGCAGGCAAAAAAACCCCGACAGCGACGTATGCCGCTGCCGGGACCAAGGCATTGCCGACACGACATCGACAATGGGCCTAAGAGCAAGCTTAGGCACGAGGATCATTGGCGTAATGTTATGCGGATGAAAGATTGTGTAGGAATGGCGTAATCCGCCAAACGCCTGTCCGATTCGGCCATTGTTGCCGGTGTAACGACCGCACCAACCCGTCGCAACTCACCAGGCGGTCCGAGATGCGGTATGCAGGACAGGAATCGCGAGTCCGTCCGCAGATGGAGAAACACGCCTACGCGATCACCGCGCGTCCGAAACACATTCGGAACTGGCGCGGCTCGGCACACATCAGATATGCTTCTCTTTCAATTCGATTACCGACATGGGATCCGGAGACCGATGAAACTCGCCTCGTTCGTTGTGACCGCACTCATGATGCTTGCCCTGGCCGGCTGCGCCAACCTCTCGACGCCCGACGGCGGATATCGGATCGGACCGGCGGTGACGGGCGGCTTCTGAATCCGTTCGACAGTCTGCTCGAACATGAGGCTCCGCAGTTCGGCTGGTGAAGCTGGGCGCACGCCAGTCGCGCGCGCAGGTGACGGATGCGCGTCGTCAAACCCACGCATCGGTGGCCCACGACCTCAACCGTACCGGCTAAGCCACTCTTCCGAGAACTTCATCGCATAGTCGACAGCCTCGGCTTCCGTGTCGAATTCGCCGAGGTTCCGGAATGCGGCCTCCCGGCTGAAACCGATCTTCGTTACCTCGACCTGGGCGGCGAACTTGCCGTCGCCGGTCACGCGCGGCTCGCAGTTCATTTCGTAGCCACGCATCACAAACTTTTTCTTCATCGGTCCGGCGTTTTATTGAGACAGGTGGATCGTAGCATGGTCGATTCACCTGCTTCGTCGTGCCTGCCCCTACGCATCCTGGCGCGGGCAGTACGGACGCGATACGCGACCATGGATATGCGAAAATCGAAGCATCGGATCTCTCCAACCACCGGACACCAGTGTTCGCATGACCACACACATCACCATCGAATTCACCGACCATGCCGCGGAAGCGGTAGGCGATCAAACCAACACCAGCTTTTCCTACGATCAGGGTGCGCATCTTCCGCAACCGGGCGACTTCGTCGAGCTCGAAGATATGCAGCAGACGTTTCTCGTCATCGGCCGGGTGTTTTCGCTCAAGGCAAACATGAGCACCGTCAAACTCGTTCTCGACCTTCCTCCAGCGGACGATCAGCAAGGATTCGATCCGGAAACGTGGCCGAAGCTGGGCGAGTAACGCCGCCATTCGCGCCGGAGATCGCGGCATACCGGTACACGCAATCCCATTCACCGCTGATGACCCATGTACGTTGCGATCTACATTGCAGTTGTTGCCGTCGCGAACCTGACAGTCGCGCGCTTTGGCCCGGCAGTGACGCCGGTCATTGCTTTCCTGTTGATCGGGCTCGACCTCGCCATCCGGGACCGTTTGCATCTTGACTGGCGCGGACGCGCGCTGTGGACGCGGATGTTCGGCCTGATCGTGGCGGCAGGATTCGTGAGCTTTGCGCTGAACCCTGCGTCCAAGGAAATTTCGCTGGCGTCACTGGTCGCGTTCAGCGCGGCGGCAGTCGCCAGTGCGGCCGTATTTCAGGTCGCGCGCCGCTACCCGATATTGGCTCGCGCAAATGGCGCGAACGTCGCCGGCGCCGCCGTCGATTCGGTCATCTTTCCGCTGATCGCATTCGGAACCGTGTTCCCGCTGATCGCTGCGCTGCAGTTCGTCGCAAAGGTTGCTGGCGGTGCGCTCTGGTCGTGGATTGTTTTTCGCAACGCTCGCGCGGCCTGAGCCCGACATATCAGGCTGGCAAGACGCGATGCATGCGTTTGTCGGCAATCCGGACTCAACTCCTCAGGGTGGGCCGCCATTACCGTCCTGCGAATATCCGCGGCCGCCGCACGGCTCAGCATGGGCCGACGGGGCGGAGAGGACCGCATAGGTGCCGACGGTGCTACCAATCGCGGTCAGCAGGCCAACGGCAAGCAGGAAACTCTTCATGACGCGTTTCATGGCTTCTCCCCGGGGAGGCACGCATACTTATCTGAAGTGTAGAGTATGCGATCCATAAATGATCGCCTGCCAGATTGGTATCCGCAGAATCGAAATGAGCCTTCCCGGAATGACGGTCGATTCTTTCTCGCCGATCTATTCCACGCCGAGTGTCAGGTAAAACGCTACGGCGTTATTGCCTGCACACCATCTTTCACGATCCCGGATACAGAACGCGCCGGGACGATAAGCGCACATTCCGTCGCAGCTTCTGAACGCCGATCCTAAAACGACTCGAGATTCGCTATCGACGCCCGCACAACATGCGGCATAGCTACGCGACTGCGATGCTGATGGCCGGCATGACGCCCGCCTATTGCGCGAAACAGCTCGGGCACAGCATCGAGATGTCCTGACGACTTACGCGAAATGGATGGATGGCGAGCAGAACGCTCTGGAAATGACGAGGCTCGAATCGACGTTAATGTCCCCGAGTTACCCCCGCAAAGCAAAACAGGCGCCTAAGCGCCTGTTCTACTTGAGTATTCGGTGGGGTGGCTGATGGGACTCGAACCCACGACGACAGGAATCACAATCCTGGACTCTACCAACTGAGCTACAGCCACCACTGATACTGCTTGTTCTCCGCCGCTCTGTTTCTTGTTCAGCAGCAGAGAAATGAGATTATATGGGGACTCTTTAATCTTGCCAAGCGTTTTTTTCAAAAATTTCGTCGGCAGCGAAAAGATGCGCGCGCGCCTCGTCGAACACGGCCAGATCGCCTGGCGAGAGCTTCTTGCTGTCGGACAGCACGCGCCGCCAGCCGCGCGCACCCGGCACACCGCGATACAGCCCGAGCGCATGCCGCACGACCGCGCCGAGGTAGGTGCCGCGCTTGAGCTCCGCCGCGCAGTATTCGATCAGCCGCGCTTCCGCTTCCTCTCGCGTCGGCGCCGCAACGCTCGCACCATAGAACCGTG
This sequence comes from Burkholderia sp. MR1-5-21, assembly GCF_053427715.1. NCBI lineage: Bacteria > Pseudomonadati > Pseudomonadota > Betaproteobacteria > Burkholderiales > Burkholderiaceae > Burkholderia > Burkholderia sp. MR1-5-21. The sequence continues at coordinate 271,310 of NZ_JBSAXD010000002.1, forward strand.
CGTCGACGCCCGCGAGCAGATACGGATTGTGATACGCCTCGCGGCCGAGCATCACGCCGTCCACGTGCTCGAGATGCTGCGCGACCTCGTCGAGCGTCTTGATGCCGCCGTTGATGACGATCCCCAGCGCCGGAAAATCGCGCTTCAGCTGATACGCATAGTCGTATTTGAGCGGCGGGATCTCGCGATTCTCCTTCGGCGACAGTCCTTTCAGGATCGCGTTGCGCGCGTGCACGACGAACACCTCGCAGCCCGCTTCGGCCACCGTGCCGACGAAGTCCCGCACGAACGCGTAGTCCTCGACCGCGTCGACACCGATCCGGTGCTTGACGGTCACCGGCACCGACACCACATCGCGCATCGCCTTCACGCAATCGGCAACCAGTTGCGGCTCGTTCATCAGGCACGCACCGAACGCGCCGCGCTGCACCCGCTCCGACGGGCAGCCGCAGTTCAGGTTGATTTCGTCGTAGCCCCACTGCTCGCCAAGCTTCGCGGCGCGCGCGAGATCGTCAGGCTCGCTGCCGCCGAGCTGTAGCGCGACCGGCGATTCGCTCGGCGTGAACGCAAGATGCCGTTGCACGTCGCCGAACAGCAGCGCGCCGGTCGTGATCATCTCCGTGTAGAGCCATGTATTGCGCGTGAGCGTACGGTGGAAGGACCGGCAATGACGGTCGGTCCAATCGAGCATGGGCGCGACCGATACGCGGCGCGGAGGAAGCGAAGACGAAACGGACATGGAATTCGGGCAGGGAACGGCGCGGAAGCAACCCGGCATTCTACCGCAACGGGCGCCCTGCCCACCCGGCGCTACGCGTCCGCGTCGCCGGCCAGTTCCGCGTCGACTGCGCGCCGCGCGGTATCGAGCACCCGATCGAGCACGCGCCGCTCGGTCAACAGCAGCCCGTCGACCTTCACGAGCCGCCAGTCGATCCGCACCGCGTCGCCTTGCAGCACACGGTAGTGCACGTGCTCGCCGTCCCAGACCTGTTCGGTCTTCACTTCGATCTCGAAGCCGCGGTACGGCTCGCTGTAGTCGCCGAGGTCACTGCCCTTCAGTTCCATCGCGCGCTCCGACGGGACGCGGCGCCCCGCGCGCGCCGGCAAGCCGGCGCGAGGCACTCAGTCATATTCATCTGACAAGATGGCCTTGCCATCGGCGGTGAGATCGACCCGGTCGCCGGCCGTCTGATAGATCAGCCCTTCGTTCAGCAACACGTAGACGATGTCGCCGAACGCCGGCGGCACCGGCCGGCTGTCGCCGAACTGGTCGATCCATTTCAGCGCCTCGATGGCTTCGGGAGAAAGGATGGGGGTCATGCGCTACCTCCGGCATCGGTGTCGCTCCATCCTAGCACTTCATCCGTACGGCGAATACCGATGCATGCACGCATCGCGGAGGCGCCAGGCGCCATCCCGGGCCGCAGCCCTATAACGGCATCCCGGCCAGGTCAGCCGCGCTCAGAGCCGCGCGATCGACACCTCGGTCGATTTCACGAGCGCAACGACTTCGGCGCCGACCTTCAGTTCGAGTTCGTCGACCGAGCGGGTCGTGATCACCGACGTGACGATGCCGAACGGCGTCTCCACGTCGACCTCGGATACCACCGGCCCGCGGATGATCTCCTTCACCTTGCCTTTGAACTGGTTTCGCACGTTGATTGCAGTAATGCTCATCGGGTTGATCGCTCCGAAGAAAGGGTCTCAAAACGGGCGGCACGCGCCGCCCGGGGGTCAAACGGTCTCAAACGGTCTCAAACGGCCCAGCGGATCCGCCCTGCCGAGCGCGCGTCGTCCGCCGCGCCGGCGTCATGCGCAGCAAGCGGCGCCGCACCCGAGCCGCCGGCAAGCACGCGTTGCAGCACACGATCCTCGAGCGCCGCAAATGCGGCCGACGCGCGCGCGCGCGGCCGGTCGAGCGGCACCGCCTGATCAAGCGCCACGCGTCCCTGCTCGATCAGCAGGATCCGGTCGCCGAGCGCGACGGCTTCCTGCACGTCGTGCGTGACGAGCAGCGCCGTGAACCGATGTTCGCGCCACAGCCGCTCGATCAGCGCGTGCATCTCGATCCGGGTCAGCGCGTCGAGTGCGCCGAGCGGCTCGTCGAGCAGCAGCAGTTGCGGCCGATGCACGAGCGCCCGCGCAAGCGCGACCCGCTGGCGCTGGCCGCCCGACAGTTGCGCGGGCCAGTCGTCGGCCCGTTCGAGCAGGCCCACCTCATCGAGCACCGCGCGCGCATCGTCGCGCGCGGTGCGTCCCAGGCCGAGCATCACGTTCTGCAGCACGGTCTTCCACGGCAACAAGCGCGCGTCCTGGTACATGATCCGGGTGTCGAGCGCGCCGCCGTCAGTGGCACCGCGCTTGACGAGCGAACCCGTGCTCGGCTGCTCGAGGCCCGCGACGAGCCGCAGCAGCGTCGACTTTCCGCAGCCGCTGCGGCCGACGATCGCGACGAAGCTGCCGCGCGCGATGCCGAGGTCGACGTTGTCGAGCACGGTGCGCGCGCCGAAACGCTTGCTGACGCCGCTCAGCGTGACCGCGTCGTCCGGCGCGAGGCTGCCGGCGCGGCGCCGCGCGAGCGGCACGACCGCCGCGCCGCCGTCGCGATCGACGATCGCCGCGTCGCGGGCGTCGCCGTCCGCGACGCGCGCCTGCGTGAATTCCGCCTCGAGGTCCGCGGCGGCGATCGGCCCGTAGGCGGCCGCCGAAATCGTCGCATTCATGCCTGTGCTCCTGATTGATACGCGGGGTGCCAGCGCAGCGTCACGCGCTCAAGCCATTTCGCGAGCACGTCGGCCAGCTTGCCGAGCACCGCGTACAGCAGGATGCCGACCACCACCACATCGGTTTGCAGGAATTCGCGTGCGTTCATCGTCATGTAGCCGATGCCCGACTGCGCGGAGATCGTTTCCGCGACGATCAGCATCACCCACATCAGCCCGAGCGCGAACCGCACGCCGACGAGGATCGACGGCAGTGCGCCGGGCAGGATCACGTCGCGGTAGAGCGCCAAGCCGCGCACGCCGTAGCTCTTCGCCATCTCGATCAGGTTCGCGTCGACCGAGCGGATCCCGTGATACGTGTTGATGTAGACCGGGAAGAACACGCCGAGCGCGACGAGGAACAGCTTCGCCTTCTCGTCGATCCCGAACCACAGGATCACGAGCGGAATCATCGCGAGCGCGGGAATGTTGCGGATCATCTGGATCGTCGAATCGAGCGCGACCTCGGCGGCTTTCGACAGGCCGGTCGCCAGCCCGAGCGCGAGGCCGACGCCGCCGCCGAGCGCAAAGCCGAGCAGCGCGCGCCAAGTGCTGACCTTCACGTTCGCCCACATCTCGCCGGACACGACGAGCGACCAAGCGGCGCGCACGACGGCGACCGGCTCCGGCAGCACGCGGGTCGACAGCCAGCCGATGCGCGCGCCGGCTTCCCAGACGATCAGCAGCGCAAGCGGCACGAGCCACGGCGCCACGCCGCGCCACACGCGGGCGGCCGCGGCGCCCGTCGCAGACGGCTTCGTGACTGCTGCAGGCGGTTTCGTGATCGCCGCAGATGGATTCGTTGTCATCGCAGGCCTCCTTTCGCTCAGCTCTGGCTCGCCTTCGGCAGGTAGCTGTTGCCGACGATCTCGCCGAACGGGCCGGACAACGGACCGGTCGCCTTCGCAGCGCCCTGCCCCTTGATCAGCGGGAACACGAGCTCGGCGAAGCGATACGACTCCTCGAGGTGCGGATAGCCCGACAGGATGAACGTCTCGATGCCGAGCGCCGCGTATTCGCGCATCCGCGCCGCGACCTGCTCCGGATTGCCGACGAGCGCGGTGCCCGCGCCGCCGCGCACGAGACCGACGCCCGCCCACAGGTTCGGATACACCTCGAGCGCCTCGCGGCCGCCGCGCTTGCCGCCGTGCAGCGCGGCCATGCGGCGCTGGCCTTCCGAATCCATGTTCGAGAATGCCTGCTGCGCGCGCGCGATCGTGTCGTCGTCGAGCCGGCTGATCAGGCGCTCCGCGTCGCGCCACGCCTCGTCTTCGGTCTCGCGCACGATCACGTGCAGGCGGATGCCGAACTTGATCTCGCGGCCGCGTTCCGCCGCACGTGCCCGCACGTCGGCAATCTTCTTCGCGACGGCCTCGGGCGGTTCGCCCCAGGTCAGATAGGTGTCGATGTGATCGGCAGCAATCGCATGCGCGGCCGGCGACGAGCCGCCGAACCACAGCGGCGGGTGCGGACGCTGCACCGGCGGATAGAGCGCCTTGCCGCCCTTCGACTGCAGGTGCTTGCCGATATAGTCGAAGCCGCCGTTGTCGTGCGACGCGGACAGCAGCCCGCGCCAGATATGCAGGAAGTCGTCGGTGATCGCGTAGCGCGTGTCGTGATCGGCGAACAGGCCGTCCCCTTCGAGTTCGGCGGCGTCGCCGCCCGTCACGACGTTGATCAGCAGGCGCCCGCCGGACAGCCGGTCGAACGTGGCGGCCATGCGCGCCGCAAGCCCCGGCGACGCGATGCCGGGCCGCACCGCGACCAGGAACTTCAGGCGCTGCGTCGCCGGTATCAGGCTCGACGCGACGACCCACGCATCCTCGCAGGAACGGCCGGTCGGCAGCAGCACGCCCTCGTAGCCGAGCGTGTCGGCCGCGACCGCGACCTGCTTGAAATAGTCGTAATCCGCGGCGCGCGCGCCTTCTGCGGTACCGAGATAGCGGCTGTCGCCGTGCGTGGGGATAAACCAGAACACATTCATCTGCTGCTCCTGCGGACTGTCCTTGCCAGAATTGAGATAAAACGCGGCCCTGCTCGCGCAGCGGTGGAGCGGCGCATGCATGGTGCGGGTTCGAATCGGGGTGGCTTGCCGGTCAGCCGCGCGGCGGGCAAATACGCAATAGCGCGGCTGTTTCTGGGAAATCAGTCTAGGGATCGGGGGTGGGCTTTGGAACGATTTTTTTGAGCTTAGGTTTTCCGCTTTCGTGATTAGCACGACGCTGCAGCGAATATCGCGGCAAGCGCCCCTATAATGACGCACCATTCCGAACAATTCCGCGCGAACGGCCTTGGCCATGCGCGCTTGCGGTGCACTCATCGATGCAGAAAGTCATCCTGCCGTTCCTGTCCGGCTTCCTGGCCGCCCTCTTCTTCCGCGAAGCGACGCTCGCGCTGCTGCACACCGCCGACCTGATCGCCGCGGCCGGTTTCTCGACCACGCCGTTCGCGCCGCTCGGCATTCCTGAATTTGTCGCGAACGCGCTGATCAGCGCGTGCTGCGCGATCCCGATGGCGTGGCTGCTGCGCGTGTCGCCGGAACGCGAAGCGCCGTGGATCGGCGCGCTGGTGTTCGGCGGGATCGTCCTGACGGCCGCGCGCGTGTTCGCGATCGATCCGCTGCGCGGCATCTGGCCGTCCGGCAACATGCTGCCGGTGCTCGCGGTCGGCTTCGCGGCGAACGCGATGTGGGGCTGGGGCTCGGTCGTGTTCATGCGCGCGTTCATGTCCGACGACGCCGGCGAGGACTGACGGGCGCGCATCACGCAAACGCCACCGCGGCGCTCGACGGATCGACTTCCGAAAACGGCACGGCCGCCTGCATCTGCAGGCGGCCGTGCCGTTTTGCTTCACCGCTTCGCGAGACCGGAACGCGGCAGCAACCGTCGCTGCCCGCCCCGATGCGTCAGTCCTTCAGATTCCGCAGAGGATGCGTATCCGGCGTCCACGGGCTGTCGAACATTGCCAGCACGTCCGCACGACTGACGTCCGCAATCGATTTGAAGCGCCAGACCGGTTGCTGGTCCTTGTCGACGATCAGCGCACGCACGCCTTCGATCACGTCGCCGTGCGCAAACGTCGAGCGCGTCAGGTCGAGATCGCGCCGCAGGCAGTCGGCCATCGTCGCGCCGCGCGCGCGCTCGATCAGTTCGAGCGACACGGCCATCGACAGCGGCGACAACTGGCTGCGCATCGCATGCGTGGCCTTCTCGACCCACGCGTCGACGGCCACGCAATCCTGTTCCGCATCGAGCGACGCGAGAATCGCAACGAGATCGGGCTGCGCGAAATGCCGGTCGATGCCGGCGCGCGCGTCGGCAAGCGACGACGTATCCGGCGTCGGCACGACCTTGTGCGCGGCCGCCGCCGCGGCGACGCACTCGACCGCCTGCGCACCGCTGTCGAAGCGCTCGTGGCGCAGCGCGTCGAGCAGCGCCGGCAGCGCGGCGTCGGGCACGTAGACATCGGCGAGCTGCGCGTACAGCGCCCCCGCCGCGTCGAGGGTCGCGCCGGTCACTGCGAGATAGCGGCCGATCGCGCCAGGCGTGCGCGCGAGAAACCAGCTCATCCCGACGTCGGGAAAGAGGCCGATGCGCGTCTCGGGCATCGCCATCTTCGTCGAATCGGTGACGACCCGCAGCCCGCCCGCATGCCGCGCGGCCTGCGAAATGCCCATGCCCCCGCCCATCACGACACCGTGCATCAGCGCGACATACGGCTTCGGATAGGTGAAGATCGCATGGTTCAGCGAGTATTCTTCGATGAAGAACGTATCGACCGCGTCGCGGTCGCCGCGCTGCCACGCGTCGTGGAAGAAGCGCACGTCGCCGCCTGCGCAAAACGCACGCGCGTGGGGACTGTGCACGACGACCGCAACGACCTCGGGATCGTCGCGCCATGCGTCGAGCGCCGCATGCATCGTGCGGATCATGCCGACCGACAGCGCGTTGAGCGCCTTCGGGCGGTTCAGTTCGAGAAAGCCGATACGGTTCGCCACGTAGGCGCGCACGTCGGGCTCGGTGGAATCGATGGCAGTGGAATCGGTCATGGATGACATCCGGCGGGTAGCGGACGCACGCTCAGTGCGCCTGCATCTTCGAGAACAGGTTCAGCACGACGACACCCGCGACGATCAGCGACAGGCCGATCACCGCCGGCACGTCCGGCACCTGACGGTACAGCAGCATCGCGACGAGCGTGATCAGCACGATGCCGGCGCCCGACCACACCGCATAGATGATGCCGACCGGCATCGTCCTCAGCGTCAGCGACAGGCAATAGAACGCGGTGGCGTAGCCCGCGACGACGAGCAGCGACGGCCACAGGCGCGTGAAGCCGTCCGCCGCGCGCAGCGCGGACGTGCCGATCACCTCCGCGACGATCGCGATCGCCAGCCATGCGTAACCCGGGATCTGCATCGCTCAGCTCCTTGCGAGCGCGAGCGCCGCGTAGTCGGCACCGAGTTCCGCGCACAGCACCTCGACGACGAACTCGTGATCGGCGCGTTGTGGCAGCCCCGATACGGTCACCGTGCCGATCACGCCTGCCCCCGCGACCGTCAGCGGAAACGCGCCGCCATGCGGCGCGTATTCGGTCGACGGCAGCCCGTGCTTGTCCGCGAGCGTGGTGCCGGCCTGCTGCATGCGCAGCCCGATCGCATACGAGCTGCGGCGGAAATGCGCGACGACGTTGCGCTTGCGGCGCACCCAGTCCGCGTTGTCGGGCGTCGCGCCGTTCAGCGCCGCGAAGAACAGCGACTGGCCGAACGTGCCGATGTCGATCGCGACTGCATGGCCGCGCGAAGCGGCAAGCGCGTGCAGCCGGCTGCCGAGCGCCCAGGCGCGAGCAGCATCGAATTGGGGAAAGACGAGCGCCTGTTCCTGCGCGCCGATCGATTGCAGATCGAGAGCGATATCCATGAATCCGTCAGAGCGAAAAAGTAGACGCAGCCGATGCCGCTGCGATCGCGCGCAACCGTGCTGCATGAGTGACGACACAAACCGCTCGATTCTAGCGCACGGGTTGCCGTACCGGCCCCGCAAGCCAATTGTCAAAAAGTGCTTGCACGCGTTCGGGTATGTCCATATAATTCAATCTTTCGACGGACGCGGGGTGGAGCAGTCTGGCAGCTCGTCGGGCTCATAACCCGAAGGTCGTAGGTTCAAATCCTACCCCCGCAACCAAGCGTCCCGATTCATGCAGAAAGCCCGGCCCAAGCGCCGGGCTTTTTGTTTTTCACGCGCCGTTCCTTCGCCGCTGCAGCCCTTCCGCCCGGTCACGCGTGCGCCAGTACGCGCGCGACGCCACCGTTCGAGAATGCCCGTCTCGGGTGATACACTCGCAACACCTCGTCCCTTCCATTCGACATGAAATTCTGCTCCGTCTGCGGTCACGAAGTCATTGCGCGCATCCCTCCGGGCGACAACCGCGAACGCTTCGTCTGCGATCACTGCGGCACGATCCATTACCAGAACCCGCGCAACGTCGTCGGCACGGTCCCCGTGTGGGGCGAGCAGGTGCTGCTGTGCCGTCGCGCGATCGAACCGCGCTACGGTTTCTGGACCCTGCCGGCAGGCTTCATGGAGATGGGCGAGACGACGGCCGAGGCCGCCGCGCGCGAGACGCTCGAGGAAGCGGGCGCGCGTGTCGAGGTGCAAAGCCTGTTCACGCTGCTCAACGTGCCGCACGTGCACCAGGTACATCTGTTCTACCTGGCGCGGCTCGTCGACCCCGGCTTCGAGGCCGGCGAGGAAAGCCTCGAGGTGAAGCTGTTCGACGAGGCCGACATTCCGTGGGACGAGATCGCGTTCCCGACCGTCAGCCAGACCCTGCGATTCTTCTTTGCCGATCGTGCCGCCGGCGACTACGGCGTGCATACCGGCGACATCTTCCGCTCGCTGCGCAACGGCTGAGCCGCGACCCATGGTCCCCTGGCTCGGCCCGGACGATCCGTTTCCGCCCGTCGAACGCGCGCTCGGCCCGGCGACCGGCGCACCGGGCCTGCTTGCCGCCAGCGCCGACCTGCTGCCGTCGCGCCTCATCGACGCGTACCGGCACGGCATCTTCCCGTGGTATTCGGACGGCCAGCCCGTGCTGTGGTGGAGCCCCGACCCGCGCATGATTCTCGCGCCGGCAGAATTCAAGGTGTCGCCGTCGCTGAAGAAAACCCTGCGGCGCGTGCTGCGTGAACCGGCGTGGGAAGTGCGCGTCGACCACGATTTCGCGGGTGTGATGCGCGCGTGCGCTCAGGCGCCGCGCCGCGGGCAGCGCGGCACGTGGATCACCGCGGAGATCATCGACGCATACACGTCGCTCTACCGCGCGGGCAACGCGCACAGCATCGAGACCTGGCGCGACGGACGGCGCGTCGGCGGGCTCTACGGCGTCGCGTTCGGACGGATGTTCTTCGGCGAATCAATGTACGCGGACGAGACCGACGCGTCGAAGATCGCGCTGGCCGCGCTCGTCGCCCACCTTCGCGACTGCGGACTGGAGATGATCGATTGCCAGCAGAACACGTCGCATCTGGCGTCGCTCGGCGGCCGCGAGATCGCACGCAAGGCCTTCGTCGCTCACGTGCGCCGCGCAGTGGCTGAACCGCCTATTCCGTGGCAGTTCGACAAGCACGTGCTCACCGCGCTGGCGAGCCGCAGCGAGCCGGCGGCCCCGGCCGGAAACGTGCGCTAGCGCGCCACGCCATTCGTCAACTTCCCGCGGTGGTCGTGGACTTGCCCTTATGGATGACCTCGACGCGGCACTCGCCCGGCCACGCCACACACACCTTGAAGTCGATGAATCCGAACGTGTGCAGCAGCATCAGCAGGACGGCGATGCCGCCGATCAGCGAAACCGTGGTGCTGGCGGTTTTCACGTCAGCCCGCCGCTTGTCAGGTCATGATCCCGGCGGGTCGCGTCGATTCGGCGGAATCCGGTCGGCATGTCGCCGCGCCAATCCGCGAACCCGAATGCGGTCATTCGGCAGGCGGTCTGGACACGCGTGCCGACTTCGTCGACGAACTCCCAAATGTATTCCCACGTCGGCATGGCTGCAGCGAAATACTGTATGAATATACAGCATAACACGACAGCCGCCTGATCGAACCCCTTTGGGGCGACGGCGGAGTGCGTCGAAGGCGAAAATCGTTGTCGAGACACCAGCAGCCGATCGTCGGATCCGGACGGGGTGCCATGGCCTCACCCCAAACCGTCTCTGTCCGACCGGAAGGTGTCCCCCTTATTCTTGGCTGGTGGCGCCCGTTCGATGAGCCTATTGTTGAATCTGGACATGATGCATTTAGCCCCCTTTTCATGTTAATTTTCCTGTAGCCGGTTTCGTGACCATCTGGCGGGAAATTCGCCAAAAGTCGAAACACAAGCCATTGATTGATAACAGTTTTTGTGGGCGGTCGATGATGAACTGCCAGCAGAACACGTCGCATCTAGCGTCGCTCGGCGGCTGCGAGATCGCCGCGCTGGCGGGCCGCAGCGAACCGGCGGGCCCCCTTTCCGGGTTCGGGCGCTAGCGCGGCACTCCATCCCTGCATCGAGAGCTGCCCATGACTCACCCGACTGAGCTGCCGCTTTCACCGCTTTCGGCGCTGCAATTCTATGCAACGGCGCCCTACCCGTGCAGCTATCTGGACGGCCGCATCGCGCGCTCGCAAGTCGCGACGCCGAGCCACCTGATCAACTCCGACATCTACACCGAGCTCGTCAAGGCGGGCTTCCGTCGTTCCGGCGTGTTCACCTACCGGCCGTACTGCGACGGCTGCCGCGCGTGCGTGCCGGTGCGCGTGCCGGTCGCGGCGTTCGCGCCGAACCGCACGCAGCGGCGCATGTGGAAGCGGCATCGCGCGCTTGTCGCGACGGTATCGCCGCTGCATTACGACGAGGAGCACTACGCACTTTACATGCGCTACCAGTCCGCGCGCCACGCGGGCGGCGGCATGGACCGCGACAGCCGCGACCAGTACGAGCAGTTCCTGCTGCAGAGCCGGATCAATTCGCGCCTCGTCGAATTCCGCGACCTCGACGCGCCGGGCGGCGAACCCGGCAAGCTGCGCATGGTCAGCATGATCGACATCCTCGGCGACGGGCTGTCGTCCGTCTATACGTTCTTCGAACCGGACGATCTGCACACGAGCTACGGCACCTACAACATCCTCTGGCAGATCGAACAGGCGAAAAGCCTCGGCTTGCCTTACGTGTATCTCGGCTACTGGATCCGCGAGAGCCCGAAGATGGCGTACAAGGCGAACTTCCATCCGCTCGAAGGCCTGATCGACGGCCGCTGGAAGGTGCTCGATCCGGAGCGCGTCGACCTGCCGCCCGTCGACGCGGCGCTCGCACGCGCGCCGCTGCCAGGCGGACACTCCGGCGCCGGCTGAGCACGTCTGCGCGCCTCTGCGACCGGGCACGACGCGCGTTCGCGCGCCGGCCGCCGCCTCGTCGGCCCAGCCGGCGAAGCGCGTGCCAAGCGAAGCGAGCCCCGGCCGCTCAACTCCCGGTAAAATAGCGGGTTGTCATCATTCTGGCTGTCCGCCCACTCGCCGTGTTCAGTTCCCTCTATCCGCTGGCCCGCGCATCCCTGTTCAAGATGGATGCGGAAGACGCTCACCACCTCACGCTGCGCGCACTCGGCGCGGCCGGCCGCACCGGCCTCGCCTGCGCGCTGTCGGCCCGCGTGCCCGATGCGCCGCGCACCGTGATGGGGCTCACGTTCCGCAATCCGGTCGGCCTCGCGGCCGGTCTCGACAAGGACGGCGCGGCCATCGACGGCCTCGCGGCGCTCGGCTTCGGCTTCATCGAGGTCGGCACCGTCACGCCACGCCCGCAGCCCGGCAATCCGCGGCCGCGCATGTTCCGGCTGCCGCAGGCCGACGCGCTGATCAACCGGATGGGCTTCAACAACAGCGGCGTCGACCAGTTCGTGAAGAACGTCCAGGCCGCCCGCTACCGCGGCATCCTCGGCCTGAACATCGGCAAGAACGCCGACACGCCGATCGAGCGCGCCGCCGACGATTACCTGTATTGCCTCGAGCGCGTCTATCCGTTCGCAAGCTACGTGACGATCAACATCTCGTCGCCGAACACGAAGAACCTGCGCCAGCTGCAGGGCGCGGGCGAACTCGACGCGTTGCTCGCGGCGCTCAAGGACAAGCAGCAGCGTCTCGCCGACCTGCACGGCAAGCTCGTGCCGCTCGCGCTGAAGATCGCGCCGGATCTCGACGACGAGCAGGTCAAGGAGATCGCCAACACGCTGCTGCGCCACAAGATCGAGGCCGTGATCGCGACCAACACGACGCTGTCGCGTGCCGCGGTGCAGGGCCTGCCGCACGCGGACGAGGCCGGCGGCCTGTCCGGACGGCCGGTGTTCGAGGCGTCGAACGAGGTGATCCGCAAGCTGCACGCCGAAGTCGGCAGCGCGGTGCCGATCATCGGCGTCGGCGGCATCTTCTCCGGGGAGGACGCACAGGCGAAGCTCGCGGCCGGCGCGTCGCTGGTCCAGCTGTACACGGGGTTCATCTATCGCGGCCCGGCGCTCGTCGCCGAATGCGTGAACGCCGTCGCCCGTCAGCGCGCGTCGTAATATAGGAATAAACAAACGATATTTAGAGGCCGATTGCATTTTTGCTATTATCGGCCTCGATTCGGAATCATTGGCCCGATCCGGGCAAGGAAACAGACAATGAAAACTACGCTGCTGAAGAAACTGCTGATCGTCGGCCTGATCGGCGCGTCGCTCGCCGCGGCGACCGCGCACGCGGCCGACCTCCTCGACCAGGTCAAGCAACGCGGCACGCTGCGTGTCGGCCTCGAGGGCACGTTCCCGCCGTTCAACTCGAAGAACCCGCAGGGCGAGCTGGTCGGCTTCGACGTCGACATCGCGAAGGCCGTCGCGGCGAAGCTCGGCGTGAAGCCCGAATTCGTCACGACCGAATGGAGCGGTATCATCGCCGGCCTGCAGGCAGGCAAGTTCGACGTGATCGTCAACCAGGTCGGCATCACCGACCAGCGCAAGCAGACGCTCGACTTCTCGCCGGCGTACACGTACTCGTCCGCGCAGCTGATCCAGCGCAAGGACGACACGCGTGAATTCAAGTCGCTCGAGGACCTGAAGGGCAAGAAGCTCGGCGTCGCGCTCGGCACGAACTACATGGACATGGCGAAGTCGGTGCCGGGCATCGATGTGAAGACCTATCCTGGCGCGCCCGAATACCTGCGCGACCTCGCAGCCGGCCGGCTCGACGCGGCGCTGAACGACCGCCTGATGCTCGCGTACCTGACGAAGAACTCGCAGTTGCCGCTGCGCCCGGGCGCGAACGTCGGTTCGGCGAACCCGTCGGGCATTCCGTTCAAGAAGAACAATCCGAAGTTCCAGAAGGCGATCGACGATGCGATGACGCAGCTCGAAGCCGACGGCACCTTCGCGAAGATCTCGGACAAGTGGTTCGGCATCGACGTGACGAAGCCGGTCAAGTAAGCACGCAGACATTGCCCGCCTGACGCGGGCCGGAAAGGGCGGCATCCGTCACGATGCCGCCCTTTGTTTTATTCGTCCGGTTTATGATTGCGCTTTCGCGCACGCATCCGATCAGCATTTCATGTCGACCACTTCCCTGCTCGTCCAATCGATGCCGGTGCTCGCCCAGGGCGCCGTGCTGACCGTCAAGTTCGCTGTCCTGTCGATGGTGTTCGGCCTCCTCGGCGCCGTCGTGCTGGCGATGATGGGCATCCGGCAGAACGACGGGCTCGCCGGCTTCGAACGCTTCGCCGTCAACGCGCTCGCGGCGCTCGCGCGCGCCTATGTCAGCGTGATGCGCGGCACGCCGCTGCTCGTCCAGATCTTCGTGATCTACTACGGCCTGCCGAGCCTCGGCATCTCGCTCGACCCGACGCCCGCGGGCGTCATCGCGCTGTCCGCGAACGTCGCGGCTTACATGTCCGAAAGCATGCGCGGCGCGATCAACGGCATCCACCGCGGTCAATGGCTCGCGTCATACAGCCTCGGGCTGTCGTGGGGGCAGACGCTGCGCTATGTGATCGGCCCGCAGGCGCTGCGCATCGCGGTGCCGAGCCTGTCGAACAGCCTGATCAGCCTGATCAAGGACACGTCGCTCGTGTCGGTGATTACCGTCACCGAGCTGCTGCGCAGCGCGCAGGAACTGATCGCGTCGACCTACCAGCCGCTGCCGCTGTATCTCGCCGCGGCCGCCGTGTACTGGGTGCTCTGCCAGATCCTCGAATGGGTGCAGCGCTGGTATGAACGGCGGCTGTCGCTGCCGGCGCGGCACTGACGCGTCAGGCGCCACGTCGCCGAGCCCGGCCGGCAGCCGCGGCTCGGCCGGCCCGCTTCATTCCCCCGGATAGCGCACGCCGAGCGCCGTGCGCGCCGCATCCGTCATCGCGATCATCTGCCGCGAGTGGTCGTGCGTCATCACAGGGCTTTCCAGCGCACCCGCCCGCAGCAGATCGCAGAAATGCGCGGTCTCGTAGTTGAGGCCGCCGCCGTCGAACGGCTCGTCGAGCTCGACCACGCGTCCGTCCGCATAGCAGATCGTCGCGCGCGCGGGGTTCCACCATTTCTCGTGAATCGTCACGTGCCCGCCCGTCGCGGCGAGCAGCGCGTCGCCGCGCCCCATCACGTCGAGCCCGCAAAAGAGCTGCGCAATGCCGCCACTCGCGTGGCGGCTGTTCAGGCTCGCGAACACGTCGACACCCGTCGCGCCGACGCGGCCGAGCGTCTGCACGTCGAGCGGCGCGCCGAGCCAGTCGACCGCGAGAAACGTCTCGTAGATGCCGATATCGAGCAATGCGCCGCCCGCGTGTTCGAGGCGGTACACCGGATGATCGCCCGGCACGCCCGACGACGCGCAACCGGCCCGCACGAGCCGGATCTCGCCGATCGGATCGTCGCGCAGGTGCGCGCGCAGCCTCCGGTACAGCGGATAGAACGGCGGTTTCATCGCTTCCATGAACAGCCGGCCGGCTTCGCGCGCCGCGCGCAGCACGGTCTCGAGCTGCGCGGCATTCAGCGTCGCGGGTTTTTCGCACAGCACGGCCTTGGCGGCCGCAAGCGCCGCCCGTGCAAAATGTGCGTGGCTGTCATGGAGCGTCGCGATGTAGATCGCGTCGACGTCGCTTTCAAGCAGCGCGTCGACACTGGCGAAAGGCGTGCCGCCGTGGTCGGCGCAGAACGCTGCCGCGGCGTCCGCGCGGCGCGCCCAGACGCCCGCGAGCGCGGCGCCGGGTACATGCGCGAGACATTGCGCGAAGCGGCGCGCAATGCTGCCCGCGCCGACGATGCCGAAGCGCACCGTCCGTGTGTCGAGGTCGTTCATCCGGATCATCCGTGTCGGTCGTATCACGATGGCCGACACCTTGCCGGCCGGCCGTCATGATAAACGGCAAGCCGGCAACCGGACGAGCAGGGACAAGCGGAACGTGCGCGAGATCAGGCGCGCACGGGCACGTCGACGGAGAAATCCCGGGAGATCTCGTCGGCGCTGTAGTCGATCAGCGCGAGCGACGCGGCCTCGGCTTCGCGCGGATCGCGGCGTTCGATCGCCTCGACGACGCGCGCATGCGCTTTGACCGCGACCTCATGCGCGCCTTCCTTCTTCACGACGCGCGGGTTCACGAGCCGTACCGCGCCGCGCACGATCGCCGCCATCTGCTGGAAGAACTGGTTGCCGCTCGCATGCACGATCCGCGTATGCAGCAACTCGTCGGCCGCATCGTAGCCGGCATCGCCCGGCTGCAGCGCCTTGAACGCCTCGAACGCCTCGCGGATGCCGGCCACGTCGGCCGCGCTCGCGCGCACGGCCGCCTGCGCGGTCGCCCGCGGCTCGATCAGCATCCTGAATTCGATCACGTCGCGCATGAACTGCGGATCGGGTTTCGCCCGGAACCGCCAGCTCACGACATCCTCGTCGATCATGCGCCAGTCGCGCATGGGCCGAACGCGCGTACCGACTTTCGGACGGACGTCGAGCATGTCGCGCGCAAGCAACATCGACAACGCTTCGCGCATCACCGTGCGGCTCACGTCGAATTCCTTCGACAACACATCCTGCGGCGGCAGGATGCCGCCGTACTTGTCCTCGACGATGCCTGCGACAAGCCCATCCATCACTTTGGCGACCAGTGACCGGTCTTTGCCCTGCTCCATGACACCTCCCCGTGCGTCTATTTGCGAACACCTGCTCCGCAGTTCCGCCGGCCCTGGTTACGACTGTTCTTATGATCTATAAGTTGATGAGTTTCGGGCCCGTTCCGCTATCTGGTAAACACCTGACAGGGTTATCCCTCTTTTCGGTTGGGGGAGATTTATACGGCTTCAAAAAAAGCCCGGGAAGCGCTTTGCGCTTGCCGGGCCGTGTTTCTGCAACATTCAAATCTTGCCGTGCGTTACGCACTGCTTTTCAATTCTTTCAGCGGGCAGGATAAACGATAGTCTCGACGCCGCTGTCCGTGCCGAGCAAGCACAGGTTCGCGCCGCGCTGCGCGAACAGGCCGACCGTCACGACGCCCGGCCATGCGTTCACCTGGGCCTCGAAGCCGCGCGGATCGGCGATCTGCAGCCCCTTCACGTCGATGATCTCGTTGCCGTTGTCGGTGATGTACGGCGCGCCGTCCTTCGTCACGCGCAGCACCGGCACGCCGCCCGCCGCCGTCACGCGCCGGCCGATCGCGGTGCGCGCCATCGGCACCACTTCGATCGGCAGCGGGAAGGCGCCGAGCACCGGCACGCGCTTGCTCGCATCCGCGATGCAGACGAACGTGTCGGCGACCGACGCGACGATCTTCTCGCGCGTCAGCGCGCCGCCGCCGCCCTTGATCATCGCGCCGCCCGCATCGATCTCGTCCGCGCCGTCGACGTACACCTGCAGCGACTCGACGTCGTTCAGGTCGAACACCGGAATCCCGTGCGACTTCAGGCGCTCGGTCGTCGCGATCGAGCTGGACACCGCGCCGCGGTAGCGCGACTTGACCGCGGCGAGCGCGTCGATGAAGCAGTTGGCGGTCGAGCCGGTGCCGACGCCGATCACCGCGCCTTCCGGCACGTTCTGGATCACGTAATCGGCCGCGGCCTGGCCGACGAGGCGTTTGAGTTCGTCTTGAGTCATGGGAGGGTGATGCTCTGCGATTGCGGAAAACCGCCAGTTTACCGGAGTCGTGCGACCGTCAGCACGTTTCCGGCGTGCGCCGCGGCGTCGACATGCTCAAGGCGCGCCGCCGGCCGCCCCGTCGTCCGCCGGCGCCTGCCCGGGAAAGTACTTGTCGAGCAGCGCCTGCGCGATCGCGTCGGATTCCGCGTCCGGATTGCCCGCATGGTCCGACGGCCGGAAATGCATCTGGAATGCGGCGAACACGCGGCGCGTGCGCGCGTCGAGCACGCCGTCCGTCGGCACGTCGTAGCCGTAGCGCGCGAGCTCGAGCTGCAGCTGGCGCACGTCGACGCTCGCATGCGGATCGCGTCCGGCCAGACGCGCGGCGACCGTCGCGTCGTCCGGCCACGCGCCGACGCCGGCCTGCGCGAGCGCCTGCCACGGGAACAGCGGCCCCGGATCGATCTTGCGTTGCGGCGCGATGTCGCTGTGCCCGACCACGCGGGTCGGCGGGATCTGGTAGCGCGCGACGATGTCCTTCGACAGGCGGATCAGCGCGTCGACCTGCTCGGGCGGATACGGCTGCCAGGTGCGCCCTTGCGGCGTGTCGGTCGGGCCGCCGTTGACGTTCTCGATGCCGATCGACGCCGCGTTCAGTTCCGTCGCGCCCTGCCACGCACTGACGCCCGCATGCCACGCGCGCTGCGCCTCCGGAACGAGCTGATAGACGACCGGCTTGCCCGATTCGATGCGCGGCTGCGCCGGCACGAGATAATGCGCACTGACCGCGTCCCCCGTCAGCGTGCGCAGCGATTGCGCTTCGCCGCTTTCCGTGTAGTGCATCACGAGGAAGCGGATCCGCGAATCGGCGCCCTGCGCGTGATGGCTCGTATCCGCATAGTAGGTGCCGCGCCCGACGAGCGACGGGGACGTGCACGCGGCCAGCAGGCACAGGCCGGCGCATAGCGCGCCGCGATGGAAAAGTCTCATCGATCGATATCCGGACAGGTGGTGCGGCCGTGCCGCCCCGTCATTCTAGCCAGTCCGTTGCGCACGTGGCCTTCCGCGGCCCGCGCTGCGTCGATGCGCCCCGCCGTCCGGCGCGGCCGCACCGGCGCCGGGCCGCTAAAATCGCCTGTGTCATGCAGGTCATCCCGCGACAATCGGCTTCCGTTGCCGGGCCGGGCGGCGACGTGAAGACCCATGAACCGATGCGCGTGAGAGCCGCGACACTGAGAGAACCATAATGGAAAAAATCTGGCTGAAGTCCTATCCCGAGGGCGTTCCCGCGACCATCGATCCCGACCGCTACCGCTCGCTCGCGCACCTGCTCGACGAATCGTTCGCGATGTTCGCGGCACGCAACGCGTACGCGTGCATGGGCCGCATGATGACCTACGCGGCGCTCGACGCGCATTCGCGCGGCCTCGGTTCGTGGTTCCAGCAACGGGGCCTCGCGAAAGGCGCACGCATTGCGGTGATGATGCCGAACGTACTCCAGTATCCGGTCACGGTCGCCGCGGCGCTGCGCGCGGGCTATACGGTCGTCAACGTGAATCCGCTCTATACGCCGCGCGAGCTCGAGCACCAGCTCCACGATTCGGGCGCCGAAGCGATCGTCGTGCTCGAGAACTTCGCGACGACGCTGCAGCAGGTGATCGAACGGACCTCGGTCAAGCACGTCGTCGTCGCGTCGCTCGGCGACCTGCTCGGCCCGGTCAGGGGCTCGGTCGTCAATTTCGTCGCACGCCGCGTGAAGAAGCTCGTGCCGCCGTACCGGCTGCCGGGCGCGACGCCGTTCCGCAAGGCGCTCCACGACGGCGCGCGGCAGCCCTTCCGCCCCGCCGCGCTCGATCACGACGACATCGCATTCCTCCAGTACACGGGCGGCACGACGGGCGTGTCGAAAGGCGCGACGCTCACGCATCGCAACGTGATCGCGAACATCCTGCAGAACGACGCGTGGAGCCAGCCGGCGCTGCGCCAGGATCCGAAACTCGATGCGCTCGTGACGGTCTGCGCGCTGCCGCTCTATCACATCCTCGCGCTCAACGCGTGCATGCTGATGGGCGCGCGCTGGGGCGCGATGAACCTGCTGATTCCGAACCCGCGCGACGTGGCGGGGTTCGTGAAAGAGCTGTCGCACTATCGCGTGAACTTCTTTCCGGGCGTGAATACGCTGTTCAACGCGCTGCTCAACCATCCGGGATTCGCGGAACTCGATTTCTCCGGGCTGCGGATCACGCTCGGCGGCGGCATGGCCGTGCAGGAAGCCGTCAGCGCACGGTGGGCGAAGACGACCGGCTGCCCGATTCTCGAAGGCTACGGGCTGTCGGAGACGTCGCCGACGGTGACGCTGAACCCCGCGACCCTCGCCGCGTTCACGGGCACGATCGGCCTGCCCGTGCCGTCGACGGAAATCGCGATTCTCGGCGAGAACGACGAGCCGGTGCCGCAGGGACAATCAGGCGAGATCGCGGTCTGCGGCCCGCAGGTGATGGCCGGCTACTGGAACCGTCCGGACGAAACGGCAAAGATCATGACGCAGGACGGCTTCTTCAAGACGGGCGACGTCGGCGTCATGGATGAACGCGGCTACGTGCGCATCGTCGATCGCAAGAAGGACATGATCCTCGTGTCGGGCTTCAACGTGTATCCGAACGAGATCGAGAGCGTCATCGCGGCCCATCCGGGCGTCGTCGAATGCGCGTGTGTCGGCGTGCCGGACCCGAATTCGGGCGAAGCCGTGAAGCTGTACGTCGTGCGCCGCGACCCCGCGCTCACCACCGACGCGTTGATGGCGTACTGCAAGCAGGAATTCACGGGCTACAAGAAGCCGAAATACATCGAGTTCCGCGACAGCCTGCCGAAATCGAACATCGGCAAGATCCTGCGGCGGGAGTTGCGCGACGAGCACGGTCAGGCCGCGTAATCGCGCCGGCACACGCTCGGGACGCGCGGCGCCCGGTCCGGACAACCATGACAAAGGGCGGCATCGTTGCCGATGCCGCCCTCTTCAGGCCCGCCTACCGGCAGCGTCGACCGGCGGTCGACGCGAAGCCGTCAGTCCGTCACGCGTTCACGCGCCGCTGCCGCACCGCTTCGTACAGGCACACGCCGCTCGCGACCGACACGTTCAGGCTTTCGACGCTGCCGGCCATCGGAATGCTCATCACCTCGTCGCACGTATCGCGCGTGAGCCGGCGCATGCCCTCGCCCTCCGCCCCCATCACGAGCGCGACCGGACCGTCGAGCTTCGTTTCGTACACGGTGGCCGACGCATCGTCCGACGTGCCGATGATCCACACGCCCGCTTCCTTCAGCTCGCGCAACGCACGGGCGAGGTTCGTCACCGTGATGTACGGCACCGTGTCGGCGGCGCCGCTCGCGACCTTCGCTGCCGTCGCGTTCAGGCCGACCGCGCGGTCGCGCGGCGCGATGATCGCGTGCGCGCCGGCGGCGTCAGCGACGCGCAGGCATGCGCCCAGGTTGTGCGGATCGGTGACGCCATCGAGCACGAGCAGCAGCGCCGGGCCCTGGATGCCGTCGAGCAGTTCGGACAGGTTCTGCGCAAGCGGAATGTCCTCGACGCGCGCGACGACGCCCTGGTGACGCTCGGTGTGCGCGAGCCCCCAGAGACGCGTCTCGTCGGCCGCGATCAGCCGCACGCCCGCTTCCTTCGCGGCGTGCAGGAAATCCTGCATGCGGCGGTCGCGGCGCGTCTGGTCGTACAGCACCTCCGCAACCGTCGATGCATCGTGCCGCAAGCGTGCGGTCACCGCATGAAAACCGTAAAGAACCTTCAGACGTGACATGACTGGAACAACCTTCGATCAAACGGGCGGGCGCACAGGACGTGCGGCCGCCAACCATGGAAACGGAAAGCGCCGCGTTGCCGGTCAATGACCGGCAACGCGGCGTCTGTCGATACGGCGGGCGCGGCGCGTTGACGCCGCCCCGATGCTCAATACTTCTTGCGGGCGCGCGCCTTCTTCGCGGCCGGCTTCGCCAACGGGCCCTTCTTCTTGGCTGCAGTGCGCGCCGCGCGCGCTTCCTTCACTTCGGCGCTCGGCGCGCTCGCGGCCTTCTTGCGGTGCACGGCCGGCTCGTCTGCCGGTGGCAGCGCACGCACGCGCGGACCGCCGCGCTCGACGCCCGGAGCAGCCGGCGCGACCGCCGGACGCGGCGCCTTCACCGGCGTATCGCGCACGAGCCGGAAATCGATCTTGCGCGCATCGAGATCGACGCGGCTGACCTGCACGCGCACGCGATCCGACAGCCGGTAGCGGATGCCCGTGCGTTCGCCGCGCAGCTCGTTCTTGATCTCGTCGTACTGGAAGTAGTCCGAGCCGAGCTCCGTCACGTGCACGAGGCCTTCGATGAACAGCGTGTCGAGCTGCACGAAGATGCCGAACGACGTGACGCCGTTCACCATCCCGCCGTATTCCTCGCCGAGCTTGTCGCGCATGAAATAGCACTTGAGCCACGCCTCGACGTCGCGCGATGCTTCGTCCGCGCGCCGCTCGTTCGCCGAGCAGTGCAGGCCGAGCTCTTCCCAGATCGCCGTGTTCGTCCGCGAGCGGCTGCGCGCTTCGTCGTCGGCCTGCTGCAGCGCACGGGCGCGCGGCGACAGCGCGGTGTTCAGCTCGAAGCCGTCCGGGGCCTTCGGCGCGTACTTCTTGCCGGACAGGATCGCGTAGATCGCGCGGTGCGTGAGCAGGTCGGGATAGCGGCGGATCGGGCTCGTGAAGTGCGCGTACGCCTCGTACGCGAGACCGAAGTGGCCGATGTTGTCCGGGCTGTAGACGGCCTGCTGCATCGAGCGCAGCAGCATCGGCTGCAGCATCTGCGCGTCGGGCCGATCACGGATGTGCGCCATCAGCGCCGCGTAGTCGCTCGCGTGCGGCGTGTCGCCGCCGCCGAGCGTCAGGCCCATCCCGCGCAGGAACGTGCGCAGGTTCTCGAGCTTCTCCGCGGTCGGGCCTGCGTGCACGCGGTACAGGCCCGGGTGCTTGTTGCGCTTCAGGAAGTCGGCGGCGCAGACGTTCGCGGCCAGCATGCATTCCTCGATCAGCCGGTGCGCGTCGTTGCGCTGGCGCGGCAGGATCTGCTCGATCTTGCCCTGCGCGTTGCAGACGATGTACGTCTCGGTCGTGTCGAAGTCGATCGCGCCGCGCTTCTGCCGCGCGGCGAACAGCGCCTTGTAGACGCCGTACAGGTTCTGCAGGTGCGGCAGCAGCTCGGCACGACGCGCGGCCTCCGGCCCCTTCGTGTTCGCGAGCACCGCCGCGACTTCCGTGTAGGTCAGACGCGCGGCCGAATGGATTACGGCCGGGTAGAACTGGTACGCCTTGACCTCGCCGCGCGCGGTGATCACGATGTCGCACGCGAGCACGCAGCGGTCGACCTGCGGGTTCAGCGAGCACAGCCCGTTCGACAGCTTCTCGGGCAGCATCGGGATCACGCGGCGCGGGAAATAGACCGACGTGCTGCGCTCGAGCGCATCGGCGTCGAGCCCGCTGCCCGGCTGCACGTAATGCGATACGTCGGCGATCGCGACGATCAGCCGGAAGCCGTCGCCGCGGCCGACCTTGGTCGGCTCGCAATAGACCGCATCGTCGAAGTCGCGCGCGTCCTCGCCGTCGATCGTGACGAGCGGCACGTCGCGCAGGTCGACGCGGAACCGCAGGTCGGCCGGCCGCACCTTGTCGGGCAGCGCGGCTGCGTCGTCGAGCGCCGGCTGGCTGAATTCGTGCGGCACGCCGTACTTGCGCACCGCGATCTCGATCTCCATGCCCGGATCGTCGATGTCGCCGAGCACCTCGACCACGCGGCCAAGCGGCTGCGAATGACGGCTCGGGAAATCGGTCAGCTCGACGACGACGACCTGGCCGACCTTCGCCTTCTTCGCGTTCTGCGTGATCAGGATGTCGTGGCCGATGCGCTTGTCTTCGGGCGCGACGATCAGCGCGCCGTTCTCGTTCAGCAGCCGGCCGATCACGCGCTTGTTCGCGCGGTCGGTGACTTCGACGACGTGCCCTTCCGGCCGGCCGCGGCGATCGTAGCCGACGATCCGCGCGAGCACGCGGTCGTTGTGCATCACCTTCTGCATTTCGCCGTTCGGCAAGAACAGGTCGTCCTGGCCGTCGTCGCGGATCACGAACCCGTAGCCGTCGCGATGGCCTTGCACGCGCCCGGCGACGAAATTGGACGGATGGGTCAGCTGGTAGTGGCCGCGTTTGTCGAGTCGGATCTGGCCGTCACGCTCCATCGCGGCGACACGCCGGAAGAACCCCTCACGCTCCTGACGCTTGATCGACAGCGCCTCGGCGATGTCGTTCGCGGCGAGGGGCGCGTCGCTCGTACGCAGCACGCCGAGAATCTCTTCACGGCTCGGAATGGGGTACGGATATTTGCTCAAGGGCTTGTCGATGGTTGTTCTCGTTGCGTTGGCTGATGGTGCGCGGCATCAATACAAGCATGCCGATATAGACACGTCCATATTGTTGGCGGCCATTCTAACACCCGGCCGTGTCGCCATTGACGCGGAAGCGCCGCGTTCGCCGCCTGGCCGGCGCGCATCGATGCAATGCAAAAAAGTGTTGACACGAATAATTGGGGCGCTATAATTCGCCTCCTTCGCAGCACACACGCGGCGAAACGTGCCCAGGTGGCGGAATTGGTAGACGCACTAGGTTCAGGTCCTAGCGGTGGCAACACCGTGGAGGTTCGAGTCCTCTCCTGGGCACCATCTGTTTTTAAAAAAGGTCGGCTTATGCCGGCCTTTTTTCATTTCAAGCCCAGGAAGCAAAGCGCGAAAAAATAGCGGGACTTCGCGCGGCATGCGATGACGCGAATGGCTGCGCGCGCGATCACGATGCGAATGCGGACGCAAGCCGTCGAGCTTCCAACAAGCCGCAAGCAGCACGACTGCTGTCGACATGACTCGCATCATCGACAACGGGAAATCCCCGTCGCCTGCCGCCCTGCCGATCCGGCCACCACACGCGTCCAGCCCCCTCCCGCTGATGTCAAGCACCGTCGCCCGAAATGAGTTCGGCCAACTACTCTAACGCGACATTTCGCTTTCATCTGCACCCCAAAGAAATTTCAACCGGACGCGCCGTCGCTTACGCACCCGCCGCGTCTCCGCGCCACCTCTCCGCGCAGCCTTACAGTGCCCGCCGGCGCCCGCAGAGACGAGTGAACGACGGCCTATTCCGCCGACGATTTCCCCTACATCGAGTCGTCATGAACGCTGCCGATACTCCGGCCCGATCGCGCGCCCAGCCCGCTTTCAACGACTCATCGGCCGCCCGGAGAATACTCGTGTCCCGCTTCAATCGACCATTCAGCCCACATCGTCGACGCCTGCTGCAAGGCGGCGTCGCGCTCACCGCCACCGCCACGCTCGGCGCATGCGGCGGAACGTCCGACAGCACAGGCGCCGCAGGCGCCGCCAGCACCCTGGCCGCGCAAAGCGCCGCGCGACCGTCCTTGCCGCTGCCGTCCGCGAGCGGCATCGATCACGTCGTGCTCGTCGTGATGG
The DNA here is from genome assembly GCF_053427715.1 of Burkholderia sp. MR1-5-21. Taxonomy (NCBI): domain Bacteria; kingdom Pseudomonadati; phylum Pseudomonadota; class Betaproteobacteria; order Burkholderiales; family Burkholderiaceae; genus Burkholderia; species Burkholderia sp. MR1-5-21. The sequence continues at coordinate 295,732 of NZ_JBSAXD010000002.1, forward strand.
AAAACCGTTCGTTCGACCATTACCTCGGCTGGGTGCCGGGCGCGAACGGACGTCAGGCCGGACTGCAGTTCAAGGATGCATTCGGCCAGACGCAGAGCACGTTTGCGCTCGCGACGACACCAGGATACGGCTACCAGGCATGCAGCAAGGCCGATCCGGATCACAGCTACGACGGCGGGCGCATCCAGCTCGATGGCGGCAAGATGGACGGCTGGCTGATGACGCCGGACACCAACAAAACGCAGGGCGACCTGTTCCCGATCGGCTATTACACGGCGGCCGACCTGCCGTTCTTCGCCGGTTGCGCGCAGAACTGGACGATTTGCGACAGCTATCACTGCGGGATTCTCGCGGAGACCTACCCGAACCGCCTCTACCTGATGTCCGGCGAAACGGACCGCCTCGTCAACGATTCGACGATATGCCAGTTGCCGACGATCTTCGACCGCTTCAATGCGAAGGGCATTCCGTCGACGTACTACTACAGCGACGTGCCGTTCACCGCACTCTATGGCACGCGCAACCTCGGCAATTCGCAGCCGTTCGCCGCGTTCCTCGCGGAAGCGGCCGCGGGCGCACTGCCGGCGTTCTCGATGATCGATCCGCGCTTCGCCGGCGAATCGCAGGGCCTGTCGGGCGACGACCACCCGGTGTCCGACATCCGCAATGGCCAGGCCTTCCTCAACACGATCTACACGGCAGTTCGGACGAGCCCGGCATGGAGTCGCACGCTGCTGATCGTGACCTACGACGAATGGGGCGGCTTCTTCGATCACGTGCCACCGTTCAAGCGGCCGATTTCGTACGCCGAGTCCGAACTCGGCAACGACGGCCTGCTCGGCTTTCGCGTGCCGCTCGTATTGATCGGGCCGCGCGCGAAACGCGCCGCGATCAGTAGCTGGGCATTCGATCCGAGCTCGATCCACCAATTCCTGATGTGGCGTTTCGGGCTCGATCCGCTCGGCGTACGCAGCGCGGCAAGCGATACGAACAACCTCGCGTACGCGCTGGACTTCACGTCGCCGCTCGACACGAGCGGACCGCTGTTCGACGTGCCGCTCGGGCCGTTCGGCGGCGCCTGCACGGGCGCCGTCACGAGCGGCATTCCCGGTATCGACCGGCTTGCGACGCTCGCCGCGTCGCTCGGCTTTCCCAAACCGTAACGTCCTGCCGCCCAACCTGTTGCCCCAATACGCATCGAGAACGCCACCATGAATCTCCGCACCATCATTGCGAGCGCACTGTTCACGCTCGCCACGCTGCTGCTTGCCGCCTGCTCCGGCAACGGCCCGGACGCGTCCAACACGGCCAGCGCGCTTGCCGGCGACCGTTCGGATGCGCCGAAACTGCCGAAGCACATCTTCGTCGTCGCGCTCGAAAACGAAGGCTACGACGCGACCTTCGGGCCGACCTCCGCGGCGCCCTACCTCGCCCGCACGCTGCCCGCGCAAGGCGCACTGCTCACGCAGTACTACGGGATCGGCCACAACAGCCTCGACAACTACATCGCGATGGTGAGCGGCCAGGCGCCGAATCCGCAGACGCAGGCCGACTGCCAGCTCTACACCGACTGGCTCGGCAGCACGGCGCTCGACGGCAACGGCCAGGTCGCGGGCCTCGGGTGCGTGCTGCCGCCGAACGTGTTCACGATCGGCAACCAGTTGCAGGCCGCGGGCCTCGCGTGGAAGGGGTACATGGAAGACATGGGCAACGATCCGGCACGCGACGGCGGCACGGTCTGCGCACACCCGGCGCTGAACGCGCAGGACCCGACCCAGAAGGCAACGGCCGCAGACAGCTACGCGGTGCGCCACGACCCGTTCATGTACTTCCACGCGGTGATCGACGATCCGGCCGGCTGCGGCAGCCACGTCGTCAACCTGTCGCAACTCGATGCCGACCTGCAGAGCGCGTCGACGACGCCGAGCTACGCGTTCATCACGCCGAACCTGTGCCACGACGGGCACGACAGTCCGTGCGCGGACGGCAGCGCGGGCGGCCTCGCATCGGTCAACCAGTTCCTGCAGACGCTGATTCCGAAAATCATGAACTCGCCCGCTTACAAGCAGGACGGCCTGATCGTCATTACGTTCGACGAGGCCGGCACCAACGACACGAGCGCGTGCTGCGGCGAGATGCCGGGACCGAATTCGCTGCTGCCGGGCATTCTCGGTCCGGGCGGCGGCCGGACCGGCGCGGTGCTGCTTTCGCCGGCGATCAAGCCCGGCACGGTCAGCAACACGCCGTACAACCACTACGCGATGCTGCGTAGCGTCGAGGATCTGCTGGGGGTGCCGCATCTCGGCTTCGCGAACGCAAGCGGGCTGCAGGCGTTCGGCAGCGACGTGTTCAACGCGACGTCGGATTGAGGCGGCGCGCCGCGAAAGCGGCGTGACGAAAACGGCAAGCAGCCCGCCTTGGCGCGCCGTTGCCCGAGCGTTTTCGCTAGCGCGACGGTCAGCCGAAAAAAGCCGTTGACAGGGCCTCCAGTCACGCTATAATTGCATTCTTTCGCGATGCAGCAACAAGCGAAACGTGCCCAGGTGGCGGAATTGGTAGACGCACTAGGTTCAGGTCCTAGCGGTGGCAACACCGTGGAGGTTCGAGTCCTCTCCTGGGCACCATCTGTTTTTAAAAAAGGTCGGCTTATGCCGGCCTTTTTTCATTTCAAGCCCAGGAAGCAAAGTGCCTGCGCACTTTGCGCGAGGACTCGAAAGGCTGCGCTTGCAAGCGCAGCCGGGGTCGCGCTCGTGTGACCGAGTCCTCTCCTGGGCACCATCTGTTTTAAAAAGGTCGGCTTCTGCCGGCCTTTTTCTTTTTCCGGCCCAGGAAGCATGACGCCTGCGCAACGGGTCATGCTCAACGAAAACCAATAGCCCGGCCCAGTCGGACGTCGAACGATTGATGTCCAGCGACGAGGCCCGCCGCCAGCGGTCGGTCGCGCCCGAATACGCGTTGCCGAATCCTGGACTCGCCCCGCCGCATTCATCGATGCGCCGCGAACAGCATCGACGATCGGCGTGGAGCGCCGTGCAACTTCCGCCGCGGCCACGCACGACATCTTCCCTTCATTCGCTCCGGTGGACGCCCGCGACCCTGTTCCTCCGGACACGTTGCGTCGGGCCACAACCGACCGCTCGGATAGCGTGATCGATATTTTTTCGTTCCCGATCTGAAATAGTGTTGACAGCCCCTTCAGACCCGCTATAATTGCGTTCTTTCGCGATGCAGCAACAAGCGAAACGTGCCCAGGTGGCGGAATTGGTAGACGCACTAGGTTCAGGTCCTAGCGGTGGCAACACCGTGGAGGTTCGAGTCCTCTCCTGGGCACCATCTGTTTTTAAAAAAGGTCGGCTTCTGCCGGCCTTTTTTCATTTCAAGCCCAGGAAGCAAAGTGCCTGCGCACTTTGCGCGAGGACTCGAAAGGCTGCGCTTGCAAGCGCGGCCGAGGTCGCGCTCGTGTGACCGAGTCCTCTCCCGGACACCATCTGTCTCAAAAGGTCGGCTTCAAGCCGGCCTTTTGCTCTTTCGGCGCGACGCATGCAACTCCCGCCGTCGCCCCGCCCCATCAAGCCGCGCAAAGCCGCTTGCTCATGGTCGGCCGCTCCGCCTCGGGCGGGTATACGCGCCACGACTGGTCGCCGTGGAGGAAGAACACGATCGCCAGCGGGGTTTGCGCGTACGGACCGACGACGCTCACGCAGCGGCCCCCATCGCCGTTCGCCGGGCCGATGCGCCGGATGTGGAGCGCCTTGCGCGAGTCGAGCCCGAACCACTTGTCGATCTGCATCCTCAACGAAATTCTGTCCGCGCCCATGATAGCCTCCTGCACGCTCCAAGTTTGGCCGATGCGGAAGCTGTTCCCGCGCGATCGGCTTTGCTCTTCAGCGAGCAACTATCGCGCCAGATCTTTCTTGCGCGATGCGCCCGACGAGCAACCGATTGCCGCGGATTTCGGGTATGTGCATGCTCAGCTGGCGAAACCGGCCGCGCCGACCGTTCGATTTTCGGACACCCGATCTGACCCGAGTGTTCGAAAATCGAACGCCGACGTCGAACGCATGCCTTCAACCGGAGTAGCATTAAGAAGGCCGGGCAGATCGGTCCGGTGCGGCACGCCCGACCGCGCCGCCGATGCTCGGATGAAACCCGAAGCGGCCAAGTCATGCCGCCCCAGGGGAATGGGAGATGAGCGTTCAGGATGCGCCACTGCGGCGAGGCTTTCGCCCGGCCGGCCGGCTGCCGGATCCCGGACACGATCGCGACGTATGGTCCGCGTGGGAGCGGCTGCTGCACGGAGAATTGCCGGCGGCGACGGTGCGGCAGGTGGTCGACGAATCGTGGCGCCGCTGCCTCGACTTGAGCGTCGACCCTGCCGCAAGAGGCGCGCCGCCACCCGTCGACGAGAACCGGCTGCTCGATCTGCTCAAGGAAAACAACCCGCTCGTCCAGGCGAGCCAGTCGCTCATCAAGCAGGCACGAGAGTGTCTGTCGCAGACAGGAACCATCCTGCTGCTGACGGACCGCGAAGGCACGATCATCGAGTCGGCCGGTGATGCGCGCATTCTCGAACCGCTCGGCGAGGTCGGCCTGATACCTGGCTGCAACTGGAGCGAGTTCAGCAGCGGAACCAACGCGATCGGCACGGCGCTGAGTCTCAACGCCCCTGTGCAAATTCACGGCGCCGAGCACTTCTGCGAAGGCGTGAAACGCTGGACCTGCTCGGCAGCCGCGATCCACGATCCGCTCGACGCCTCCTTGCTCGGCGTGATCGACATCTCGGGCCTGACGAAAACCTACAGCAAGCACACGCTCGCGCTGATCGTCTCGCTCACCGCCCAAATCGAGAGCCGGCTTGCGATCACTGCCGCCGAGCGCCGCTACCGGCTGCTCGAGCGCTGCATGACCCGGTTGAGCCGCACCGATCCGGCGGCCGTCGTCGACGAGCAGGGACGGCTCGTGAAGGCGAACGTGCAGGCAAGCGCCACGCTGGCTCGTCTCGGCGGGCCGGCCAGACTCGAGCAAGCATTTCCGGTTCCTGACGTCGCTGCCGTTGCCGAAGGCCGCACATCGGAACACACGCCGGAGTGGCTACGGCGCGTGCAGATCGAGGCTGTGAAAGATGGAACCGGCACGCTCGGCTACGTCATCTCGATGCCGCATGCACCACACACCGGCCTGGACCCTGGAGATGCGCTGCGCGGCGCAGCCCGCACGGGCGCCGCGTTCTCGCGGATCGTCGGCAACAGCGAGGCGCTGCGCGAATCGCTGCAGAAAGCCCGGCAGCTCGCGCGCACAGCCGTGCCCGTGCTGCTCTACGGCGAGACAGGTGTCGGCAAGGAGCTGTTCGCGCAAGGCATCCACGAGGCAAGCGACCGTGCCGACGGCCCGTTCGTCGCGCTCAATTGCGGCAGTCTCTCGCGTGACCTCCTGACGAGCGAGCTGTTCGGCTACGCGGAAGGCGCGTTCACGGGCGCACGCAAGACGGGCATGCCGGGCAAGATCGAGTCCGCCCATCGCGGGACGCTCTTTCTCGACGAGATCGGCGAGATGCCGCCCGACATCCAGCCACACCTGCTCCGCGTGCTCGAGTCGGGCGAACTCTACCGGCTCGGCGAGAGCGCACCGCGCAAGGTCGACTTCCGGCTCATCGCCGCCACGCACCGCGACCTGCGCACGGCCGTGGCCGACGGCTCGTTCCGCATGGATCTCTACTACCGCATCGCGGTCACGAGCATCGCGATCCCGCCACTGCGAGAGCGCGAGGGGGACCTGCCCCTGCTGATCGACCACTGGCTCGGCGTCATCTGCGAGCGCCACGGCATCGAACGTCCGGTCATCGACGAGGCGGCATGGCAATGCCTGCTCGGCTACGCATGGCCCGGCAACGTGCGAGAGCTGCGGAACGCGATCGAAGGCGCCGCACTGATGGCGCGCGACCGGACGATCGCCACGTCGGATCTGCCCGTTGAAATGGCGGCCAGGCGCCAGGCCGAGGTTCCGGGCACCGACGCCAGGTCGCAAGAGTCGCCGCCTTCCGCGTCCGCGCCGCCCCGCTCCCTCGAAGACGCCGAGATCCAGTCGATCCGGGCGGCGATGAGGCAGAACCTGGGCAACGTGACGCGGGCCGCGCAGCAGCTCGGCATCGCGAAGAGCACGCTCTACGAGAAGATCAGGAAACATGGCCTGATGGAGGAACTGGGGCTCTCGAGAGGCAGGCCCAACGACTGACCGCCATTGCCGGCCCCATCCGGAAATTCGCATGTGACGCGAGTCAGGATTCAGACTCGACGTCGGAATCGCGGTGGGCAAACCAACGCGAACGGGGTCATCGCGCCTTTTCGATCGTGCCGGGTATCGCCTGCTGCACGCCGCCGCCCCGCCGGACATTCGCCGGCCGCCCCCGGCACCTCCCGGAACCGCCCTGCGCGCTCACCTGCTTCGCATGCCCGGGATTTCCCTAGGCTGACATTCCGCTCTCCGCGCGGTTAAATAAATCAACGTGATTTATTTAATGCGCCACCGACCGGCGCCCCATGGAAGGAGACACCATGCGAAGCCCGCACATCGGCCAGGGAAGCAATTCGGCCAACGTGCGCCGTTACAACGAGCGCCTGCTGCTGAAGGCCCTGCGCCGCGCGGGCAGCGCGTCGAAGGCCGATCTCGCGCGCCTCGCGAACATGACCGGCACGGCCGTCGGCAGCATCATCGCGTCGCTCGCCGACGCGAAGCTGATCGAGTTCACCGGCCGCCGCGTCGAAGGCCAGCGCGGCCAGCCCGCGTCGCTGATCCGTCTCGATCCGCGTGGCGCGTTCGGCATCGGCGTCCACCTCGACCGGATGCGCATCGAGACGGCGCTCGTCAACTTCGACGGCGACGTGCTCGGCCGCGTCACGCACGACACCCTGCTGCCGCCGCCCGCCGAGGTCCTCGAGATCGTCCGGCGCGACATCGGCGCGATGCAGGCCCTCCTTCCCGCACACGAGCGCGAGCGCCTGACGGGCGTCGGCGTCGCGCAGCCGTACAACCTCGGCGCGTGGATGCGCGAACTCGGCCTCGCCCCCGACACGTTCCGCCCGTGGGAAGACGTCGATTTCGCGAGCGAGCTCGGGCGCGCGCTGTCGCTGCCGGTGTTCGGCGAGAACGACGGCAACGCCGCCGCGATCGCCGAACTGTTCTACGGCTTCGGCCGCCAGCAGGACGATTTCATCTACCTGTTCATCGGCCCGGCGATCGGCGGCGGCATCGCGATCGACGGCGACTGCCTGCGCGGCGTCACCGGCAACGCCGGCGACATCGGCGTGATGCCGGTGCCGCCGAGCCGGCTGCCGTCGGCGCCGCCGCCGCGCGGCCCGTGGGACATCCTGCTTGCGCGCGCGTCGCTGCATGCGCTCGTGCGCCATCTGCGCTACAGCGGCGAACAGGTCGACAACCGCGCCGACCTCGAGGCCTGCATCGCGCGCGGCCTGCCCGCCGTCGACGAATGGATCGACGACTGCGTCGATGCGCTCGCCCCCGCGCTGCGCGCGGTGCTGTGCGTGGTCGACGCGCCGGTCGTCGTGCTCGACGCCGACACCGACGCGGGCCTGATCGACGCGGTCACGACCCGCCTGCGCTCGGCACTCGTCGCGACCGCGCCGGAAGCGCGCGGCACGCCGACGCTCGTGCGCGGCACGTTCGGCGCCGACGCCGGCGCGATCGGCGCCGCGACGCTGCCGATGTTCTTCAACTTCTCCCCGCGGGCCGGCATCCTCAAGGGTGCGAGCGCGGAATCGCAGGAGGTCAACCATGTCGCGATCTGAGTCGCCCCGTCCGCTGCTCGAGATGCGCGGGATCAGCAAGACGTTCCCGGCGGTGCGCGCGCTCGACAACGTGAGCCTGACCGTCTATCCGGGCGAGATCCATTCGCTGATGGGCGAGAACGGCGCGGGCAAGTCGACGCTGATGAAGATCCTGTCGGGCGCATACCAGGCCGATGCGGGCGGCGAGATCCTGATCGACGGCGCACGCATCGACGTCGACGGCCCGCTCGCCGCGCGCGACGCCGGCGTCGCCGTGATCTACCAGGAGCTGTGCCTGGCGCCCAACCTGACCGTCGCCGAAAACATCTACGTCGGTCGCGAACTGCGGCGCGGCAACCGCCGCTGGGGCACGATCGACCGCGCGGCAATGGCGCGCGGCTGCAAGGACGTGCTCGCGCGCCTCGGCGCGCCGTTCGGGCCCGAGACGCTCGTCGGCACGCTGTCGATCGCCGAGCAGCAGCTCGTCGAGATCGCGCGCGCCGTGCATACCCGCGCACGCATCCTCGTGATGGACGAGCCGACGACGCCGCTGTCGTCGCGCGAAACCGAACACCTGTTCCGGCTGATCCGCCAGCTTCGCGAGGAAGGCCTCGCGATCATCTACATCAGTCACCGGATGGCGGAAATCTACGAGCTGTCCGACCGCGTGTCGGTGCTGCGCGACGGCACCTATGTCGGCACGCTCGACCGTGCGTCGCTGTCGGCCGAGCGTCTCGTCGGCATGATGGTCGGCCGCGACATCTCCGGCTTCTACAAGAAGGAACATGCGCCGTACGACCGCGGCCACCTGCTGATGTCGGTGCGCGACGTCGCGGACGGCGGCCGCGTGCGCGGCTGCAGCCTCGACCTGCACGCGGGCGAAGTGCTCGGCATCGCGGGGCTCGTGGGGGCCGGTCGCACGGAGCTCGCGCGCCTGATCTTCGGCGCGGAACCGCGCACGCGCGGCGACGTGACGGTTGACGGCAAGACCTTCGGCGCGCATTCGCCGCGCGACGCGATCGACGCGGGCCTCGTCTACCTGACCGAAGACCGCAAGCGCCAGGGCCTGTTCCTCGACATGAGCGTGCGCGACAACATCAACATCTCGGTGTGCAGCCGCGACGCGCGGCTCGGCAAGCTCGACCTCAGGCGCGGCGCCGAACGCGCGCGCGGCGCAATCTCGTCGCTGTCGATCCGCGTGCCGAACGCGAACGTCAACGTCGGCGCGCTGTCGGGCGGCAACCAGCAGAAGGTGCTGCTGTCGCGGCTGCTCGAAACGAAACCGCGCGTGCTGATCCTCGACGAGCCGACCCGCGGCGTCGACATCGGCGCGAAATCCGAGATCTACCGGATCATCAACGACCTCGCCCGCGCGGGTGTCGGCGTGATCGTGATCTCGAGCGAACTGCCGGAAATCATTGGCGTCGCCGACCGCGTGCTGGTGATGCGCGAAGGCGAGATCGCGGGCGAACTCGGCGGCTACAGCGATGCGCCGATCACGCAGGAAGCGATCATCGCGCTCGCAACCGGCTCGCAAACGGAACTGGCGGACGCGCACTGAGCGCCGCCGCTCATTTTCCACCTTACACTTAGGTTACCGAAATGATCAACCCGACCAAGCAGCGGAACCTCGTCTCCGCGCCGGCCCATCCGGCACAAGACCGCGCACCGCAGGCGCGCGTCGCCGATCATCGCGCCCGCATGCAGTCGCTGATGCGCACCGCCGGCATGCTGCCGGTCCTGCTGATCCTGTGCATCGGCTTCGGCGTGCTGACGGACGGCTTCTTCACGCTGCAGAACCTGTCGATCGTCACGCAGCAGGCATCGATCAACATCGTGCTCGCCGCCGGGATGACGTTCGTGATCCTGACGGGCGGCATCGACCTGTCGGTCGGCTCGGTACTCGCCGCCGCGGCAGTCGCCGCACTGCTCGCGTCGAACATCCCGAACTGGGGCTGGCTCGGCGTGCCGGCCGCGCTCGCGGTCGGCCTCGTGTTCGGCGTCATCAACGGCGGGCTGATCGCGCTGCTGCGCCTGCCGCCGTTCATCGTCACGCTCGGCGCGCTGACTGCGGTGCGCGGCGTCGCGCGCCTGATGGGCAACGACACGACGATCTTCAACCCGCAGTTGCCGTTCGCGTTCATCGGCAACGGCACGATCCTCGGCGTGCCGTGGCTCGTCGTGATCGCCGGCGCGGTGATCGTCGCATCGTGGTTCATCCTGCGTCGCACGGTGCTCGGCATGCGGATCTACTCGGTCGGCGGCAACCCGGAAGCGGCACGCCTGTCGGGCATCAACGTGCGGGCGATCCAGTTGTTCGTCTATGCGGCGTCGGGCCTGCTCGCCGGCCTCGGCGCGGTGATGTCGGCCGCGCGGCTCTATGCGGCCAACGGCCTGCAGCTCGGCCAGTCGTACGAACTCGACGCGATCGCCGCGGTGATCCTCGGCGGCACCAGCTTCGTCGGCGGCGTCGGCTCGATCGTCGGCACGCTGATCGGCGCGCTGATCATCGCGGTGCTGACCAACGGGCTCGTGCTGCTCGGCGTCTCCGACATCTGGCAATACATCATCAAGGGGCTCGTGATCATCGGCGCGGTCGCGCTCGACCGCTACCGCCAGCGCGATTCGGCCCGCACCTGACTCACGCCGCCCTACCCGCTCATCCATCGGGGCGCAGGCAGGTCCTCCTGCGCCCGCCGTCCAACGGACCTCACGGAGACAACGACATGTTCAAACACAAAGCTGTCCTGACCGGCATCGCCTGCGCGCTTGCCTTCGCGGCATCCGCCGCCCACGCGGCCGACAAGCCGCTGAAGTCGATCGGCATCACCGTCGGTTCGCTCGGCAACCCGTATTTCGTCACGATCGCGAAAGGCGCCGAGGCGCGCGCGAAGCAGATCAACCCGAATGCGAAGGTCACGGCCGTGTCGGCCGACTACGACCTGAACAAGCAGTTCACGCAGATCGACAACTTCATCTCGGCACACGTCGACATGATCCTGCTCAACGCCGCCGATCCGAAGGCGATCGAGCCGGCAGTGAAGAAGGCGCAGGCGGCCGGCATCACCGTCGTCGCGGTCGACGTCGCGGCGGCCGGCGCGAATGCGACCGTGCAGACCAACAACGTGAAGGCCGGCGAACTCGCGTGCGACTACCTCGCGAAGAAGCTGAACGGCAAGGGCAACGTGATCATCGAGAACGGCCCGCAGGTGTCGGCGGTGATCGATCGCGTGAACGGCTGCAAGTCGGTGCTCGCGAAGAACCCGGGCATCAAGCTGCTGTCGAGCGACCAGGACGGCAAGGGCTCGCGCGAAGGCGGGATGAACGTGATGCAGGGCTACCTGACGCGCTTTCCGAAGCTCGACGGCCTGTTCACAATCAACGATCCGCAGGCGGTCGGCAGCGATCTCGCCGCGAAGCAGCTGAGCCGCACCGGCATCGTGATCACGTCGGTCGACGGCGCGCCCGACATCGAGACCGCGCTCAAGTCGAACACGCTCGTGCAGGCATCGTCCAGCCAGGACCCGTGGGCGATGGCGCAACAGGCCGTCAACGTCGGCTACGGGATCATGAACGGCCAGAAGCCCGCCAATCCGATGATCCTGATCGAGCCTGCGCTCATCACGCGCGACAACGTGAAGAGCTACAAGGGCTGGAGCGCTCCGCACTGACCCTCCCGAATCCGAACCCAGTCACCCGACCATGACTCCGTTGACCCATACGCCCGCGTGGCGCGCCCTCGCCGACCATCGCGACACGCTGGCCGGCATCCCGCTGCCCGAGCTGTTCGCGCGCGACACCCGCCGCGCCGCGCGCTTCTCGCTCGAGGCAGCCGGCCTGTTCGTCGACTACTCGAAACATCCGGTCGTCGACGAGACGATCGCGCGCCTCGTCGCGCTCGCCCGCGCAAGCGGCGTCGAGGCGCGGCGCGACGCGATGTTCGCCGGCGAGCGCATCAACCGGACCGAGCATCGCGCGGTGCTGCACGTCGCGCTGCGCGACCGTTCGAGCGCGCCGCGCGTCGTCGACGGCACGGACGTCGCCGCGCAGGTCGCGGCCGTCCTCGTGAAGATGCGGCGCTTCGCCGATGCGGTGCGCGACGGCGCATGGCGCGGCCATACGGGCCGCCCGATCACCGATGTCGTCAACATCGGCATCGGCGGCTCGGACCTCGGCCCGAAGATGGTCTGCGAAGCGCTGAAGCCGTATGCGCACGAGCGACTCACGATGCATTTCGTGTCGAACGTCGACGGCGCGGATATCGCCGAGGTGCTGAAGCGCGCGAATCCCGAGACGACGCTGTTCATCGTGTCGTCGAAGACCTTCACGACCCGCGAAACGCTCGTCAACGCGCACACCGCGCGCACGTGGCTGCTCGCGAGCGGCGCGCCCGAGGCCGCGATCGCGCGGCACTTCGTGGCCGTGTCGACGAACGCGGACGCCGTCGCCGCGTTCGGCATCGATCCGGCCAACATGTTCGAGTTCTGGGACTGGGTCGGCGGCCGCTATTCGCTGTGGTCGGCGATCGGCCTGCCGATCGCGCTGCAGACCGGCATGGACGCGTTCGAAGCGCTGCTCGACGGCGCGCACGCGATGGACCGGCACTTCGCCGACACGCCGCTCGAGCGCAACCTGCCGGCGCTGCTCGCGCTGATCGGCATCTGGCATCAGAACTTCCTGGGCGCGACGAGCCACCTGATCGCGCCGTACGACCGCTACCTGCACCGGCTGCCCGCGTACTTGCAGCAGCTCGACATGGAAAGCAACGGCAAATCGGTGACGCTCGCGGGCGAGCGCGTCGATTACGCGACCGGCCCCGTGATCTGGGGCGAACCGGGGACAAACGGCCAGCACGCGTTCTTCCAGCTGCTGCACCAGGGCACGGCCGTGATTCCCGCCGACATGATCGTCTGCATGCAACCGCAGCACGCGCTCGACGAACACCACGACATCCTCGTCGCGAACTGCTTCGCGCAGTCCGAAGCGCTGATGAACGGCTCGCGCGCGGCCGGCGAGCCGCATCGCGATTTCGCAGGCAGCCGCCCGACCACCACGATCTGCATCGACCGGCTCGACCCGGCGTCGCTCGGCGCGCTGATCGCGCTGTACGAGCACAAGGTGTTCGTGCAAGGCGCGATCTGGCAGATCAATTCGTTCGACCAGTGGGGCGTCGAGCTCGGCAAGCGGCTCGCGGTGGCGATCGAGCGCGAGCTCGGCGAACCGGACCCCGTCGAATCGCACGACGGCTCCACCAACCAGCTGATCAACCGCTACAAGGCACGTCGCGACGCTGCGGCGTGAAGCTCTGACATGACGACTAACCTCCCCCGCCTGGTCGTATTCGGCGAAGCGCTGACCGACTTCATCCGCGACGACGCGCAGCATTGGCACAGCGTCGCCGGCGGCTCGTGCTGGAACGTGGCCCGCGTCGGCGCCCGCCTCGGCGTGCCGACCGGCTTCGCCGGCACGGTCAGCCGCGACATCTTTGGCGACGAGCTGATCCGCAAGAGCGCGGAGGCCGGGCTCGACATGCGCTTCATGCGGCAGGTCGACCGCGCGCCGTTCCTCGCGATGGTCGTGTCGAAGCAGCCGCCGAACTACTTCTTCATCGGCGAGAACAGCGCCGATCTCGCGTTCGACCCGGCTGCGCTGCCGGCCGGCTCGCTGGATACCGCCGAGATCGTGCACGTCGGTTCGCTCGGCGTCGTGCGCGAGCCACTCGCGTCGCACCTCATCGACATCGCGCAGGCCGCGCGCGCGGCCGGCAAGCGGATCTCGTTCGATCCGAACTTTCGCGCACCGATGGCCGCGCCGTCGTATCGCGCAACGCTGCGCCGGCTGGCGGGCCTCGCCGACTACATCAAGGTGTCCGACGAAGACCTGCTGGGCCTGTTCCCCGAACTCGACGAGACCGCCGCGCTCGCGCAATTGCGTGCGTGGGCGCCCGATGCGGCCGTGCTCGTCACGCGCGGCGCATCCGGCATGCAGCTGTTCCATCGCGACGACACGCTGTTCCAGCCGGCCTTCCCGACCGACGTCGCCGACACCGTCGGCTGCGGCGACGCGAGCGTCGGCGGCTGGATGGCGAGCCTGCTTATGCGCCCCGACGCGCCGGCCGCCGAACATCTGCGCTACGCGGCCGCGTGCGCGTCCGTCGCATGCGCGCATCCGGGCGCGTACGCGCCGACGGCCGCCGAGGTCGCGGCGTTGCTCGATGCGTCGAGCGTTGCCGCAGGACTGCCGCGATGAACGCCGCCCAAGCGTCCGGCGCGCACGATCCGTCGGCCTTCACGTTCGTGCTGTTCGGCGGCACGGGCGACCTCGCGATGCGCAAGATCCTGCCGGCGCTGTATGCCGCGCATCGTGACGGCCTGCTCGCGGAAACCGGGCGCATCGTCGCGGTCGCGCAGAATCCGCTCGACGATGCCGGCTACCTGCGCTGGGTCGATGCGTCCGTGCGCCCGCATGTCGACCGCGCGTCGTTCGACGACGCGGCGTGGCGCGGCTTCGTCGAACGGCTCGCGTATGTCGAGCTCGACGCGAGCCGGCCGGACGCGTTCGCGCACCTGCGCGACGGGCTCGAGCCGATGCCCGGCCGCCGCATCTTCTATCTCGCGACGGGACCGTCGCTGTTCGTGCCGATCTGCCGGTCGCTCGCGGCCGCGGGCCTCGCGCCGCCATCGTCGCGCGTCGTGCTCGAGAAGCCGCTCGGCTACGATCTCGCGTCGTCGGCCGCGATCAACGACGCGGTCGGCACGATCTTCACCGAGGAGCAGATCTACCGGATCGACCACTACCTCGGCAAGGAGGCCGTGCAGAACCTGTTTGCGCTGCGCTTCGGCAATGTGATGTTCGAGCCGCTGTGGCGGCGCGAATGGATCGACAACATCCAGATCACCGTTGCGGAGGAACTCGGCGTCGGCGGCCGCGGCCCGTTCTACGACCAGACCGGTGCGCTGCGCGACATGGTGCAGAACCACCTGCTGCAACTGCTCGCGATCATCGCGATGGAGCCGCCGCAATCGATGGAAGCGGACGCGGTGCGCAACGAGAAGCTGCGCGTGCTGCGCGCGCTGAAGCCGCTGACTGCCGACGAGATCCCGCGCAGCGTCGTGCGCGGCCAGTATCGCGCGGGCGCGGTGCGCGGCAGCGCGGTGCCCGCCTATCACGACGAACCGGGCGTGACGCCCGACAGCACCACCGAAACCTTCATCGCGCTGAAGGCCGAGGTCGACAACTGGCGCTGGGCCGGCGTGCCGTTCTTCCTGCGCACCGGCAAGCGACTCGCGGACCGCGTGGCCGAGATCGTCGTCAACTTCCGGACGGTCCCGCATTCGGCGCTCGGCGCCGCCGCGCTGCGGCCCGGCTCGAACCGGCTGACGATCCGCCTGCAACCCGACGAGTCGATCCGGCTCAGCACGCTCGCGAAGCAGCCGGGGCTCGGGATGTCGCTGCAGGGCGTACACCTCGATCTCGCGTTCGACCGCTTCTTCCAGCAGAACCGGATGGAAGCCTACCAGCGGCTGCTGCTCGACGTGATTGCCGGACGTCTCGCGCTGTTCGTCCGCCGCGATGAGCAGGAAGCCGCGTGGCGCTGGGTCGCGCCGATTCTCGACGGCACCGCGCATCGCTCGCCCGAGCCGAGACCATACGCGGCCGGCAGCTGGGGGCCGGCACCGGCGAGCGCGCTGCTCGCGCGGCACGGCACCTGCTGGCGCGAAGAAGAAAACTGACCGGCGGCACGCCGCCCAACGACCCCTGCACTCACGCATCGACCTCATGGAATCAGTCTGGCATCTCGAATGGGCGCACGGCGCATTCGACGTGCATGCACGCGGCGGCATGCTCGGTGGCATCACCTTCAACAGCGGCACGCGCGTCGTCCGCCCGTTTTACGAACCGCCGTGGCTCGGCGAACCCGACGCGCGGCACGATGGCCTGCTCGGCGCGATGCGCAGCGAATTCGCGTGCGTGCCGTTCGGCGTGCCCTATGCGCCAGACGGTCTCGCCGACGGCTGGCGCCACGCGGTCGCGACGCCGGTCGCCACGCACGACGCGCCGCTCGACGCGAGCGACGATCTCCAGCATGGCTACGGCTGCTTCGCCGACTGGACTTGCGTGCGGCGTACGTCGCACGACATCGAGATCGCGCTCGACTATCCGGCCGGCTCGCCGATTGCGCGCGTCACGCGCACGATCCGCGCCGACCCGCGGCGCCCGGCGCTCGACGTCATGCTGCGAATCGACGCGCGCAGGGCCGCGCGCCGCCCCGCCGGCCTGCATCCGAATCTCGCGCTGCCGGCGCTCGCCGGCGCATTGCGCATCGATCCCGGCGCATTCCGGTTCGGCATCGTCCATCCCGGCGGCCCCGAACCCGGCGTATCGCGTGGCCGGTCCGGCGCGACATTCGAGACGCTCGACCGCGTGCCGCTCGCCGGCGGCGGTCACCGCGCGTTCGACCGGCTGCCGTTCGACGACGCGACCGAGGAAATCGTGCAGCTTTGCGGGATCGACGGCGGCGTGACGCTGCACGACGACGTCGCCGGCGCCGCATACCGGCTGACGTGGGATGCGGCCGTGCTGCCGTCGCTGCTGCTGTGGATCAGCAATCGCGGCCGCGCGTATGCGCCATGGAACGGCCGCAACCTGTGCGTCGGCGTGGAGCCGGTCGCAAGCGCGTTCGAGCTCGGCTGCCATGCGTCGCTCGCGCCGAACCCGATCAATGCGCGCGGCGTCGCGACCGCGGTGACGCTCGACCCGGCGCGGCCGCTCGAGATCGCGTACCGCTTCGACGTGCTCGACGTGCTCGACGTGCCCGAAGCGGGCTGAATCCCGTCAGGCGCGCGCTGTCGCAGCGCCGCCTGCCGCCAGCAGTTGCTGCAGGTTCTCGTCGACGCTCAGCTCCGACATTGCGTCGGCGCGCAGCGTGTCGTCCGCCGCGCGTTGCAGCGCATGCAACGCATGCAGCTTGAGCCGCACGATCGCGAAACGCTGGCCGCGCGCCGCGCATTCCGCGGCGAGCGTGCGCAGCGATTCGATCGTCGTGCCGTCGACGTCGGGCGTCTCCTCGAGGCTCAGCATCACCGTGTGCGTGTCGCTCGCCGCCTTCACGAGCGCACGCACGCGGTTCAGCATCCGGTCGGCATTCGCGAAGAACAGCTGCGCCTCCGGCCGCGCGATCAGCACGCCGGGCACCGGCTTCGCATCCTCGTGAATCGACACGTCGACGAAGTCGTGGCTGTCGCGCAGCCGGCCGAGCACGCTGACGTTCGGCTCGGACAGCTTGCGCAGCGTCAGCAGCAAGCTCACGCCGATCGCGGCGAGCAGCCCGTGCAGCACGCCGAGCACCAGCACCGCGAGCACCGCGGCGATCACGACGAGCCGGTCGCGATGCCAGACCCAGTACGGCTTGAACACCGTCGGATGCAGCGAATGGCTGACCGCGAAGATCACGATCGCGGCGAGCACCGGTTCGGGGGTGCGCGCCAGTTGCGGCAGCAGCAGCCAGACGATCAGCGCGATCACCCCGGCCGCCCACAGTCCGGCGAAGCGCGACTGCGCGCCGGCCGCCTCGTTTGCGGACGTCGCCGAATAGCCGGCGCCGACCGGCATTCCGTGCAACAGCCCCGACACGAGGTTCGCGCAGCCGAGCGCGACGAGGTCGCGGTTCGGCGACACGCTGTCGCCGTGCTTCAGCGCGAAATTGCGGATCGACCCGTACGATTCCGCATAGAGGATCAGCATCAGCGCGAACGCCAGCTCGGTGGTCTGCATCCACGCGTTGCGATCGAGTGACGGCAGGCCGAATGCGACGTGCTCGAAGTCGATGTGGCCGACGATCGCGATGCCGTAGCGCTGCCAGTCGATCAGGTAGCCGGCCGCGATCGACAGCACGATCACGACGAGCGTCGCCGGCACCCGCGAGCGGCGCCCGAGCAGGAACAGCAGCGCGAGCGCGCCGCCGCCGAGCGCGACGCTCGCGAGGTTCGCGTGCGGCGCGCCGACGATCAGGTCGAGCGCGACGCGCGGCGCATCGCTGTGCTGCACCTTGACCGCGAGGATCTTCGGCAGCTGCTTGACGACGATCGTCACCGCCAGCCCGAACGTGAAGCCGCGCAACACGGGCCGCGCGACGAAATCCGACATGCCGCCGAGCCGCGCGGCGCCCGCAAGGATGAACAGCACGCCCGTCATCGCGACGAGCGCCGCCGCCAGCGCGAGCTGCGCGGCGAGCCCCAGCCCCGACTCGGCGAACACGGTGGCCGCGAGCACCGCGGCCGACGACGACGTCGACGACACGATCGCGAAGCGGCTGCTGCCCGTCAGCGCGTAGACGACGAGGCCCGACAGCAGCGCGATCAGGCCGGCCTGCGGCGGCAGGTTCGCCAGCCCCGCGTAGGCGACGGCTTCCGGGATCAGCAACCCCGCGATCGACACGCCGGCCAGCGCGTCGCGGCCGATGCGCTGCGCGCGGGGTGGCGGCGCCGCGTCGAGCGCGGCGAAGTGGTCGGCATGCTGCGGGCCGGCGTCGAGACGGGGTTGCGGAGTCGGCATGGCGCGGCGGTCGGGTCAGTTTTTCACGACGATCACGCCCGACCAGCCGGGCAGGTAGCGCGCATCCTGTTCGTGCGCACGCTTGAGCGCGGCATCGAGCGCCTTGTCGAAGTTCTTGCGGATCTGGTCGAGCGACACGTGCTGCCGCAGGTAGTCGGCCCACAGGAATTCGCTGAACGGCGTCGCGTCCTTCGCATAGCCGCCGGCCGTGCGCAGCTCGCCCGCGAGGCTGCGGTACGGGTCGTCCTCGAGCCCCGTGAGCCCCGTCGGCAGATGCGCATAATCGCGGCGCGCGCCGTCCGGACCGAACGGATGCACCCACTGGTTGTGCTCCATCATCCGCCAGAAGATCGTCTCGTCGAGCCAGGACAGATCCTTCAGCAGCATCGCCTTCACGCTCTTCTCCTCTTCCTCCATCAGCGCGAGGCCGAGATGGTGGTGATCGGTGATGAAGTGATGCCCGCCGGGACCGACGACGGCGGGAAACCAGTGCGAATCGATCGCTGCCTTGCGCTCGCGCTTGCCGAGCGACTTCCAGTGCTTGCGCTTCGCTTTCACTTCGCGATAGCCGACCGTCATCTGCGTCGGGCGCAGCGCTTCGAGCTTGACGGGAATGAGATGAACATCGCGGCCGAGTGCCATGGTCGTACCCTATGTAACGAAATTCCGGCAACGATACTCCGGATCGCGCGCGCCGTTAATACCGCGCATCCCTCGGCTGCCCCGGTTTGACGATTTCTGACGACCGCGGACGCACCTGTGGCCGGCCCGCTGCCCGCTCCTCTCGCTCGGCGCTACACGCGCAGGTCGTCGCGCTCGAGCCGGTGGCGCGCGTACGGAATGCCGTCCTGCACGACGCCGACACGCCGCATCCCGAGCTTGCGGGCGACGTTCAGCGAACCGGCGTTGGCCGCCGCGATGTCGGCGATCACGCGCGGCAGGCGCACGGTGTCGAACGCGTGGCGCACAACCGCTGCCGCGGCTTCGCTCGCGATGCCGCGCCCCCACGCCGTGCGCACGAGCCGCCAGCCGATCTCGACGTCGTGTGCGCCATCGGCGTAGTCGGGAATCAGCAACACCCAGCCGACGAACGTGTCCGGCGCCGCTTTCTCGACGATCGACCAGTAACCGAGCCCCGGCGGATAGTCGCGCGTGATCCGGTGTTCGACGAAGCGGCGATGCTCGACGGGGTCGTGCCACGGACCGGCGATATGCCGCGTGACGTCGGGATCGCGGTCCATCGCGAGACACGCGTCGAGATCGGCGAGCACGCGCGGGCGCAGCTGCAGACGGGCGGTCTCGAGCGCGGGAAGTGCAGTCATCCGGACTCCTGATTCGGTGCGCTCGCGCGCGATTACATTACAAAAACGATACACCGCGCCTTCCGGCACACGACAACCGAGGTCCGCATGGGCGGCGCGTGCGCGTTTCGCTTCCGGCAACAATGCATTTCGTAGGGATTATTCCCGATTCGGCCGTATCGCGGGCCACATCACGCAATGCCGCGACCTACACTCGTTGAATGCCCCCGCGCCGCGCGCCTGCCGGGCGGCACGCGTATGCGAACCGTCAGGGCGCGCGCCAACGAGGAGACCTCGGCCATGAGCTGGACCCCCGAGCAACGCAACGTCACGATCGCCGCCTACCTCGGCTGGACGCTCGATGCGTTCGATTTTTTCCTGATGGTCTTCGTGCTGAAGGACATCGCGGCCGAATTCAATTCGACCATCACGGAGGTCACCGTCGCGCTCACGCTGACGCTCGCGATGCGTCCGCTCGGCGCGCTGATCTTCGGTCGGCTCGCCGACCGCTTCGGCCGCCGGCCGACGCTGATGGTCAACATCGCGTGCTATTCGCTGATCGAGCTGGCGTCGGGCTTCGCGCCGAGCCTCACGTCGCTGCTCGTGCTGCGCGCGCTGTTCGGCGTCGCGATGGGCGGCGAATGGGGCGTCGGCTCCGCGCTGACGATGGAAACCGTGCCGACCCACTCGCGCGGCGTCGTGTCCGGCCTGCTGCAGGCCGGCTATCCGAGCGGCTATCTGGTCGCATCGATCGTGTTCGGCGTGCTGTACCAGTACATCGGCTGGCGCGGGATGTTCATGGTCGGCGTGCTGCCCGCGCTGCTCGTGCTGTACGTGCGCGCGAAGGTGCCCGAATCGCCGGCCTGGAAGCAGATGGAAGAGCGCCCGCGGCCGAGCCTCGTGACCACGCTGCAGAACAACTGGAAGCTCGCCATCTACGCGGTCGTGCTGATGACCGCCTTCAACTTCTTCTCGCACGGCACGCAGGACCTCTACCCGACCTTCCTGCGCGAGCAGCATCACTTCGATCCGCATACGGTGTCGTGGATCACGATCGTGCTCAACATCGGCGCGATCGTCGGCGGCCTCGCGTTCGGCACGGTCTCGGAGAAGATCGGCCGCCGCCGCGCGATCTTCATCGCCGCGCTGATCGCGCTGCCGGTGCTGCCGCTGTGGGCATTCTCGAGCGGCCCGCTGCTGCTGGCCGCGGGTGCGTTCCTGATGCAGATCTCGGTACAGGGCGCGTGGGGGATCATTCCCGTGCACCTGAACGAGATCTCGCCCGACGAGATCCGCGCCACCTTCCCCGGCTTCGTCTACCAGCTCGGCAACCTGCTCGCGTCCGGCAACGCGACGATGCAGGCGTCGCTCGCGGAATCGCACGGCAAGAACTACAGCCTCGCGCTCGCGCTCGTATGCGGCGTCGTCGCGGTCGTGATCGCGGTCCTGATCCTGTTCAGCCCGGAACGGCGCGGCATCGACATGACGCAATCCGTCAATACGCGTAGCAGCGTCGGCTGAGCGCACCGGTTGATGCGGCGCATCATGCCGTGCGGCCCGACCTCCAAGGGCCACACGGCGATCTTTCCGCGTTTGCACATCGATCTAGAGGGTTCTGTCCAGATTCAACGCTTGCCCGCTAAGCGTGCGCTTTTTTATCTTAATAAAAACAGTTGTTTGAATTACAAATTTGAATCGATTGTTGTTCGCGGCCGGGCGACCGGCATGGGAGGCGGAACATGGCAGTGGGTCAGGTGGGACGGCCATCTGTTGGGCGGCCGGCCGGCAGCCGGCAAGCCGGCGGGACGAAAGCGCGCATTCTCGACGCAGCCGAGGACCTGTTCATCGAACACGGCTTCGAAGCGATGTCGATGCGGCAGATCACGTCGCGCGCGGCGGTCAACCTCGCGGCGGTCAACTATCACTTCGGCAGCAAGGAAGCGCTGATCCACGCGATGCTGTCGCGCCGGCTCGACCAGCTCAACCAGGAGCGCCTGCTGATCCTCGACCGCTTCGACGCGCAGATCGGCACGCACGTCACCTGCGAGCACGTGCTCGGCGCGATGTTCATCCCGGCGCTGAAGGCGTCGCGCGACCCCGAGCGCGGCGGCCGTGCGTTCCTGCGGCTGATCGGCCGCGCGTACACCGATCCGTCGCCGTTCGTGCGCAACTTCCTGACCGCGCACTATGCGAGCGTCGCGGGCCGCTTCTTCGACGCGTTCCAGCGCGCGCTGCCGAACCTGCCGCGCACCGAACTCGGCTGGCGGCTGCACTTCGCGATCGGCGCGCTGTCCGGTGCGCTCGCGGGCGCCGAGACCGAGAGCCTGATCGACGAGTTCTCGCAGGGCCGCACGATGAACGACGTGCAGATGATCGCGCGGCTGTCGTCGCTGATCGTCGCCGCGCTGAAGGCGCCGATGCCCGACAGCGCGCAGCTCGCGATCTTCGCGGCGGTGCTCGACGATGCGGGCGCGCGCGACGTGGCGAACGACCTGCCCGCTGAACCCGCCGCCGAACCTGCCGATTCGTCGGCCGATTCCCCGGCCGATGCACCCGCCAACGACGCGACGCTGCATCACGCGAACTGACCGCCCCGCGCGCAGCGGCGCCCCTAACGGGGCGCGTCGCGCTGCATGATCATCACAATTCAGCACTACGATTCAGGATTCAGGAGACAACCATGTCCGCTTCCGCAGCGCCCGCCGCGGCGCAGGTGCCGCCGAACACCGACGGCATCTGGTACGCGTCGTACCCGCCCGGCGTACCGCACGAGATCGACGTCACGCAGTACGCGTCGCTCGTCCAGTTCTTCGACGAATGCACGACGCAGTTCGCGGACCGCGTCGCGTACGTGAGCGCCGGCGCGTCGATGACCTATCGCACGCTCGCGCAGAAGGTCGCGGCCTTCGCGTCGTACCTGCAGAGCGTCGGCGTGAAGCCCGGCGACCGCGTCGCGATCATGCTGCCGAACACGTTCCAGTATCCGGTCGCGCTGTTCGGCACGCTGAAGGCCGGCGCGATCGTCGTCAACGTGAACCCGCTCTACACGGTGCGCGAACTCGCGCATCAGTTGAAGGACAGCGGCGCGCAGACGATCGTCGTGTTCGAGAACTTCGCACGCACGCTGCAGGACGCGCTGCCGGAAACGCAGGTGAAGAACGTCATCGTCACCGCGCTCGGCGATCTGCTTGCGGACGGTTTCAATGCGAAGGGCCGGCTCATCAACTTCGTGCTGAAGCACGTGAAGAAGCTCGTCCCCGCCTATCACCTGCCGCAGGCCGTGCCACTGCGCTCGGCGCTCGCGCTCGGCGCGCGCGGCAAGCCGCAGTCCGTCCCGCTCACGCGCGACGATCTCGCGTTCCTGCAATACACGGGCGGCACGACGGGTGTCGCGAAAGGCGCGATGCTCACGCACGGCAACCTGATCGCGAACCTGCTGCAGGCGAAGGCATGGATCGCCGATCAGGTCTCGGGCGACATCGAGACGGTGCTCACGCCGCTGCCGCTCTATCACATCTATTCGCTGACCGTGAACGCGTTCATCTTCATGGGGCTCGGCGGGCGCAACATCCTGATTGCGAACCCGCGCGACACGAAGATGGTGATGAAGATCATCCGCCACGAGACCTTCACGGGCATCACCGGCATCAACACGCTGTACAACGCGTTCCTCGACAACGAGGAATTCCGCAGCCGCGACTTCTCGAAGCTCAAGCTCGCGATGGCAGGCGGCATGGCGATGCAGCGCGCGGTCGCCGAACGCTTCCAGCAGGTGACGGGCCGGCCGGTCGTCGAGGGCTACGGGCTGACCGAATGCTCGCCGATCGTCACGATGAACCCCGTGAATCTGCAGGACATGGCCGCATTCAGCGGGTCGATCGGCCTGCCCGCGCCGTCGACCGTCGTGCGCTTCCGGCGCGAGGACGGCACGTGGGCCGGCATCGGCGAACCGGGCGAGCTGTGCGTGCACGGCCCGCAGGTGATGCGCGGCTACTGGCAGCGGCCCGACGAAACCGCGAAGGTGATCGACGCCGACGGCTGGCTCGGCACCGGCGACATCGGCGTGATGGACGAGCACGGTTTCGTGCGGCTGATCGACCGCAAGAAGGACATGATCCTCGTGTCGGGCTTCAACGTGTATCCGAACGAGATCGAGGAAGTGCTCGTCATGCATCCGGGCATCAGCGAAGCGGCGGCGATCGGCATTCCGGACGACGTGCAGGGCGAGCGGATCAAGGTGTTCGTCGTGCGCCGCGACCCGTCGCTCACGGTCGACGACGTGCTCGCGCATTGCCGCAAGAACCTGACCGGCTACAAGATGCCGAAATTCGTCGAGTTCCGCGACGCGCTGCCGCAGACCAACGTCGGCAAGATCCTGCGCCGCGCGCTGCGCGACGAGGAGCTCGCCAAACGCAAGCCGGCGTCGCACGGCTGAATCCATCGCACCGGGAGACGCAGCCGATGAACGAACGAACGAAGCGGCCGCTGCGCCGGCACGCGGCCGCCGCGGCCATCGCCGGCGTGCTCGCGCTGGCACAGGCGGGCGTGCACGCGCAGGAGGCCGCCACGGCGGCGAGTGCGGCGCCGGACGCCGCAGCGCTGCCGGCCGACCTCGCGAAAGTGGCCCGCGCGAGCGCCGCGCAGCAGGCACGATGGCTGCGGACCGCCGCGCAGCAAGGGGCGCTCGCGAAGCTCGACGACGCGACACTCACCGCGCTGTTCAAGGCGCTCGACCCGCTCGCCGTGCCCGAATACATCAGCACCGGGCCGATCGGCTATCCGGCGTATCAGTTCACGATGCGCCGCCAGGAACGCATCAGCGGGAAGTGGCCGGACACGCCCGATCACATGCTCGTCAAGACCACGCGGGAACCGCTCAAGGTCTACGCGAAATGGCTGCCGGACGGCGCGCATGCCGGCCAGGAAATCATCTACGACTCGACGTTGCGCAAGGACGAGATGTATGGCCATCTCGGCGGGCTGCTCGGCAAGCTGCCGCTGTGGACGGCGATCGACGGCGCGCTTGCGCGTGCGCAATCGAATCACCAGGTGAAGGATCTCGGCACCGAATTCATCGCGAACCTGTACCTGACCGAGGGGAAGAAGTACCGCGAAGCGGCCGTCGAGCGCCCGACCCATGTGGAAGCGAAGACGGTCGACGGCGTGCGGGTCGTCGCCCTCACCTACGAGACGCCGACGGGTCGGCCGCAGTTCTACGCGAAGAAGGAAATCCTGGGGCTCGACCTGCACGCGCCCTATTTCCGGACCGTCGAATCGTATGACAACGACGGACGGATCTTCGAGCGCATCGTCATCGAGAAGATCGCGCCGGCGACGCTCGACGACACCGCGTTCGATCCGAAGAATCCGGACTACAAGTTCTGAGGCACGCCGGCGGCACGCGTGTCGCGAGGCCGCCGGATGCATGCGTCACGTCGGCGTCGCTCAATCGTCATCGTCGTCGTGATGCCGGTGCCAATGCTTGTAGTAGTGCTTGCGCCACTTGCGATAGTGCTCGTCGTCGTCATCGCCTTCGTAGCCGTATCCGTAGCCCGGGTAGGCGACCACCGCCGGCTGCGGCGCCACATAGACCGGCGCCGGCTCGGCATAGACCGGCGCAACCGGCAAGCCGATGCCGACCGCGACGTCGACGTGCCCCGCCATCGCACTGCCGGAAGCCAGCAACGCTGCACCCCCGACCCACACTGCCATTCGCCTCTTGTTCATGTTTTCGATCTCTGATAAGCCGGCTCCGCCGACGCGCGCGACGACTGTAATCGAGCGGCGCGGCGGCAGGTGCAACGGCGCTGCGAGAGTCGTAACGCGACGTAACAGGGTGGCTGGCCGTTTAGCCGGATCGCCGAAACGCGTGGAACCGTCTATAGTGGGTTACGGTTCGACACAATCACGGGCGCGCGCAGCGGGATCGAACAAGGTAAAATCCCGCACAAACATCCTGTGGATTCGACGCCACACACGCACAACATATTTTCTGACGCAGGCTCCTGCCGCATCTCAATGGCCAATCCCGCAGAATCCCATCCGCAAAACGACTTCATCAATTCCGCGCGCAAGGAACGTAAGCGCGTTGAAATCTATCTCGTCAACGGCATTCGCCTGACGGGTTGCATCGAGTCGTTCGACCAGTATCTGGTGATGCTGCGCACCCCCGTGGGTCTGCAAGGCATCTATAAGCGTGCGATTTCCACGATCCAGCTCGACACGGGCGGCTCGCGCCCGGGCGGCGGCGGTCCGCGCGGCCCGCGCACCGGCGGCGGCCGTCCCGGCGGCCGCGAAGGCGGCGGCCACAGCCCGTACGGCTCGCACGGCGGCTCCCGCGAATCGCGCGGCGACAGTTACGGGTCGCGCGAACCGCGTGAAGGCTACACCCCGCGCGAGCCGCGCGAGGGCTACACCCCGCGCGAGCCCCGCGAAGGCTACGGCGCGCCGCGCGAACCCCGCGAGGGCTACACGCCGCGCGAGCCACGCGAAGGTTACGGCGCGCCGCGCGATACCGGCGACCAGCCGGCCTCTTCCGCTCCGTCGGAATCGCGCAGCAGCAACGGGCCGGTGATCGTCACCCGGCGCCGGCGAATCGTGCCGGACGGCCAATAAGGCAAAAGGGCAAGCCCGCGGGCTTGCCCTTTTTTTCTGTCACTTTCCTGTACCGTACGCCGGCCGCGGCGCGGCTTGTCGCCGCACGCGCGAGGCCGGTTCCGTTCAGCGCACGCCGCCCGGCAACCCGGCGTCGGCTTCACGCTGCAGCGAGCGCACCTGCTGCTGCAACGCGCGCAATTGCGACTGCAGCTCCGCCTGCTGCGCTTGCAATGCCACCGTTTCGCTGCGCACCGTCTTCTGGCGATCCGTCACGGCCGTCTGCTGTTCGCGCGCGATCGAAATGTCCGCCTGCAGGCGCCGCGCCCGCTCCTGCGCCGCATCGATCTGACGATCCATCTGCGCCTTCTGCGATTCCAGCCGGGCCGCCCGCAATTCGTTGACCGCAAGACGCTCGGCCTGGCGCGAGAAATCGCGGTAGATCGCTTCCGCGCGCGTCTCGTCGTAGGACTTGATCACGCGCCAGAACGCCTTCTGCTGAAACAGCGCGACGAAATACGCGCCGTCCTTGACGTTGAACAGGAGGCTGGCACCGTAGCTGCCGTTGTAGCTGGTGCGCATTTCCGTCAGCGAGTGCGCCTGGATCTGGCGCTGCAGTTCGTCGACCGTGCTCGGGCCGGTCGTATCGCCCGCCTGCATCTGCATCGGCGCCTGAGAATCAAGCGACGGAATCGCGACGACGGGCGCCGACGCCTGCTGCACCGCTGCCGATGGATCACCCGCCAAGCCTTGCGCATACGCGCCCTGCATGCCGCCCAACATGACGAGCATCACGCATGCCCGCCCCATCCCCGTAATCTGGTTCATGAAATGCAATTCCCGCACCAAGTCGTTGTAATTTTGCGCGCCATTATCTCATTAATTACTCGTTTTCGCGGGTCTCGGGCTCCTCGTCGAAGATCTGGTATTTACGCATTTTTTCCCACAGCACCTTGCGGCTGATGCCGAGTTGCTGGGCGGTGTCCTGACGGCGCCAGCCGTTCGCGTCGAGGGCGGCGATCACGCGGCTGCGTTCGCCCATGTCCCACTTGCTGCGGTCGACGAAGACTTCGGCCGCGCTCTCCGCCGGCACCGGCTGCGCGGCGCTGCGCGCGTGCGCGACCAGCCGCTGCAGCCGCGCGGCGTCCCAGCCGCCGGTCTGGCGCACCGTCACGCCGACGCGCTCGGCCAGGTTGCGCAGCTCGCGCACGTTGCCGGGGAAATAGCTGTCGGCGACGGCGTCCGCGAGCCAGTACGGCAGGTCCGGAAGCTGCGCGAGCTTTTCGTCGCCGACAACCTGCGCGACGAACGACTTGAACAGCGCGATCTTGTCGACCGCGCCGCGCTCCTCGAGCGATGGAATGCTCAGCTCGATCACCGCGAGCCGGTAGTAGAGATCGGCGCGGAACTGGCCGTCCTTGACGAGCTGCGGCAGCTTCTTGTTGCTCGCCGCGACGAGCCGGAAATCGACCTTGACGGGCGACGTCGCGCCGACCCGCAGCACCGCGCCGTCCTCGAGCACGCGCAGCAGCTTGACCTGCTGGTAGAGCGGCAGGTCGCCGACCTCGTCGAGGAACAGCGTGCCGCCGGCGGCCTGTTCGAAGTAGCCTTTATGCGCCACAACCGCGCCGGTGAACGATCCTTTCGCATGCCCGAAGAACAGCGACTCGAACAGGCCATCCGGAATCGCGCCGCAGTTGACCGGCACGAATTCGCCGAGCCGGTAGCGCGAGTGCTTATCGTGGAGCAGTTGCGCAATGCGCTCCTTGCCGACGCCGGTTTCACCGTGCAGCAGCACGTTGGTGTCGCAGTCGGCGAACGTGTCGACTTCGTGCAGCAGCGCCTGCATCGATTCCGAATGCGCGACGAGCTCGAACGGACGCAGCGTTTCCGCCGCGTGCGCGCGCAGTTGCGTGACGAGCTTGCCGACCATCCCGCGCAGTTCCGCGCAGGTGAAGTCGAGCGGCAGGATGTGCGAATACTCGGGCGGATACTGCGACGAATCGTGATCGCGCGCGGCGCCGACCCACACGACGGGCATGCCGATGTTGGCTTGCCAGTCGCGCAGGAAGGCGGCGCCGCTTTCGATCATCGTCACGCTGATGATCGCGAGCGACGGACGCAGCGCGGCGCGTTCGGGCGAGATTTCCGCGTTGTCGGCGCGGATCACTTCGACGTCGAAGCTCGCCATACACCGGGCGACGCGGTCGACGATGTCCGCCTTACCTTCCCAGACGTACAGGTCGAGCTCTTCGATTGCTGGCGTGGTTCTCATTCTTCGGGAGCAGCTTCAATAAACGAGTTGGGGCGTGCCACAAGTCAGGCCGATCTGATGCACGGTGGCCTGGCCGATCCCGGCACCGAGCAGGTTCAGGATCGGCACCAGCAGGCTGTTGAGCAGCGGCACGATCAGATTCAGGATCGGCTGCAGGATTGCCGCGACCAGCGGCGTCACCGTCTGAATCGGCACGGAAATAATGCCCGCGATTGTCAGCGGGCCGATCGACAGCATGTTCAGGTTGAGGATCTGCGAACTCAGCGGAACGGAACTCGTCGTCCAGTACGCCGGGCAATTCGACGGGACGTCCTTCTCCACGCAGAACTGCGGCGGGCTCGCGCTGTTGCTGTAGTACGCCGGAGAGGACGAGCCTTGCGAACCGCCCGCGCCCAGCGTGAGAATCGGCCCGGTGCTCGAAATCGGCAACGAGATCAGCGGAAAGCTCCCGATCAGCGGCACGGTCACCGTCACCCCGACCGACGTCGCGGTACCCGGGCAGCCGCTGTTCGACGCCAGATTGATCCACCCCGAGGCGGTCGTTGGCGCATTGCCGACGCACAGGCTCGCCACATTCGGCGTCGCGCTGATCGTGACCCAGCTCGGTTTCTGGCTGGTGCTGTTTTCGCAGTCGATCGTCTCGAGATTCGCGGTCGCCGGGCCGCCCACCAGCAGATAAATGGGGATCTTGAGTCCGCTGATCGTCGCTACCAACAGATTGATGTCCGGCAGCGCGATATTCAGCGACAACCCGATCTGGCTGTTCGTCGCCTGCGTGCGATAGACGCCGCCGACCTTCCCCGCTTCGCCGATCGCGGGCGACGGCGGCGTCAGAATCTGCAACTGCAGCCCGGCGAGATTGGTCGGGAATCCGAAACCGGCCAATTGCCCGGTCGACAGACTCACGGTCGCGGCAGACTGCGACGTCGAGTTCCCGAGGGTCACGGCGGCCATCACGAGGTCGAACAGATCGACATTCGCCTGCGCCGCCGCGTTGGCGGCCTGGGCCGGACTCTGCCCCTGCGGCACGCCCAGTTGAATCACGGCCGACGTCGGCGGGCTTTGCCCCTGGTTCGGGTTGATGACCGTCACCTGCTGGTTGCCGACGTTGACGCTCAGCGAACGGATGATCAGGTTCAGTGCGGCCGTCGCATCGGCCAGGTTCACGTTGGCCGCCGCATTCTTGTTGAGCGCCTGCACCGACGCGTTGAGGAGGCTGGACACGCTGACCGTCGTATTCACGAGCCCCGACGGCGTGCCGGCATTCAGCGACGTCGCGAGATCCCCGAGGCGGATGTTCGCGCTCGCCAGCGCCCCATAGCAGCCCACGGTCAGGTTCAGCGCGCTCCCCGAGCCCAGCAGGCTGCCGAGCAGGATGTTGAGCAGGCCGTTGGACGACCAGTCCGCCACGCCCGTGGTGCCGCACGTCGTCGAGCCGAGTGACAGCAGCCCGCCCGCCACCGAGAACGAGTCGATATTGGTCGCCCGCGCGGTCGCGCTCGCCGAGATCTTCGTCGGCGCGGCGCCCAGCCCGCCGAACAGCCCCATGAAGGTGTACGTCATGTTGCGCGTCATCGTGACCTGCGCCGCGTTGATCGGGAACACGGTCGCCGGACTCACGTAGTAATTCGGCGGCGGCGACGCGGACGACTGCACGGTCGGCGGATCCCAGCGGCCGCACGTCGTGTTGATCTGGTCCTGCCCCGACGCGGGCGACCCGGTGCCGACCGCATTCTTGTCGTTGGCGGTCGCACTGTTCTGCGCGTTCGTCTTGACGTTCGTGCAGTTCGTGTCCGTCTGGTTGATCCGCGCAACCGCCGCGACCGCCGCCATGTCGGCGATGCGCTGCAGATCCCGGCGCTGGAAGTACAGGTTGCCGACGTCGATCGACATGAGGATCACGATCGCCACGAGCACCCATACGGCCGCCATCACCGCGACGGCGCCGCGCTGACCGCGCCTGCGCGGGCAGTCAGGCCGGGTCATGTGCAATCCTGAGAATCGAACCGGACGCATCGCTGCCTCAGTAAGAAGACTGCGTCGAACCCTGCCCGCCGCCCGCCACGCCGCCGTTTGCGTTCAGCGGCGAGCCCATCGAGTCCGGAATCTTGTTCTTGAACGAGTCGAGATAGCGCTTGTATACGAGCGACGCGGCGTCGCCGAGCATCGGCGCCGCGGGAGCGGCCGCCTGGTTGTCGCGCTGCAGCGCGAGCCATGCGTCCGTCGAATGACCGATCTCCGAAGCATTCGGCGCGGGCTGCTGGCCGTATGCCGCAGTGGCCGCGCCGACCAGCGCGAGCAGCGCCACGCCACGGCGCACGCGTGCCGGTCCGATGAATTTCTTGTCGTTGTCCGTCATGACGCTTCCCCCGATTGTCTTGTCATTGCGCGAACCGCTGCAGCAGCGGCGCGGTTGGATCGAATCCCTGGATGCTCGCGACCGGCGCGGCGCGCTTCGCGGCACCGCTCTCCGCGACGTCGACGACGCTGCCCGACCCGATCATCGCGACGGCCGGCGCGGCGCGCCGCCACACGTGCGAAGCCGCGATGATCCGCGTCGCGTCGTTGCGGATGTCGTTGCGGACTTCCGGCGACAGCTTCTGCTGGCTCATCAGCTTCTGCGCGTCGCGCGTGCGGCCGGATGCGAGCAGGTACAGCGTCAGGTTGCTGATGATCTTCGGATTGCTCTGGTCGAGCTCGGCCGCCTTCATCAGCGGCACCCGTGCGCCCTGGACGTCGCCGCTGCGCAGCTTCGCGTAAGCAAGATCGGACAGCATCGACGCATCGGTCGGCGCAAGCACCGACGCCTGCGACAATGCCTGCGACGCGCGCTCAAAATCGCCCGCGGCGCCGGCGATCAGCCCGAGCCCGCGATACCCGCGCGCCGCGAGCGGCGTGTTCAGCAGTTGCGTATAGACGGCCGCGCTCGCGGCCGGCTGGTCGGTCATGCGCAGCGCATCGGCGCGCAGCAGGATCGACTCCGGCGACGCGCCGTACTGCTTTTCGTACGCGTCGATATGCGCGAGCGACGCGTAGTACAGGCCCTGCGACTGCATCCGCTCGATCAGCCCGAGGTACATGCCCGGCGTATCGGGCGCGGCCGGCTTCTGGCCGGCCGCATCCATCAGCGCGGCGCGCTCGGCCTGTGCGCCGACGCCGTAGCCGCTTTCCTTGAACGTCGAGCACGCGCCGAGCGACGCGGCGATTGCCGCCACGCCCGCCAGTTTCGCGATTCCACCGATCCGTTTCATCTTCGTTCCTTCCGTTCGCAGCGTCAGTGCTGCGCCTGCCCGAGCGCGCGCAGCACCGAGATCATCCCCGGCCCGGCGGTCACGATCAGCAGCGCCGGCAGCAGCGTGATGATCATGACGCCCGTCATCTTCACGGTCAGCCGGCCGATGCGCTCGCGCAGCATCGCGCGGCGCGCCTCGCGCAGCCGGTCGCCGAACTGCTTGAGCGGCTCCTGCACGGCGCCGCCGTGCTTGTCGACCTGGATCAGCAAGCGCACGATCGCGCGCAGATCCTCGTTCTCGAAACCCGACGACAGCCGCTGCAGCGATTGCTCGCGCGTGCGCCCCGCCGCGAACTGCCGCTGCGCGATTTCCATCTCCGACGACAGCACCGGCATCATCCCCTTGAAGTCGTTCGTCACGACCTGGATGCTCTGGTCGAGCGACAGGCCGACGCCCTGCAGCAGGCGCAGCATGTCGACAAGCAGCGGCAGTTCGTCGACGACGCATTGCCGGCGATTTGCAGCACGGCGCCGCACGTAGAGCTTCGGCAACATGAAGCCGGCGATGAACGACATGCCCACGCCGAGCAGCCATCTCCCGCCGTGCACGTGCGCGCCGACGAACCCGATGAACAGCAGCGGCACGACGAGCGCGCAGGCGATTCGCGTGCTCAGGAACAGTCCGCGCGTGCGCGCATCGACGTAGCCGCACTGCTCGAGCAGCAGGCGGTCCTCTTCCGCGACCACGTGCCGGCCGATGCCCGTATCGAGCCAGCGCATCCCGGCCGCCGACAGGCGGTCGAGCACGATCGCGACCCGCGTCCGACGGCTGGCTGCCGCCGGCGCTTCGCTGTTCTGCCGGGCCGCCCCCGCGTCCAGCGCCGCCCGCGCGCCCGCCGCCTCCAGCACCGCCGCGCGCCGCTCGAGCGCGTCGGCCAGCGTGCGGCCGCTGCGCGTCTGGGCGCCGGCGCGGCGCACCGCGAGCACCGCCAGCAGCAGCATCCCGAGAGCGCCGAGCGCCAGGGCAATCGATCCGAGTTGATAGGCTGTCATCGCGTCACCTGAGCCGAGCCATCCGGTACAGCCAGAGACCGCCCGCGACCTGTAGCAGGAAGGCCACGAACAGCAGCTGCCGCCCCGTGTAATCGTTCCACATCGACTGCAGATACCGCGGATTGGCGGCGATCACGAAACTGCCGATCGCGATCGGCAGCATCACGAGCACCCACGCCGACAGCCGCGTTTCCGACGACATCGCCGCGAGTTCGCGCTCCGCCTGCTCCAGGTCGCGCATGAACGTGGACATGCGGTCGAGCATCACGTCGGCGCGGCCGCCATACCGGACCGACAGCCGCAGCACCGACCCGACCAGTTCGAACTCCTTCGTGTGATAGACGTTCGCGACGTGCATCATCGCGCGGTCGATCTCGATGCCGGTACGCAGCATCCGCGACACATGGTCGAGACACCCGCGCAGCGGCGCTTCGGTCGTCAGCAGCGCTGCCTGGAATGCGGCCGGCACGCTGTTGCCGAGCGTGACGAGGCGCACGATCCCGTCGAGGAACGACGGCAGTTGCCGGACGATCAGCAGGCGCCGCCGCTGGATCCGCGACACGAGCCAGAAGGTGAGCAGCGCAACGCCGCCGACCAGCGCGGCGCAGCACGCGAGCAGCCCGCCGCGGCTGCCGGCGACGAGCCCCACGCCGGCGAGCGCCAGCAACGCGAGCGTGGCCTTGCCGCGCGCGTCCTCGATCCCGGCGCGGCTCGTCAGGTTGGCCGCATACTCGGCGCCGAGGTCGCGCCAGCGCGCCCAGCGCGATGCCGGCGGGCCGGAACGCGCCGCGGCCATGCCGGGCGGCTGTTGCGCGGCGCGCGCGGCCTGCGCCGTCGCAGGTCCGCCCTTTGCCGGCTGGCCCGCACCCGCGCGCGCGGCCGGCTCGATCCGGCTGTCGATGAAGCGCTGCGCGTCCGCGCGCTCGCGCTTGCGTTCGCCTTGCCGCCACAGCAGCAGCGCGGCGGCCACGCAGATGAACGCGAGCGCCAGCGCGCCCGCCATCACGCTATACATTGAAGCCTCCGCCGCCGCGGCCGAAGCCGCCGAACCCGCCTCCGCCGAAACCACCGCCACTGCCGCCACCGCCGAATCCGCCGCCCGACAGCGCCTGACGGAAGCGCGCGAGCTTCGGCGAATGCGGATGGATGCCGAGGGATTCCCAGTTGTCGATCTCCTCGCCGTCGGGCGTCACGCGCGCCTCGTAGCGGTACAGCTCCTGCGTCGCGATGATGTTGTCCGACAGTCCGGTCACCTCGGTGACCGACAGGATGCGCCGCCGGCCGTTGGACAGCCGCCCGATCTGCACGATGAAGTCGATCGCGTTCGCGATCTGGCGGCGCAGGCTCGACTCCGTGCCCTGGAAGCCCGCGAAGCCGGCCAGCATCTCGAGACGGTACAGGCACTCGCGCGGGGAACTCGCGTGCACGGTGCCCATCGAGCCGTCGTGGCCGGTGTTCATCGCCTGCAGCATCTCGAGCACCTCGCCGCCGCGCACTTCGCCGACGATGATGCGGTCCGGCCGCATCCGCAGCGTGTTGCGCAGCAGGTCACGGATCGTCACCACGCCGGTGCCGTCGAAGCCGCCCGGCCGGCTCTCGAGCCGCACGACGTGCGGGTGGTTCAGCGACAGTTCGGCCGTGTCCTCGATCGTCACGACGCGTTCCGGCTCGGGAATGTGGAACGCGAGCGCGTTGAGCAGCGAGGTCTTGCCCGAGCTCGTGCCGCCCGACACGAGGACGTTGCAGCGCGCCTCGACGGCGGCCTCGAGCAGCGCGCCGATCTCCTCGTTGTAGGTGCCGTTGCCGAGCAGGTCGGCCGGCTTCAGCGGATCCTTGCGGAACTTGCGGATCGACACGACCGGCCCGTCGATCGACAGCGGCTCGATGACCACGTTCACGCGCCCGCCGTCCGGCAGCCGCGCGTCGACCATCGGGTTCGATTCGTCGAGACGGCGGCCGATCGGCGCGAGGATCCGGCGCACGATCCGCAGCAGGTGCGCGTTGTCGGTGAAACGCACCGGCAGCTTCGCCAGGATTCCGTGACGCGACACGTAGATGTCGTTGTAGCCGTTGATCAAAATGTCCTCGACGTGCGGATCGGCGAGCAGATCCTCGATCGGCCCGAATCCGGCGAGCTCCTTCGTCAGCGCCTCCGCGATCGTGCGCACCTCGTTCTCGTTCAGCGGAATGCGGCGCAGGCGCACGAAGCTGTCGATCTCCAGGTCGACGAACTGGTTGATCGCCTGTCGCGACCAGCGGCCGAATTCGGCGCCCAGTTCCTCGATGCGCGTCAGCAGGTGCTCGTGCGCGGCATTCTTGATGTCGTGGAATTGCTGCGTCTGGGAGAACGGCGCGGCGCCGTCGGCAAATTGAATGTCGTGTGCCATCGCTTACGACCGCTTGGACGAAGGTTGAATGAAGCGCTTCAGCGCGGAAAGGCCCGACGCGGCGCGCGGTGCGGCGGCGACGCCGGTCAGCCGTTCGGCGAGCGGCTCGAGCGCGCGCACGTACGGATCGCGCTCGGCCGCGTCGACGATGAGCCGGCCCTGGTTGGCCGCATGGCCGATCGGCACGCGGCGCGCGGGCAGCGTCGCCAGCTGGCCGATCCCGAGACGCTCGGCGATCTGGCCGGGCGTCAGGTTGAGCGCCGGATCGTACTGGTTGACGACGAGCCGGATCTTGCCGATGTCGACGCCCGTATCGCGCAGCCCTTCGAGCAGATCGACGGCCGACACGATCGACGCGACGCCCTGGTCGCAGACGAGCCACGCCTCGTCGGCCGCCGCCGCGATCTGCGCGACGAACTCGCGGTTCGAGAATCCGCCGAGATCGACGATCTGCTGGTCGAAGAACGCGCGCAGCCGGTTCAGCAGGCCGACGCTCGACGCATACGACACGTCGCGCAGGTCGGCAAGGTTCGGCGGCAACGTGGTCAGCGCGACGCCGCTCGCATGGCGGGTCAGCGCGGTGTTGACGAACGTGCGGTCGATGCGGCGCAGGTTGCGCACGGCCTCGACGAAATGGAATTCGCAACGCGTGTTGAGGAACAGTGCACCGTCTCCCGCGGGCAGGCCGAGATCGACGAGCGCGGTCTGCCGGCCGTGCGGCGCAGTGGCGCCGAACGCAGCCGCGCGACTGTCCGCGCCAGGCGCTGCGCGCTTTTGCAGCAACACCGCCAGGTTCGTGGCGAGCGTGCTCACGCCCATCCCGGCGCGCGCGCCGAGCAGCGCGACGAGCTTGCCGTGACGGTTCGCCGGCTCGCCGCTGACGTGTTCGAGCAATCCGCGCGTGATGCGCAGCGCGTCGTCCGCGGGCCCGGACACGTCGATGAAGTCGCGCACGCCGGCCCGCAGCGCGGCCAGCGCGCTTTCGGGTTCGGCCAGCGTGCCGAGCGCGACGACCGGCAACCCCGGATGCGAGAGCCGCACTGCCGCGGCGGCCGCGCTCGCGGCCGCCTGTGCGCCGGAGAAGTCGATGAAGACGATCGCCGGGTTGAGTCCCGAGATGCGCTGTGCGAGCGCGGCCGGCTCGAGCGGCGCGGCCTCGACCGCGCCGGCCGACACCAGCGTCTTGCCCAGCCAGCTGACGTGCTTGTCCTGCTGCGACGCGCACACGAAATAGTCGGTCACGGCGGGCTCAGCCAAGGAAAGGGTTCTCGCGTTCATGTTGAACACCCCCGGTTGCATTCCGCGCGACGACACGCCCCGCGTTCATTTCGAAAACCCCGGCGCCGCATCGGGCGACGCAATGCCGCCGAGGAACGACCGCCACACCGGTCCGTCGCGCTGCTCGGACAGCTCGCCCGGCGTCGCCGGCAACGATGCGCCCTTCGCGATCGGCGCAACGAGATGCGGCGTCACGATGATCACCAGCTCCTTGTCGTTCTGCTGATAGTTCAGGTTCTTGAAGAACGTCCCGATGATCGGCAGGTCGCCCAGGAACGGCACCTTGTTGACGTTCGAAATCGTCTCGCGATCGATCAGGCCGCCGATCACGAAGCTCTCGCCGTCGCCGAGCTCGACTGTCGTGTCGGCGCGGCGCGTCGTGATCGCGGGCACCGACACGCTGTTGATCGTCACGCCGTGCGCGAAATCGAGCTGGCTCGATTCCGGCGCGACCTTGAGCGCGATGCGGCGCGGGCTCAGCACGGTCGGCGTGAGCGTCAGGCCGACACCGTACTGCTTCCACTGGATCGCCGTCGACCCGAGCGCCTGCGGCACCGGCACCGGAATTTCGCCGCCCGCGAGAAAGCTCGCGCTCTGGCCGGACAGCGCGACGAGCGTCGGCTGCGCGAGCACGCGTGCAAGATTGTTGGCCTCGAGAATCGACAGGTTCCCGAAAATGCCGCGGCCGGCCGAATTCACGACGAGGTTGAACGCGGATGCGATCGGGAGGCCGGCCGTCGCCTGGAA
Organism: Burkholderia sp. MR1-5-21; assembly: GCF_053427715.1. Lineage (NCBI taxonomy): Bacteria > Pseudomonadati > Pseudomonadota > Betaproteobacteria > Burkholderiales > Burkholderiaceae > Burkholderia > Burkholderia sp. MR1-5-21. Next base: position 332,934 of record NZ_JBSAXD010000002.1, read on the forward strand.
CGCCGACGTCGCGCCGCCGGTCACCGACTGCAGTCCGCCGGGCGTGAATGCACCGAACGCGAAACCGTTGCTCTGCTTGAAGAAGTTCAGGCCCACCTCCTTCAATACCGAACGGCTGAACTCGACGACGCGCACGTCGACCTGCACAGTGTTCTTGCCGCCGACCGTCGACGTGTCGATCACCATGCCATCCTTGCCGCTCATGCGCTTGCCGACGGCAGCGGCCCGCTCGTGCGCATCGAGCGACACCGCCGACCCGGACACCACCGACGTGCCGCCATAGGCCTTCACACCGGGCGTCGAATCATCGAGCACGGCCTGCGCGGCCGCATCGACGACATTGACGTTCCATACGGTCGGCTCGTCGCGGCCGCGCTCCCACAGCATCACGTTCGTCGAACCGGGCGCCTTCGCGACCAGCAGGACGGTGCCGGCACGGCCGCCCTTCATTACGAGCACGTCGGCAACCGACGGATCGCCGACCGCAACCCGCTGCAGCGCGTGCCCGGCGGCGATCTGCCGCTGCGCACCGACTGCGAGGTCGATCGAACCGCTCACGCCGGCGGCCCCCGCGAGCGCTGCGAACGTCATGGCCCAGAGGGCAATTGCGAAAGCAATCAATTTGTTTGTCATTGTGTCGGAGACCGTCGAGCGGCCCTCTCCCTTCCGTTGCTGCTGTCGATGATCGTGTGCGCTGTCGTTCCGCTGTTGTTCAATAGGCAACCGTCTCGGTCCGCCCCCCGCGAATCACTTCGATGCGGCCGTTGCCCGATCGCGCGACGACCGGCGACCTCGGCGCGGCCGGTGCGCGCGGCAGGTTGCGCGCCCGTCCCGCGGACAGCTCGTCGAGCGACATCCCGGCGGCGGCCACGGCCGACGGCGCCTGGTTGACCGCCGTGCGCATTGCTACGGTCTGCGTAGCGATCTCGTCGTCGTGCGGATTGCGCAGCGCCAGCGTCAGGCGGCCGCTCGCCTCGGCAAGCGTCAGCGCGTCGATCTGCGCGGTCGGCACCGCGAGCACGGCCGTGCGCACCGCGCCCGTCGCGCCTGCGCCGCCATCGCGATCGGGCGTCGCGTCGCCGAACGACAGCACGCGCACTTTCGACAGCAGCAGGCGCGCCTGCGTCATCGGAATCTCGGCGCTCGACTGGACGCCGCCGGCGCCGTCGCGCCGCAGGTTCAGGAACACGTCGACGAAATTGCCGGGCCGCAGCCGGTTGCCGACCGCATTCGACTCGTCGACCTTGACCGCGACGGCGCGCTCGCCCGGCGCGACCTGATCCGCGAGCCCCGACGTCAGCGCGTTCTCGAGCACCGGCGATGCGGCGAGGATGTCGCTCGCCGGCACGCGGCCGACGAGCGGCGACGGGTCGTTGAACCCGCCTGTCGGCAATGCCGGCGCCGGCGCGAGCTTCAACGCGTCGGCAGGAATCGGCTGGCCGGCCGGCAACAGACGCGCCGCCACGACGATCTGCACGGTCTTCGTCGCGACGGCCGGAGACACGGCCGCAACAGGCGCGCGCGCCGGACCGCGCCCGAGCATCCATGCGTAGATCCCGAGCAGAACGGCGATCGCGATCAGCAGCCCGGCGATGATCTTCGTCAAGTTGTTGGCCATGGTAAGTGTTGGGTGCCGTAGTGAATGTTGTTATGTCGAAGCGCGCGCGCTGCTTCCGGGCCCGGAGCCGCGCCGTGCACGATGCGTCACAGGATGCTCGCCGGACTGATCTGCACGGTTGCCGTGCTGGTCAGCTGAGACGGAATGAAGGAGCTGAACAGCGGCAGCGACGGAACCAGCGGGTAAGCCTGATACGGGTAGATCACCTGGACCGTCACGCAATACATCGTGCCGTCGTAGCTGCACGGCCCCGACGACGGCGTCGGGACCTGTACGTTCGGCAGCCACGTCGTGAGACCGACCGCCGTCGCCTGAGCGGCCGACGCCCGGTCGGTCAGCGCCTTCGTCGCCGATCCGTTCGCCTCGTAGACATAGTTCAATGCGGCTCGCGCGCCCTCGGTTGCGGCCAGCGTCAGGCTTTGCTGGATCGCGAAAATCATGCCGAACATCACGATCGCGTAAAAGATCGCGAAGAACAGCGGGAATACCATCGCGAACTCGACCGCGGTCGCGCCCCGCTGGCGCCGCCAGGTTCGCGGCGGGTGCTGTCGTTTCATCGTGCGCCCCCGGTGACGACAAGATAGGCGAGCCATATTGCTGCGGGCGCCACGAGGCACGCGGCATAAGGGGTTGCGCGGCGCGCGCCGAGCGCCATCGTCGGCGTGCCGCGCTGCCATAGCGCATTGAGCGGCGTATGGGACAGCATCACCAGTGCGAGCGCATGCACGCCGGCCGCGAGACTGGCGACGACCCACAGCCATAACAGCGCATGCATGCCGCACCACGCGCCGAGCACGGCGAAAACCTTCACGTCTGCCGCACCCATTACGCGAAATGCGAAAAACGGGAAAAGGCCGACAAGCCCGACAAGCATGCCGATCAATGCGCGATCCGTCGAAACGCCAAATGGATTGGCACCGGCAAATGCACTGGCCAATGCCGCAATCAGTCCCGCCAGGACGAGCGGATTCTGGACGCGCCGAAATCGGATATCACCCGCTGCGACGAGCGTCGCCCAGGCAAAAAAAATGCTGATGCTGAAGAGATGTGCCATAGCGCAACCGACCGCGAACGCAGACGTAACGGCGAGCGAGCCGCATCACGGCCCGCTCGCCACACACCGGACTGCAACGGTCAGCCAGACGGCAGCGAGCTGGCGATCTGGGAAAACAGCGCTTCGACCTTGGTGCCGATCGACGTCACGCTACCAATGATCAAGGCGGCAATCAGACCCGCAATCAGACCATATTCGATCGCGGTAACCCCGGTTTCTTCCCGAAGGAAGCGAATCATCATTGCTTTCATTTTATTTCCTCGTGCCTGTATCTATCTTTCTCTGGCCGCTTATACGTTGTCGTGCCCCGCATATTTGGCCATGCCCCGCATCGTTCGCCACATCAGCCGTGACGACAAGCAGGTGCGCTTTCTTTATAGATCGTCCCGAAGGGAGCGGATCGTCGTTTGATGCAAGTTAACATTCGCGATAGGAGCCCTCCCCGAACGTCATGTACCAATTCGTACAAACCTTACACCTGCCCCAAATCTTATCTCCGATCCCTATTAAATTCCAACCTCTTTCAACGCCGGATCGAAAAAAAGCGACTCGAAGCACGACGTATTTGTACGGTGTTTCGGTACGGCTTACACATAGGATTAACGATAGGTTAGATGTGCACATCTAATCCACCAGTAAAACAAACCACCCGTTCCGCCTGGCTTTCCGCACCCACGTTACGTCTCTCTCGTAACGCCAATGTTGTGATGTTACGTTACGAGACGACAGAAATCGTTCTCACTCACCTCCGCTTAAACAATTTCAACAATCTTTCAATTCTCCTAAGTCCCTTTCCTGAAAGGAGTTGTCCCGTTTAAAACAATTCGTCGAACCGACGACCGCCGGAATGGCACGACAGTTGCAGAGTAGTCCGCGCTCCACCCAACACAACACAGTTTTAATGCGAGGACGAAATGGACATTCAGGTAATCCCTCATGGCAGGCTCCGGACGACTCTGATCGCGGCCACCGTGGCAGCCATGCTTTCCCTCTCCGCGTGCGGCGGTTCCGGTTCGATCAGCAAGGGCCTCAGCGGCTCGGGTTCGAGCAGCGGCGATGCGATTTCCACGTCCGGCGGCGGCACCTCGGGCTCGACGAGCGGCACATCGGGTACGAGCGACAGCACCAGCGGCACGACGAGTGGCAGCACGAGCGGTTCGACGAGCGGCAGTACCAGTGGCTCCACGAGTGGGACAACCAGCGGCACCACGAGCGGGACGACCAGCGGCACGAGCGGTACGTCGGGCGTGTCGTCGAACGCGGTGGGGACCGTCCTCGCAAGCAACAGCAACCTCGTCACCAACGCCGGCTCGGCCGTGTCGGGCCTCGGCACCGTCGTCGGCAGCCAGACGCTGCCGGGCGTCGACCCGCAGACGACGCAAGCCGCCGGCGGCATCCTGCAAAGCGTGGGCGGCGCGGTGTCGACGCTCGGTAACGGCATCGGCAACGGCCTCGGTCAGCTCGGCGCGACGAAGGACCCGGTCGGCACCACGGTCGCCAGCACGGGCGGCGTGGTCAATCAGCTCGGCGGCGCCGTCACGCAGACCGGCAATCTCGTCACGAGCCTCGGCAGCGGTCCGCTGTCGCCGCTCGCGCCCGTCACCGGCGCCGTCGGCGGTCTCGTGTCCACGGTCGGCAACGCCGTCGCGAACGGCGGCAACACGCTCACCAACGCGCTGTCGACGGGCCCGGTCCAGCAGGTCACGCAGGCCGTCAGTTCCGCGATCACGCCGATCACGACGATGGTCGGCACGACGACCCAGACGATCGGTTCCGCGACGGGCCTTGGCGCACCGATCAGCACCGTGCTCGGGACGCTCGGCAACGGCCTGAACCAGGGCGGCGCACTCATCGCATCGACGGGCGGCAACCCGGTCACGACCGGCGTCGGCAACACCGTCTCGTCGACGGGCAACACAGTGAAGGCAGTCGGCGGACTGCTGACCGGCGGCAGCGGCGTCACCAACCCGCTCGCGCCGCTCGCGGGCGTCGTCTCGACCGTCACCGGCGCACTCGGCGGCGCGACCGGCGGCAGCAGCAGCCCGCTCGCCCCCGTCACCGGCCTCGCCTCCACCGTCACCGGCGCACTCGGCGGCGCGACCGGCAGCGCAGGCAGCAGCAGCCCGCTCGCGCCGGTCACCGGCCTCGTCTCCACCGTCACCGGCGCGCTCGGCGGCGCGACCGGCGGCAGCAGCAGCCCGCTCGCGCCCGTCACCGGCCTCGCCTCCACCGTCACCGGCGCACTCGGCGGCGCGACCGGCAGCGCAGGCAGCAGCAGCCCGCTCGCGCCCGTCACCGGCCTCGCCTCCACCGTCACTGGCGCACTCGGCGGCGCGACCGGCAGCGCTGGCGGCAGCAGCCCACTCGCGCCGGTCACCGGTCTCGTCTCCACCGTCACCGGCGCACTCGGCGGCGCGACCGGCAGCGCTGGCGGCAGCAGCCCACTCGCGCCGGTCACCGGTGTCGTCTCCACCGTCACCGGTGCGCTCGGCGGTGCGACCGGCGGCGCAGGCAGCAGCAGCCCGCTTGCCCCTGTCACGGGCGCCGTCTCCACGGTGACCAGCGCAGTCGGCGGCGTGACTTCCGGGCTGTCGGGCGGCACTGGCGCCGTCACGAACTCGGGCACGTCGTCGAATCCGCTCGCGCCCGTAACAGGGCTGCTCGGCGGCCTGCTCGGCGGCATCCACGGCAAGTAAATCCGCTCGTTCCATCCATCGCCAAGACTGCGAGGAGTCAAACATGTCCCAGCAACGTTCTCTCACGTCGGCCGCGCTGCGTCAGTGGCGCATTCCCCTCACCGCATTCGCGGCCGCCTGCATGCTGGCCGCCTGCGGCGGCAACAGCGCAAGCGCGCCGCCGCAGGCGGCCAGCAGCAACAACGGCGGCAGCACGAGCGGCCCGAACCCGGGGCCGACGCCCACCCCGACGCAGACCGGCACCACCGGCGTCGTCAGCACGGTCGGCAACACCGCCACGGATCTCGGCAGCACGGTCGGCAACGTCAGCGTGCCGGGCGCCGGCAACGGCGTGACGCAAGGCCTCGGCAACACCGTTTCCAGCACCGGCACGATCCTCGGCGCGGCCACGGACGCGGTAAGCAACGGACTCGGACAGATCGGCTCCACGCAGAACCCGGTCGGCACGACGGTCGCCGGCCTCGGCAACGTTGTCGGCGCAACGGGGAACACCGTGTCCGGCCTGAGCCAGACCGTCAAGGCGCTCGGCACCGGCCCGCTGTCGCCGCTGGCGCCCGTCACGACGCCTGTCGGCACCGTGCTCGACACGGTCGCCAACGGCCTCGGCGCAGCAGGCAATACGGTCAGCTCGACGCTGTCGTCGGGCCCCGTGCAGCAAATCACGCAACCGATCAGCTCGGCGATCACGCCGCTCGTGATCACCGCCGGCCAGGTCACGCAACAGGTCGGCACGACGACGGGCCTCGGTCAACCCGTGTCCGGCCTGCTCGGCCAGATCGGCGGCGCGGTCAGCTCGGCTGGCCAGCAGGTCGCGGGCACGTCGCAGCAGCCGCTTGTCGGCGATGTCGGCCAGCTCGTCACCGCAGTCGGCAACACCGTGACGAACGCAGGCGGTCTCGTCAATCCGAACGGCCCGAACGGCGCGGCGCCGATCCCCGGCCTGATCACGAGCCTCGTCGGCGGCACGAGCGTGACCGTACAGAACGGCACGGGATCGGGTTCCGGCTCGACCAACCCGCTCGGCGGCCTGCTGTCGGGACTCGGCTCGACGCCGCTCGGCTCGCTCACCGGCACGCTCGGCGGCAGCGCGACCTCGGGCGGCGCGAGCAATCCGCTGGCGCCGGTCACCGGTCTGCTGGGCAGCGCGGGCGGCAGCAGTCCGCTCGCCCCGGTCACCGGCCTCGTCTCCACCGTCACCGGTGCATTGGGCAGCGCAGCGGGCGGCACGACAGGCGGCGCAAGCGGTGCAAACCCGCTCGCGCCCGTTACGGGTCTGCTGAATACCGTCACCGGCGCAGCGGGCACCGGGGGCACGTCGAACCCGCTCGCGCCGGTCACGTCGCTCGTGGGCGGCGCGACAGGCTCCACGTCGGGCAGCTCGACCGGACTCCTGTCGCCGGTCACAGGCCTGCTCGGCACGCTGGGCAGCATCGGGAAGTAAGCGCGGCGGCCGCGCGTTCCAAGCCGGAGCGAATGCGCGGCCGACGACATCACAACCGGCATTGCGGCACACGACGCGCGGCACCTCGAATGCCGCGCGCGAGCATTAGAAGACGAGAAGCAAGGCCAACGAGGAAGAACAATGAAATCCAGACTCGATACATGGATGATGCTGCTCGCCATCACGGCGGCGGCAGGCACAGTGCAGGCACAGACGCGCGTCGCAGGCAACCCGCTCGACGCCCTCCCCCAGATCAATGCCCCCAAGAAAGGTCCGAACGTGACCGTGCAGGTCGCGCCTCAGGCACCCCAGCTGCAGGAACTGTTGTCGCGGCACCTGACGCCGTCCACGTTCCAGGTCGAGGGTGTCAAGTCGGTGCCGTTCGAAGAGATCTCGCGCCGCTTCACGCCGCTCGTCGGCAAGGACATCACGATTGGACAGTTGATCGAAACCGCGAACGGCGTGACGAAGCTGTACCAGGACCACGGCTACGTGCTGTCGTTCGCGTTCATTCCCGCGCAGACCTTCGAGAATGGTGTCGTGCGCGTGACCGTCGTCGAAGGCTATGTGTCGGACGTGAAGGTGACCGGCAAGCCCGGCGCGATGGAATCGAAGATCCGCGCGATCGCCGCGCACATCACCGCCGATCGACCGCTGCGACGTTCGACCTTCGAACGCTACGTCAACACGTTCGGCCTGCTGCCCGGCGTGTCTGTAAAGGCCAACGTGCCGCCGCCGCAAACCACCGACGGCGCGACGACACTCGAGCTGAACGTCGACCGCAAGCCGTTCAACATCAGTACCGGGATCGACTTCAACCATCCGGGTGTGCAAGGCCTCATCACCGCGACCGAAAACGGCCTCACGTCGCTCGGCGAGCAGTTGAGCATCTCCGCGCTCGCGCCGCCGGGACGCGATAAGCAGACCTACGTCGCGTTCAGCGGCGCGGTGCCGGTCGGCAGCAGCGGCCTCATCACGCGGCTCGACGCCAGCACGTACCGCGGCAAGCCGCAAGACAACCCCGGGCTGCCGTCATCAGTCGAGCGCACCGTAAAGAACGAAAAGCTCGGTCTTTCGGCATCCTATCCGATTCTGCTGAACAACCAACGCAGCCTGCTCGGAACAGTATCCGGCTACGCGTCGCACAACGAGGACCGCTACCAGAATCAGAACACCGGTGGCACCCTCGACAACCGGTCGCAGGTTCGCGTGATGCAGCTGCAGCTCGACTACACGAGTGTCGAGCCGAAGCAAGTGCGGAAACTGAGTGTCAACGTCGCAAAGGCGTTCGACATTCTCGGCGCGTCGAAATCGCAAATAGGCACGCTTGGCGGCACCACGATCACGTACGCCGACCCGATCTCGCTGACCTTCGTGCGCACCGGCGCAACGTTCACGCAGACCAACGAGTGGCCGTTCCGGATTGGCACGTCGATCTCTCTGACGGGCCAGTACAGCCCCGATTCGCTGCCGACATCCGAGCAGATCTCGTTCGGCGCGCAACGCTATGCGCTCGGCTACCAGCCCGGCGAGACGTCGGGCGATTCGGGATGGGGCATGTCACTGGAGATCAACCGCGGGTTCTCGCCGGGCTGGACCTACCTGAAGACGATCACGCCGTACGTCGCGTACGACATGGCGCGCGTGTATCTGCACGCCGGCACGCCACAGCCGAACCGGCTGTCGTCGGTCGGCCTCGGCGTGCGGCTGAGCGACAGCCGCTACTACAACCTCGACCTGTCCGTCGCGAAACCGGTCGGCGACGCGCCGGTCGAAAGCGCATCGCGCAGCCCGCGGATCAACGCCGCGTTCTCGTACCAGCTCAACTGATCGCACCCCACACAGCCCGCGCCGCGGGCTGTTTCGATTAGAGTCCCCTCTATCAAACGCGACGCGCGGTTTCACGTATTCTGCAAAGAGCTCGCAACAGGCTACCGCCCCATGCAGACGGTCGTGCGAGCGGTTCGAAAACGACATGCAAATCAAGGAGGAAGACGATGATTCAACTGACCCGCCCGTTACGTTCGATGGCACTGGCCGGCGCGCTGCTCGCCTGTGCCGCTCACGCATTTGCACAGGCCGACAGCCCGGTCGGCACGTGGCAGACGATCGACGACAGCACCGGCAAGCCGAAGGCGCTCGTACAGATTTCCGAGGACACGGACGGTTCGCTGTCGGGCAAGGTCGTCAAGGGCCTCGGCGCGAACGACACGCCCGATCGCCGGTGCAGCGCGTGCACGGATGATCGCAAGGATCAGCTGATCAAGGGCATGACGATCATCAAGGCGATGAAGAAGGAAGGCGACCACTGGGATGGCGGCAACATCCTCGACCCGGAGAACGGCAAGGTCTACAAGTGCAAGATGACGCTGGACGACGGCGGCCAGAAGCTGGTCGTGCGCGGGTATATCGGCGTGTCGCTGCTCGGACGCTCGCAAACCTGGGTTCGCCAGCAGTAACGATGCGCGCGCAACGGTGCGCCCACCAAAGCAAATAAAGCAAATCGGCCTGCGACTCAGTCGTCAGGCCGATTTCATTTTGGGCGGACGTGCGCGCATACCGGAAGATCACGCTGCCTGCTTCAGCGCATCCGGCGCATACGCGCCACGCGCACCCCGATGCGCAGGCACCGCAGCGCCACGCGCCTGCGCTGCTTTCGACTGCGTGTGCTTGCGCATTCGCGTCGCGAGCGTATTGCACAGATTCATGCCCGCATCGCCGTACAACGTGCGCATCACCTGCATCAGCGTACCCGTCTCGTGCCACACCTTGAAGCGCCTGTGGCAAGTCTGATACGAAGGATATCGGCGCGGCATCGCCGACCACGTTGCGCCGCTGTAGATCACCCATAGCACGCCGTTCATCACGGCGCGCGTATTGGCAAGGGGACGGCCGCGCAACTCGGTGCGCGGCTGCATTTCGGGCAGCAGCGGTGCAACGCGGTGCCACTCGTTGTCGGTCAGATCGCGATACGGTGTCATGGACATCTCCAGCCTTAGGAACCATGACGCAACGATATCGGCTCGCCCCCGCGTTGAATATAAGACTCGTCCGAAATTGACGAGAGATCACGTCGATTTGACCGGAATTGACCATTGAATGCAGCCAGTTGACCGGGTACACGATCAGGTCAACGATGTATCCACGATGCGCCGCGGCGTCTCGATATACTCCTTCGACTGCATCTCGACGATCCGCGATACCGTCCGCGTGAATTCGTTGGCCATCGGGCCCTCGACGTACAGCTGCTCGGACGGCACCGCCGCGGACATCAGCAGCTTGACCTTGTGGTCGTACAGCACGTCGATGAGCCACGTGAAGCGACGCGCCTCCGACGCCATCCGCGGCGACATCTGCGGCACCTCCGACAGCACGATCGCGTGGAAGCGGCTCGCGAGCTCGAGATAGTCGTTCTGCGAACGCGGCCCGCCGCACAGCGTCGCGAAATCGAACCACACGACGCCGTCGGCCTTGCGCAGCGCCTTCAGCTCGCGCTTTTCGATGTGCAGGATCGGGCTCTCGTCGGGCACCGCCGCGAGCTTCGCGAACGCGTGGCGCAGCGCGCGGTCGGCGTCCGCGCCGAGCGGCGTGTGATACATCTGCACCTGCGCGAGCGTGCGCTGGCGATAGTCGACGCCCGCATCGACGTTCATCACGTCGAGCTTCTCCTTGAGCAGCGCGATCGCGGGCAGCATCCGGTCGCGATGCAGGCCGTCCGGATACAGGTCGTCCGGATCGTAGTTGGACGTCATCACGAACTGCACGCCGTTCGTGAACAGGCGGTCGAGCAGCCGGTACAGGATCATCGCGTCGGCGATGTCCGACACGTGGAATTCGTCGAAGCAGATCAGCCGGTAGCGCTTCGTGATACGCCGCGCGAGTTCGTCGAGCGGATCGGCCTGCCCCTTCAGTTCCTCGAGTTCGCGGTGCACTTCGCGCATGAACTCGTGGAAATGCAGGCGCGTCTTGCGCTGCACGGGCACGACCGCATAGAAGCTGTCCATCAGGAAGCTCTTGCCGCGCCCGACGCCCCCCCACATGTAGACGCCGCGCGGCAGTTCCGGATGGATGATGAGCTTCCTGAACGCGTTCGAGCGGCGCGCCTTGTACGCAACCCATTCGTCGTAGCAACGCTGCAGGCGGTCGATGGCCGCGCGCTGCGCGGGGTCGGACTGATAGCCGCGCGTGGTCAGCTCCCGCGCGTAGTATTCGGTGACGTTCATCGGGCAAACCAAAAAATAGGGGCTGTTCGCCTATGTAACGCGCATGCGTTGCCACGACAACGGCCGCTCGCGAGGCGCGCGACGCTGCGAATACTGGGCGTATTCGCAAGGAGCGCAACGCGGCGAGCGGCCGTTCTCGTGGCAACCCCAAATTTAAAAAAACATTCCACGGGAATGCCCGAAATCGCCCGTATGGCGGCGTCGTTCCTCGCTTGTTTGGCTCGGCCAAACGGCGCTCGTCACTCCTTGCCCTACGCGCGATTTCGGGCATTCGCATGCGCGTTACATAGGCGAACGGCCCCTAGCGAGCGGGAAACCCCGCCCGCCTTCGTCATGTAACGGTGGCGCCGGCCAGTCGCCGGCCGGCGCTACATCGCGCTCAGCTGTTCAGCGAGCGCTTGTCGACGGCGAGTGCCGCCTCGCGCATCACTTCGGACATCGACGGGTGCGGATGGCAGATGCGGGCGATGTCTTCCGACGCCGCCTTGAACTCCATCGCCACCACGGCTTCCGCGATCAGGTCCGACGCGTTCGCCGCGATCACGTGCACGCCGAGCAGCTCGTCCGTCTTCGCGTCCGCGATCATCTTCACGAAGCCGTCCGGTGCGTTCATGCCGAGCGCACGGCCGTTGATCGAGAACGGGAACTTGCCCGACTTGATCTCGCGGCCTTCCGCCTTCAGCTGCTGCTCCGTCTTGCCGACCCACGCGATTTCCGGGTACGTGTAGATCACCCACGGAATGCAGTTGTAGTCGATGTGCGGCTTCTGGCCGTCGATCACTTCCGCGACCAGCACGCCTTCGTCTTCCGCCTTGTGCGCGAGCATCGGGCCGCGCACCACGTCGCCGATCGCGTAGACGTTCGGCACCGCCGTGCGGCAGTGGTCGTCGACGTCGATGAAGCCGCGCTCGTTCGCCGTCAGGCCGATCGCCTCGAGGCCGAGGTTGTCGGTATTCGGCACGCGGCCGACCGACACGATCAGGCGGTCGGCGTCGAGCGTCTGCGCGTTGCCGTCCTTGTCCGTGTATGCGATCGACACGCCATCCGCGGTCGTCTTCACTTCGCCGATCTTCACGCCGAGATGAATGTCGAGGCCCTGCTTCTTGAACAGCTTCGCCGCTTCCTTCGCGAGCGCGTCGTCGGCTGCGCCGAGGAACGCCGGCAGCGCTTCGAGCACCGTCACTTCGGCGCCGAGGCGGCGCCACACCGAGCCGAGCTCGAGGCCGATCACGCCCGCGCCGATCACGGCGAGCTTCTTCGGCACCGTGTCGAACGTCAGCGCGCCTTCGTTATCCGAAACGATCTTGTTGTCGACCGGGACGCCCGGCAGGTGACGTGCCTTCGAGCCCGTCGCGATGATCACGTTCTTCGCGGTGACGACTTCGGTTTCACCCTCGCCGCTCACTTCGATCTGCACGCCGGCATCGGTCTTGCCGGTGAACTTGCCGTGGCCCTTCAGCCACGTGATCTTGTTCTTCTTGAACAGGAACTCGATACCGGACGTCATCTTCTCGACGATCGCGTCCTTGCGGCCGAGCATCTTCGCGAGGTCGATCTTCACGCCGTCGACCGCGATGCCGTGGTCGGCGAGGTGGTGCGACGCGTTCTCGAACTCCTCCGACGACGCGAGCAGCGCCTTCGACGGGATGCAGCCGACGTTCAGGCAGGTGCCGCCGAGCTTCAGCGCGCCGGCCGGGTTCTTCCACTTTTCGATACAGGCAACGGTCTTGCCCAGTTGAGCGGCGCGGATCGCGGCGATATAGCCGCCGGGGCCTGCGCCGATCACGACGACGTCAAATTCCTTGGACATGGCAATCCTTTCTTCTTGTGCGTCCGCACGGGCGCGCGGCGTCGCGCACCCGTGCGGAGCGGGTCAATGCAGAGGGCGTGGCTTACAGGTCGAGCAGCAGGCGTGCCGGATCCTCGAGCGCATCCTTCATCGCGACGAGCGACAGCACAGCTTCGCGGCCGTCGATGATCCGGTGGTCGTACGACAGCGCCAGGTAGTTGATCGGACGAATCACGATCTGGCCGTTCTCGACGACCGGACGCTCCTTCGTCGCGTGCACGCCGAGGATTGCCGATTGCGGCGGGTTGATGATCGGGGTCGACAGCATCGAGCCGAACACGCCGCCGTTCGAGATCGAGAACGTACCGCCCGTCATTTCCTCGATCGACAGCTTGCCGTCCTTCGCCTTCTGGCCGAATTCAGCGATCTTCTTTTCGATGTCGGCGAGGCTCATCTGGTCGGCGTTGCGCAGGATCGGCACCACGAGACCGCGCGGCGAGCCGACGGCGATACCGATGTCGAAGTAGCCGTGGTAGACGATGTCGTTACCGTCGATCGACGCGTTCACCAGCGGAAACTTCTTCAGCGCGTGGACAGCCGCCTTCACGAAGAACGACATGAAGCCGAGCTTCACGCCATGTTCCTTCTCGAACTTGTCCTTGTACTTGTTGCGCAGTTCCATGACCGGAGCCATGTTCACTTCGTTGAACGTCGTCAGGATCGCGTTGGTCTGCTGCGACTCGAGCAGACGCTCGGCGATACGCGCACGCAGACGCGACATCGGCACGCGCTGTTCCGGACGGTCGTTCAACCAGGTCGTCGCCGACGCGGGCACCTTGACTTCCGGCAGCGACGGCTTGGCAGCGGCGGTCTTCGCCGGTGCAGCGGCCGGTGCGGCCTTCGGCGCGCTGCCCGCGGTCAGCACGTCGCCCTTCGTGATGCGGCCGTCGCGGCCCGAGCCGGCGACGTCGCCTGCGGCGAGGCCCTTCTCGGCCATCAGCTTCGACGCGGCCGGCGATGCCGATGCCGAGCTCGATGCGACAGCAGCAGCCGGCTGAGCGGCCGGTGCCGGTGCGGCAGCGGGTGCGGCCGCCGGCTGTACTTCGGCTTCGCCTGCCGCTGCGGCGACGGCACCTGCCTTCGCTTCGGTGTCGATCGTCGCGATCAGCTGATCTGCGACCACCGTGTCACCGTCGTTCTGCAGCACTTGCGCGAGCACGCCTGCGGCCGGCGCCGGCACTTCGAGCACGACCTTGTCGGTCTCGAGTTCGATCAGGATTTCGTCCTGCGCAACAGCTTCGCCGGGCTTCTTCTTCCACTGCAGCATGGTGGCTTCCGAAACCGACTCCGAAAGCTGGGGGACTTTGACTTCTACGATAGCCATGTGATTTTCCTGGATGCTTAATCTGGGTAATGACGAGGTTCTGGCGAGTCTTCCGGCCGATGCGGCGCGATGCGCGTCCTGCAGACCAAAAGATTCGGGAAAGCGCGTTGCGCTTTCCCGTTTCGCTACCGTCGGTTATTTCGCGATCGATGCGCTCTTCAGGCGGCCGAATGCACCTTCGATGAGGGCCTTCTGCTGCTCGTAGTGCTTCGCGTAGTAGCCAACCGCCGGCGAGGCCGAAGCCGGACGGCCGCTGTATGCCAGCTTCTGCCCTTCCTTCATGCCTTCCTTCAGGTGGTGCTCGACGTAGAACCACGGGCCCTGGTTCTGCGGCTCGTCCTGCACCCAGACCACTTCAGTCGCGTTCTCGTACTTCTTCATTTCGGCTTCGAACTGCTTGTGCGCGAACGGATACAGCTGTTCGATACGCACGATCGCGACGTCGTTCGCCTTCGTTTCGCGACGGTGCGCGACCAGGTCGTAATACACGCGGCCCGAGCAGGCCAGCACGCGCTTGACCTTCTTTGCGTCGATGCCGGCGTCGGTTTCGCCCAGCACCGGCTGGAACGAACCCTTCGCCAGTTCCGACAGGTCCGACACCGCTTCCTTGTGACGCAGCAGCGACTTCGGCGTCGCGACGATCAGCGGCTTGCGGAACAGGCGGATCATCTGGCGGCGCAGCAGGTGGAAGATCTGCGCCGGCGTCGTCGGCTGGACGACCTGCATGTTGTGATCCGCGCACAGCTGCAGGAAACGCTCGATACGGGTCGACGAGTGTTCCGGACCCTGGCCTTCGTAACCGTGCGGCAGCAGCATCGTCAGGCCCGACACGCGGCCCCACTTCACTTCGCCCGACGAGATGAACTGGTCGATCACGACCTGCGCGCCGTTGACGAAGTCGCCGAACTGCGCTTCCCACAGCACGAGCGTGTTCGGCTCGGCGGTCGAATAGCCGTATTCGAAGCCCAGCACGGCCTCTTCCGACAGCACCGAGTCGATCACCGTGAACTTCGCCTGGTTGTCGGCGATGTTCTGCAGCGGTACGTACGTGCCGTCGTTCCAGCGCTCGCGGTTCTGGTCGTGCAGCACCGCGTGGCGGTGCGTGAACGTGCCGCGGCCCGAGTCCTGGCCCGTGAGGCGCACTGCGTAGCCCGATGCGACGAGCGACGCGAACGCGAGGTGTTCGCCCATGCCCCAGTCGAGCGGCTGGTCGCCACGCGCCATGTTGCGGCGGTCATTGATCACACGCTCGACGAGCGGGTGAACCTTGAAGTTTTCCGGGACCGTCGTGATGCGTTCGCCGAGGCGCTTCAGTTCGGCGAGCGGCACGGCCGTATCGGCTGCGTCCGTCCACTTGCGGTTCAGGAACGGCACCCAGTCGACCGCGTACTTGCTCTTGTAGTTCGACAGGACCGGATCGATCGTGTGGTGACCGTCGTCCATCGCCTTGCGGTACGCCTTCACGTAGCCGTCGATGTCTTCCGCTGCGATCACGCCCTGCTGCACGAGCTTCTCGGCGTACAGTGCACGGGTGCCCGGGTGCTGCGCGATCTTCTTGTACATCAGCGGCTGCGTGACGGCCGGCGTGTCCTGCTCGTTGTGGCCCAGCTTGCGGAAGCAGACGATGTCGATCACGACATCCTTGTGGAACTGCATCCGGTAGTCGATCGCGATCTGCGTCGCGAGGATCACGGCTTCCGGATCGTCGCCGTTCACGTGCAGCACCGGCGCCTCGATCATCTTGACGACGTCGGTACAGTACAGCGTCGAGCGCGCGTCGCGCGGGTCGGACGTCGTGAAGCCGATCTGGTTGTTGATGACGATGTGCAGCGTGCCGTGCGTGCCGTAGCCGCGCGTCTGCGCGAGGTTCAGCGTTTCCATCACGACGCCCTGGCCAGCGAAGGCCGCGTCGCCGTGGATCTGCACCGGCAGCACCTGCAGGCCGTCTTCGTCGCCGCGACGGTCCATCCGAGCCTTCGCGGAACCTTCGACCACCGGGTTGACGATTTCGAGGTGCGACGGGTTGAACGCGAGCGACAGGTGAACCGGGCCGCCTTCCGTCGACACGTCCGACGAGAAGCCCTTGTGGTACTTCACGTCGCCGGCCGGCAGGTCGTCGACGTGCTTGCCTTCGAATTCGGCGAACAGGTCCGCCGGCATCTTGCCGAGCGTGTTGACCAGCACGTTGAGGCGGCCGCGGTGGGCCATGCCGATGACGATTTCCTGCACGCCCTTCTTGCCCGAGTGCTGGACGACTTCGTCCATTGCCGCGATGAAGCTTTCGCCGCCTTCCAGCGAGAAGCGCTTCTGGCCGACGTACTTGGTGTGCAGATAGCGCTCGAGGCCTTCCGCTGCCGTCAGGCGGTTCAGGATGTGCTTCTTCTTGTCAGCCGAGAAGTTCGGCGTCGCACGGGTCGATTCCAGGCGCTCCTGCCACCAGCGCTTCTGCTCCGGGTCGCTGATGTACATGAACTCGGCGCCGATCGTGCCGCAGTACGTGTCGCGCAGGCCCTTGACGATGTCGCGCAGCGAAGCCTGGTCGAAACCGAAATACAGGTTGCTCGCGCTGAACGTCTGGTCGAGGTCGCCCTCGGAGAAGTCGTAGAACGCGGGTTCGAGTTCGGGGATGGCGGGACGTTCGCGACGCTTCAGGGGATCGAGATTGGCCCATTGCGAGCCGAGGAAGCGATACGCGCTGATGAGGGACTGGACGTGCACCTGCTTGCGCGCGGTGGCCAGGTTGCTGGTGCTTTCGCGCGGGATGAAGGCATTGGCCTTCGCACGCTCTGCGAACGATTCGACGATCGGGAAATGCGCCACGTCGTTGGCGTTCGAACCGTCCGTTGCAGGCACATTCTGCAGCGCGTCGAAATACTCTCGCCAGTTCTCGGGCACTGACGCCGGATTATCGAGATATGCATCGTACAGTTCTTCAACGTACGAAGCATTGCCGCCGAACAGATAGGAGTTCAGCTGAAACTGCTTCATGACATCTGACATTTTACGCTCACCTTTCTTCGAGCTTCTCGAGAAATAGCGGGTTGCTCAACCTTCCGCGACACGGCCTGACCGTTTAGCGGATTGCGAATCAAGTCTTGCTTGGAAGGACCTAAAACTTGCGTGCGCGCAGCATATCACAGAACCGATACCGGGATTCACACGAAAGACACGAAAGCACAAGGCCTGGCGGGGTTCCGGCCGGATTGCAGCGACCCCGTGAAAGAGAGTTTTGCAGGCATGCCGCTTGCAGGTCGCCGAGATGCAAAAAAGGCTGCCCGAAGGCAGCCTTTTCGTCGTACTCGTCGCCGGAATCAGTCCGGCGCGTGGAACACGGGTCAGTCGATCGCGGCTTCGCGGCTTGCGCGACGGCGCTCGTGCTCCTTCAGGAAGCGCTTGCGCAGACGGATCGACTGCGGCGTCACTTCGACCAGTTCGTCGTCGTCGATGAACTCGACCGCGTATTCGAGCGACATCTGGATCGGCGGCACGAGGCGCACCGCTTCGTCAGTGCCCGACGCGCGCACGTTGGTCAGCTGCTTGCCCTTGATCGGGTTCACGACGAGGTCGTTGTCGCGGCTGTGGATGCCGATGATCATGCCCTCATACAGCGCATCGCCCGGCTTCACGAACATGCGGCCGCGATCCTGCAGCTTCCACAGTGCGTATGCAACCGCCGCGCCGTCGTCCTGCGAGATCAGCACACCGTTGCGACGCTCGCCGACCGAACCGTCCTTGACCGGCGCGTACGAGTCGAAGATGTGGCTCATCAGGCCCGTGCCGCGCGTGAGCGTCAGGAATTCGCTCTGGAAGCCGATCAGGCCGCGTGCCGGAATCTTGTATTCCAGACGCGTGCGGCCACGGCCGTCCGACGCCATGTCGAGCATTTCGCCCTTGCGGCGGCCGAGCTCTTCCATCACGCCGCCCTGGTGTTCGTCCTCGAGGTCGACCGTCAGCAGTTCGTACGGCTCGTGCTTCACGCCGTCGACTTCCTGCATCACGACGCGCGGACGCGACACCGCCATCTCGTAGCCTTCGCGACGCATGTTCTCGACGAGAATCGTCAGGTGCAGTTCGCCGCGGCCCGACACTTCGAACACCGTTTCGTCGCCGGTATCGCGCACGCGCAGCGCGACGTTGTGGTTCAGTTCCTTCATCAGGCGGTCGCGGATCTGGCGGCTCGTCACGAACTTGCCTTCACGGCCCGCGAGCGGCGACGAGTTGACGAGGAAGTTCATCGTCAGCGTCGGTTCGTCGACGGTGATCATCGGCAGCGCTTCCGGCGCCTCGATCGCGCAGATCGTCGCGCCGATGCCGACGTCTTCGATGCCGTTGATCAGCACGATGTCGCCCGCTTCGGCCGACTCGACCTGCACGCGCTCGAGGCCCTTGAATGACAGCACCTGGTTGATCTTGCGGTTCAGCACGTCGCCTTCCGGACCGAAGCGCATCACGACCGGCTGGCCCGGCTTGATGCGGCCGCGCGTGATGCGGCCGACGCCGATCCGGCCGACGTACGTCGAATAGTCGAGCGACGTGATCTGCAGCTGCAGCGGCGCTTCCGGATCAGCCGGACGGACCGGCACGTGCTGGAGGACCGCCTCGAACAGCGGGCGCATGTCGCCTTCGCGCGCGGCCGGGTCGAGCGATGCGTAGCCGTTCAGGCCCGACGCGTAGACGATCGGAAAATCGAGCTGCTCTTCGGTCGCGCCGAGCTTGTCGAACAGGTCGAAGGTCTGGTTGATGACCCAGTCGATCCGTGCGCCCGGACGGTCGATCTTGTTGATCACGACGATCGGCTTCAGGCCGAGCGCGAGCGCCTTCTTCGTGACGAAGCGCGTCTGCGGCATCGGGCCCTCGACGGCATCCACGAGCAGCAGCACCGAGTCGACCATCGACAGCACACGTTCC
Source organism: Burkholderia sp. MR1-5-21 (assembly GCF_053427715.1). Classification (NCBI taxonomy): domain Bacteria; kingdom Pseudomonadati; phylum Pseudomonadota; class Betaproteobacteria; order Burkholderiales; family Burkholderiaceae; genus Burkholderia; species Burkholderia sp. MR1-5-21. The sequence goes on from NZ_JBSAXD010000002.1 coordinate 352,047, forward strand.
ACTTCGCCGCCGAAGTCCGCGTGCCCCGGGGTGTCGACGATGTTGATGTGGGTGCCTTCGTACTCGACCGCGCAGTTCTTCGCGAGAATCGTGATCCCGCGCTCCTTTTCGATGTCGTTCGAGTCCATCACCCGTTCCGCGACTTGCTGGTTCTCGCGGAAGGTGCCGGACTGGCGGAGCAGTTGGTCGACGAGCGTCGTCTTGCCGTGGTCGACGTGGGCGATGATGGCGATATTGCGAAGGGCGCGGGTCATAGAAACCTGGAAATCGTTTGGGTGCGCAAACGCGCACGCCCGTTTGTCACGTGCGTGCGCGATCTAGCTTGGAAAGCCGAGAATTATAGCACGTCCGGATGACGCGAGCCGTCCGCACATTGCACCGCAACACGGCGGATACGGCACGCCTTCCCGCCCGCGTTCATGCGTGCATTGCGCCGGGCGCCCTGCCCGACCGGTCCGATCCGTCAAAGACCCTTATTCGTCAGGGGTATTCGCGTACACCGAGCACGGCGTCGGCGGTTCGATTAACATTTGCCGAGGCAAGCAATTGACCCTATACTACTGCCTAGTCAACTATTGCAGCTTCAGGGTTTTATGTCGGATCCTTCTTCTTCCCAGCCGCAGTCCACGTCGCTGTCGACGTACCAGATGAACGACAGCGTCGGCTATCTGATGTCGCGCGTGAAGTCACTGATGACCAACCTCGTCACGCAGCGCACGCAGGTGGAGCTCGGCATCACCGGCACGCAGGCGAGCATGCTGTTCATGATCGCGGTCGGCAAATGCTCGACGGCCGCAGAGCTCGCGCGCGAATACGGCATCGACGCGAGCGCGGTGACGCGCCTGCTCGACCGTGTCGAGAAACGCGGGCTGCTGTCGCGCGTGCGCAGCATCGAGGACCGGCGCGTCGTGCGGCTCGAACTGACCGACGAAGGCCGCGCGCTCGCCGAGCGGCTGCCGCCCATCTTCCGCAGCGTGCTCGACCAGTTGCTGGACGGCTTCACGCCGGAAGAAGTCGGCTTCCTGAAGAGCATGCTGCGCCGGATCCTCAGCAACTACTGCGAAGCACCCGGCGTCGGCGTCGCGTAATAGTTGCCATAACAATCATCTTCGACAGATTAATGTAAGGGAATCCTTGCAGTGTCCATCATCCATTCCGAGTCAGGGACCAGCGCGATGAAATCCTCCCCGTTGTCCGTGCGTGCCGGGTCGTGCCGGGCCGCCGTCGCTGCCGCAGTCGCCGCGCTGGCGCTGGCGGGCTGCGCCAACTACATCGGCATCAAGAGCGACAAGCAGATCGCTCCCGCGTCGCAGTTCGAAACCGCCCAGAGCCTGCCGGCCGAGGGCGGCAAGTGGCCGTCGCTCGACTGGGCGGCCCAGTTCGGCGATCCGCAGCTGCCGAAGCTGATCGACGAGGCACTCGCCGACAATCCGTCGATCGCGCAGGCGCAGGCGCGGATCGCGAAGGCATCGTCCTATATCGAGTCGTCGCGCTCGACGCTGCTGCCGAAGGTCGATGCGAGCTATTCGTGGACACGCGAGCTGTATTCGGCCAATGCACTCTTCCCGCCCCCGTACGGCGGCGCGTGGTACAGCGAGAACAACGCGCTTGCCAGCGCGTCATGGGATCTCGACCTGTGGGGCAAGAATCGCGAGCGCCTGCACACGGCGGTGTCGCAGGAGAAGGCTGCCGAGGCCGACCTGCAGCAGGCGCGCGTCACGCTCGCGTCGTCGATCGCCCGCACCTACAACTCGCTCGCGCAGCTGTACGCGCTGCGCGACATCGCGCAGCGCGAGATCGTCAACCGCCAGGACGTCGGCAAGATCACCGACGGTCGCGTGACGGCCGGCCTCGACACGAACGTCGAACGCCAGACCGCGCGCGGCAACGTCGCGACGAGCCAGGCGTCGCTGTCCGACCTCGACGGCCAGATCACGACGGTCCGCTATCAGCTTGCCGCACTGCTCGGCAAGGGGCCGGACCGCGGACTGAAGATCGCCGATCCGGTGCTGAATCCGGGCGGCGCCGTCGCATTGCCCGACAACCTGCCGGCCGATCTCGTGTCGCGCCGCCCCGACATCGTCGCCGCGCGCTGGCAGGTCGAAGCCGCGATGCACGACGTGAAGGAAGCGAAAGCCGAGTTCTACCCCGACGTCAACCTCGCGGCGGGCTTCGGCTTCGACGCGTTCGGCTGGGGCAAATTCCTGAATTTCGCGAGCCGCCAGGCGCAGTTCGGCCCGGCGATCCACCTGCCGATCTTCGACGCCGGCGCGCTGCGCGCGCAGCTCAAGGGCCGCTATGCGGACTTCGACCTGTCGGTCGCGAACTACAACCAGACGCTGATCGGCGCGATGAACGACGTCGCGACGCAGGTCGCGTCGATCCGCGCGATCGACCGGCAGATGGATGACGCGCAGCGCGCGCTCGACGCATCGACGCGCGCATACGACCTCGCCGTGATCCGCTACAAGGCCGGCCTGTCGCCGCAGCTCCAGGTGCTGAATGCGGACAGCAACCGCCTTGCGTCGGAACAGACCGTGACCAACCTGAAGATGCGGCGGCGCGACATGCAGTTCGCGCTGATCAAGGCGCTCGGCGGCGGCTTCGATGCTGCCGGCACGCGCCTCGCCGCACCCGATACCGATCGCACCGCGCAGGCCGGGCCCGCGCAACAGGCCGCCCGGCAGGCCGCGAACTGAATCGGCACGACCACTACGCAGACACTCGAAATAAACGGACGGAGAACATCGCCATGAGCGACCCTCAACAAAACGCCGCCAGCGCCCAGCCGCAGAACAACGGCAAGCGCAAACGGATGATGACGCTGCTCGTCGCAGTCATCGTGATCGCGGCCATCGCGTACGGGCTGTACTACTTCCTCGTGGCGCGCTTCCACGAGAGCACCGACGATGCATACGTGAACGGCAACGTCGTGCAGATCACGCCGCAAGTCACGGGCACCGTGATCGCGGTGAAGGCCGACGACACGCAGACCGTGAAGGCGGGCGACCCGCTCGTCGTGCTCGATCCGGCCGATTCGCAGGTCGCCCTGCAGCAGGCCGAGGCGAACCTCGCGCAGACGGTGCGCCAGGTGCGCGGCCTGTTCGTCAACGACGACCAGTACCGCGCGCAGGTCGCGCTGCGCCAGTCGGACCTGTCGAAGGCCGACGATGACCTGCGCCGCCGCATGGCAGTTGCACAGACGGGCGCCGTGTCGCAGGAAGAGATCTCGCACGCGCGCGACGCGGTGCGCGCCGCGCAGGCATCGCTCGACGCCGCGCAGCAGCAGCTCGCGTCGAACCGCGCGCTGACCGCGAACACGACGATCGCATCGCACCCGAACGTGCTCGCCTCGGCAGCGAAGGTCCGCGACGCGTACCTCGCGAATGCGCGCAACACGCTGCCCGCGCCGGTCACCGGCTACGTCGCGAAGCGCTCGGTGCAGGTCGGCCAGCGCGTGTCGCCGGGCACTCCGCTGATGTCGGTCGTGCCGCTGAACGCGGTGTGGGTCGACGCGAACTTCAAGGAAGTCCAGCTCAAGCATATGCGCATCGGCCAGCCGGTCGAGCTGACGGCCGACATCTACGGCTCGTCGGTCGCCTATCACGGCAAGGTCGTCGGCTTCTCGGCCGGCACCGGCTCGGCGTTCTCGCTGCTGCCGGCGCAGAACGCGACCGGCAACTGGATCAAGGTCGTGCAGCGCCTGCCGGTGCGGATCGAACTCGATCCGAAGGATCTCGACAAGCATCCGCTGCGCATCGGTCTGTCGATGCAGGTCGACGTCGACATCAAGGACGAAAGCGGCAACCAGCTCGGCAACGTGCAGAACACCGTCTACCAGACCGACGTGTTCGCGAAATACGGCGACGAAGCCGACGCCGAAATCGCGCGCATCATTGCCGAGAATGCGGGCGGTAACGCGTCGCCGGCGCCGGCGACGGCCGCGGTCAAGCAAGGCAACGTCGCGAAGATGATGTAACCGTTCCGTTCCCGGAAACCCACCGACATGGCACAGACTCCTGTCTCTCACCCGCCCTTGCAGGGCGGGCAGCTCGTGCTCGGCACGATCGCGGTGTCGCTCGCCGTGTTCATGAACGTGCTCGACACGTCGATCGCGAACGTCGCCATTCCGACGATCTCGGGCGATCTCGGCGTGTCGTCCGATCAGGGCACGTGGGTCATCACGTCGTTCGCGGTCGCGAACGCGATCTCCGTGCCGCTGACCGGCTGGCTCACCGATCGCATCGGACAGGTCCGCCTGTTCCTTGCGTCGATCATCCTGTTCGTCATTTCGTCATGGATGTGCGGGCTCGCGCCGACGCTGCCGTTCCTGCTCGCGTCGCGCGTGCTGCAGGGCGCCGTCGCGGGCCCGATGATCCCGCTGTCGCAATCGCTGCTGCTGTCGAGCTATCCACGAGCGAAGGCGCCGATGGCGCTCGCGCTCTGGTCGATGACGACGCTGATCGCGCCGGTCGCCGGCCCGATTCTCGGCGGCTGGATCTCGGACAACTACTCGTGGCCGTGGATCTTCTACGTGAACATCCCGGTCGGCATCGCCGCCGCGCTTGCGACGTGGTCGATCTATCGCACGCGCGAATCGACCGTGCGCCGCGCGCCGATCGACGGCGTCGGCCTCGCGCTGCTCGTCCTGTGGGTCGGCTCGCTGCAGATCATGCTCGACAAAGGCAAGGATCTCGACTGGTTCGCGTCGACGACGATCATCGCGCTCGCGCTGATCGCGATCATCTCGTTTGCGTTCTTCGTGATCTGGGAACTGACCGCCGATCACCCGGTCGTCGACCTGTCGCTGTTCCGCCGGCGCAACTTCACCGGCGGCACGATCGCACTGGCGGTCGGCTACGGCCTCTACTTCGGCAACCTCGTGCTGTTGCCGCTGTGGCTGCAGACGCAGATCGGCTACACAGCGACCGACGCAGGCCTCGTGATGGCGCCGGTCGGGTTGTTCGCGATCCTGCTGTCGCCGTTGACCGGCAAGTTCCTGCCGCGCACCGACCCGCGCTACATCGCAACCGCCGCGTTCCTGACGTTCGCGCTGTGCTTCTGGATGCGGTCGCGCTACACGACGGGGGTCGACGAGTGGTCGCTGACGCTGCCGACGCTCGTGCAGGGCGTCGCGATGGCCGGCTTCTTCATCCCGCTCGTGTCGATCACGCTGTCCGGCCTGCCCGGCCACCGCATCCCCGCGGCCTCGGGCCTGTCGAACTTCGTGCGGATCATGTGCGGCGGCATCGGCACGTCGATCTTCCAGACCGCGTGGGATCACCGGAACAACTTCCACCACGCGCAACTGGTCGAGCAGGCGAACCCGTACAACCCGACGTTCAACCAGGCCGTCACGCAGATGGGCAATCTCGGGCTGACGCAGGACCAGGCGCACGGCCTGATCAACAACCTGGCCACGCAGCAGGCCGCGCAGCTCGGCGTGAACGACCTGTTCTACATCTCGGCGGCAATCTTCGTGCTGCTGATCGCACTGATCTGGATCACGAAGCCCGAACGCGCGGGCGGCGGCGATGCCGGCGCGGCGGCCTCGGCGGCACACTGAGCGCCCTGCCCGTGCGCAAACAAAAGCCCGGTCGAAGTCGACCGGGCTTTTTTTCATGACGACGGGCGTGCGTTCGCGCCACCGCCACGCGTTCGCGCCGCCGCCGCACCGCTGCTATTTCAAGCAGCCGTGACGACGAGCCGCTCCGGCGCCAGTACGCCGTTCGCCTTGCGCGCCACGCCGAGCAGCCGCGTCGCGTCGTAGACGCGCACACGCTCGCCGTCGGCCGCGTCGATCGAATCGAGCGCCGACAGCGGCAGGCGCTGGCCGTGCAGGAACCGCTTCGCGCAGGCCTCATCGAGACGAACGAGCGGAAACGTCGACAGCAATGCATCGACCGGCTGGAGCCAGCCATCGCGCGCCGCCTCGTCGGCATCGGACAGCGCGTCGAGCGTCACCGCGTGCTCGAGCGTCAGCGCGCCGACGCCCGTGCGACGCAGCATCGTCAGATGCGCGCCGCAGCCGAGCGTTTCACCGAGATCCTCCGCCAGCGTGCGCACGTACGTGCCCTTGCTGCAGGTCACGCGAAACGTCACGTCGGGCAGGTCGCACGCGAGCAGATCGAGCGCATGGATCGTCACGTTGCGGCCTTCGCGCTCGACCGTCTGGCCCGCGCGCGCATATTCGTACAGCGGCTTGCCGTCGCGCTTGAGCGCCGAATACATCGGCGGCACCTGCACGATCTCGCCGGTGAATCGCACGAGCGCCGCTTCCACGGCCGCCCGGTCGCATTCGACGGGCCGCGTGTCGATCGCCTCGCCTTCCGCGTCGCCGGTTGCCGTGCGCACGCCGAGACGCATCGTCGCTTCGTAGGTCTTGTCCGCTTCGAGCAGGTCCTGCGAGAACTTCGTCGCTTCGCCGAAGCACAGCGGCAGCAGGCCCGAAGCGAGCGGATCGAGCGTGCCGGTATGACCGGCTTTCTTCGCGAGAAGCAGGCGCTTCGCGCGAATCAGGGCATCGTTGCTCGACAGGCCGACCGGCTTGTCGAGCAGGAGAACGCCGTCAAGCGCGCGCCGCGGCACGCGCGGACGTTGGGATGCTGCTGTCGTCATAGGCCGGGCGAGCTCAATCGTCCTTGGCGGACGCGTCCGCCTCGTCGTCGTCCTTCGCGCGCGTCGAGTTGGCCTCTTCGATCAGGCGCGACATGGCGACGGCCTTCTCGATCGTCTGGTCGTAATGGAAATGCAGCGTCGGCACCGTATGGATGTGCAGCCGCTTGAACAGCAGGTTGTGCAGGTGGCCCGACGCATGGTTCAGCGCCTCCTGCGTCGAGTTCGGATCGCCGGTGAGCGCCGTGAAATACACCTTCGCGTGTGCGTAGTCCGGCGTGAGTTCCACGCTCTGGATAGTCACGATGCCGATGCGCGGGTCCTTGACCTCGCGCATGATGAGTTCGGACAGATCGCGCTGAATCTGGTCGGCGATCTGGACGTTGCGATTGGGAGAAGTACGTTTCCTGGACATGATCGATCCCTGATCCATTTATCAGGATTTAGCGGTCGCCCTCTGGCGCGCCGCCATGAAAAATGGGCGGGACAAGCCCAAGCCTGCCCCGCCCATGAGCCGATGCGCGATGATTACAGCGTACGCGCGACTTCGGTCACTTCGAAGACTTCGAACTGGTCGCCTTCGATGACGTCGTTGAAGTTCTTCACCGACATACCGCATTCGAAGCCTTGCTTGACTTCCTTCACGTCGTCCTTGAAGCGCTTCAGCGACTCGAGTTCGCCGGTGAAGATCACGACGTTGTTGCGCAGCACGCGCACCGACGACGAGCGCTTGACGATACCGTCCGTGACCATACAGCCTGCGACCGTACCGACCTTCGGCACCTTGAACACCTGGCGCACCTCGACCATGCCGGTCACGACTTCGCGCTTCTCCGGTGCCAGCATGCCCGACATCGCCGCCTTCACCTCATCCACTGCGTCGTAGATGATGTTGTAGTAGCGGATGTCGACGCCATTGGCTTCCGCGAGCTTGCGCGCCTGCGCATCCGCACGCGTGTTGAAGCCGATGATGACCGCCTTCGACGCCGTCGCGAGGTTGACGTCGCTTTCGCTGATGCCACCCACCGCGCTGTGCACGATCTGCACGCGCACTTCGCTGGTCGACAGCTTGAGCAGCGATTGCACGAGCGCTTCCTGCGAACCCTGCACGTCGGCCTTGATGATGAGCGGCAGGTTCTGCACTTCGCCTTCGCCCATCTGCTCGAGCATGCTTTCCAGCTTCGCCGCCTGCTGCTTCGCGAGCTTCACGTCGCGGAACTTGCCTTGACGGAACAGCGCGATTTCACGCGCCTTGCGCTCGTCCGGCAGCACGATCACTTCCTCGCCCGCGCCCGGCACTTCCGACAGACCCTGGATCTCGACCGGGATCGACGGGCCGGCTTCCTTGGTCGGCTTGCCGTTCTCGTCGAGCATCGCACGCACGCGGCCGTAGGCCGTGCCCGCGAGCACGATGTCGCCGCGGTTCAGCGTACCGGACTGCACCAGCATCGTCGCGACCGGGCCCTTGCCCTTGTCGAGCTTCGCTTCGATCACGATACCCTTGGCCGGCGCTTCGACCGGTGCCTTCAGCTCCAGCACTTCGGCCTGCAGCAGCACGTTCTCGAGCAGGTCGTCGATGCCGACGCCCGTCTTCGCCGAGACCGGCACGAACGGCGAATCGCCACCGTATTCTTCCGGCACGACGCCTTCCGCGACCAGCTCCTGCTTCACGCGGTCCGGATTCGCTTCCGGCTTGTCGATCTTGTTGATCGCGACGACGATCGGTACGCCGCCCGCCTTCGCGTGCGAGATGGCTTCCTTTGTCTGCGGCATCACGCCGTCGTCGGCCGCCACCACCAGAATGACGATGTCGGTCGCCTTCGCACCGCGCGCACGCATTGCCGTGAACGCCTCGTGACCCGGGGTATCGAGGAACGTGACGACGCCGCGCGGCGTTTCGACGTGGTAAGCGCCGATGTGCTGCGTAATGCCGCCCGCTTCGCCCGCCGCCACCTTCGCACGGCGGATGTAGTCGAGCAGCGAGGTCTTGCCGTGGTCGACGTGACCCATCACGGTGACGACCGGGGGACGCGGCAGCGCCTCCGCATCGGTACTGGTCTCGCCTTCGACGAGCAGCGCTTCCGGATCGTCGAGCTTCGCAGCAACCGCGCGGTGGCCCAGTTCCTCGACGACGATCATCGCCGTTTCCTGGTCCAGCACCTGGTTGATCGTGACCATCTGGCCCATCTTCATCATCACCTTGATGACTTCGGAGGCCTTGATTGCCATCTTGTGCGAAAGGTCGGCCACCGAGATGGTTTCCGGCACATGCACTTCACGGACGATCGGCTCGGTCGGCGCCTGGAACGACGATGCGCTTTCCTGGTGACGGCCACGGCCCTTCGGGCCGCCGCGCCAGCCGCGGTCGACGCCGCCGCTCGAATCGCCGCGCGTCTTGATGCCGCGACGCTTCGCGGCGTCGTCCTGCCAGCCGCCCTTGCCTGCACCCGGCTTCTTGTTGCGGTCGCCCGCGCCAGCCGGCGCCTGCGTCGTCGCCGGTGCCGCGCCACCGGCCGGCTTCTTCGCCGCCGGACGCGCCTGCGCGCCTTCCGGCTTCGCAGGCTTGTGCAGCGTGCCCTTCGCTTCGGCCGGCTTCGGCGGTTCCACCGGCTTCGGCGGCTCCACGGCCTTGACCACTGCCTTGCGCGGCGTGTTCATCATTTCGCGGATCGCACGCGCTTCCGCCTCGGCGGCCGCGCGGCGCTTGCTGATCTCTTCCTGCTCGGCGCGCGCCTTGTCCGCCGCCTCGCGGGCAGCGTCCTCGGCCTTCTTCGCCGCTTCGCGCTGGGCTGCGCGTTCGGCAGCCGCACGCGCTTCGTCCTGTGCGGACTGCGCACGCGATGCTTCCTGCTCGGCCGCAGCAGCCTGCTGAGCCGCCGCCTGCTGCGCAGCCGCAGCCTCGGCCGCCGTGCGCTTCGCCACCGCCTCTTCCTCGGCGCGGCGACGCTCCGCTTCGGCCGCTTCCTCGCGGGCGCGGCGCTCCGCTTCCTCGCGCTCGAGGCGTTCCTGGCGCTCGCGAAGCTCCTGAGCCTGCTTCTCGAGCAGCTCGGCTTCGCGGCGCGCCTCTTCCTCGCGACGCTTCAGTTCCGCATCGTCATCCGCCTCGGCGGCCTGTGCCTGACCTTGCTCCGCGACATCGCTCACGTCGTCGCGCTTGACGAACGTGCGCTTCTTGCGCACCTCGACCTGAATGGTGCGAGCCTTGCCCGTCGCGTCGGACTGCTTGATCTCCGACGTATGCTTGCGGGTCAGCGTGATCTTGCGCTTGTCGCCGTCGGTCGCGCCGTGGGACTTGCGCAAATGATCGAGCAGACGCGCCTTGTCCGTCTCGGACAGCGCATCGTCCTCGCTCGCTTTCTGGACGCCCGCTGCCTGCAGCTGTTCGAGCAGCACACCAGCAGGCATTTTCAGTTCCGCGGCAAATTGGGCTACGTTGTTACTCGCCATTCATTCCTCTTAGTGCAAGGACCGATTCCTTGCGGTTAGCATCGGGTCAGGCCATACGGCCGCCATCAAATCAGTGCGCCATGGTCATTTCTCACTGGAACCAATGTTCACGTGCTTTCATGATCAACGCCTTAGCGGCATCCTCTTCCATCCCGGTCATGTCGACCAGTTCATCCACTGCCAGCTCGGCGAGATCGTCGCGCGTGGCCACACCGTTTTCGGACAGCTTCGAGAGCAGCTCCGGCGTGACGCCGTCGAGGCTCTTCAGGTCCAGCGCGGCGTTTTCGACCTTTTCTTCGTTCGCGATCGCCATCGTCAGCAGCGCGTCGCGCGCGCGGTTGCGCAGCTCGTGCACGGTATCCTCGTCGAATGCCTCGATCTCGAGCATTTCGTTGAGCGGCACGTAAGCGATCTCTTCGAGGCTCGTGAAGCCTTCGTCGATCAGGATGTCGGCAACTTCTTCGTCGACGTCGAGACGCGCCATGAACAACGCACGCAGCCTGTCGCGTTCTTCGCCCTGCTTCAGGGCGGACTCGTCCGGCGTCATGATGTTGATCTGCCAGCCGGTCAGTTCGCCGGCAAGGCGAACGTTCTGACCGCTGCGGCCGATCGCGACAGCGAGTTCGTTCTCGTCGACGACGACGTCCATCGAATGCTTTTCTTCATCGACGACGATCGACTGGACGGCTGCCGGCGCGAGCGCGCCGATCACGAATTGGGCGGGATCCTCCGACCATAGCACGATGTCGATGTTTTCGCCACCAAGCTCATTGCGCACGGCCTGCACGCGCGAGCCGCGAATGCCGACGCAGGTGCCGATCGGATCGATCCGCTTGTCGTACGCAATGACGCCGATCTTCGCGCGCACGCCAGGATCGCGCGCCGCGGCCTTGATCTCGAGCAGGCCCTGCTCGATCTCCGGCACTTCCATCTCGAACAGCTTCATCAGGAATTCCGGCGCGGTGCGCGACAGCTCGATCTGCGGGCCGCGCGCGGTGCGGTCGACCTTCGCGATGTACGCGCGCACGCGGTCGCCCACGCGCAGGTTTTCCTTCGGGATCAGCTGGTCGCGGCGCAGCAGCGCCTCGACACGGCCCGATTCGACGATGAAGTTGCCCTTGTCGAGGCGCTTCACCGTGCCGGTCATGATCTTTTCGCCGCGTTCGAGGTAGTCGTTCAGGATCTGCTCGCGCTCGGCGTCGCGCACCTTCTGCAGGATCACCTGCTTCGCGGCCTGCGCGCCGATGCGGCCGAACTCGATCGACGGCACCGACTCCTCGATGTAGTCGCCGACTTCGACGTCGGCCTTCTGCTCGCGCGCTTCGAACAGCAGAATCTCGCGATCCGGTTCCTGCAGGCCCGCTTCATCGGGCACGACGAGCCAGCGGCGGAAGGTTTCGTGCTCGCCGCTTTCGCGGTCGATATGGACGCGGATCTCGGCGCCTTCGTCGAACAGCTTCTTGGAAGCCGACGCGAGTGCCGCCTCGAGGGCACCCAGCACGACATCCTTGTCGACGTTTTTCTCGCGCGCCAGCGCATCCACCAGCATCAACACTTCGCGACTCATTATTTGCGGCTCCTAAAGTCAACTTGCGGAATCAGGCGGGCTTTGTCGATATCGGCCAGCGTGAAATCCAGCATGGCTGCCTCGCCCTTATTCCTCTCAAATTCCAAACCGATCGTTTCGCCATTCGGCGCGTGCAGAATGCCCCGGTACGTCTTGCGCCCGTCCAGCGGCTTTTTCAAGGTCACGGAGACTTCGCAGCCAGCGAAGCGCTCGAAGTCGGCCAGTTTCTTCAACGGGCGGTCGAGCCCCGGGGACGAGACTTCGAGCCGTTCGTAATCGATGTTTTCGACCGTCAAGACGTGCTGAAGCTGACGCGTAACCTTTTCGCAATCGTCGAGCGTGATGCCGGCAGGCTGATCGATATAGATGCAAAGCATGCCGCGCCCGGTGCGCTCGAGATCCACCATCTCGTAGCCGAGTCCGGTGACCGTGGTTTCTATCAGTTCCGTCAGTTGCACAGTGTCCTCTCAGGTGTTCGCGCCCGCCGCTCGCGAATCACCCGCGGGCGCGCGCCTTAGCCGGCGCAGGAAGCGCTACCCGAGATGCCTAACCGTTTCAGCAAAAAAAAATGGGCGGAACGCCCATCTTCTTACCGGTGGTCGCACCTGAGCCGCACATCAAATCCGTACGCCCAGCGACTTCGCGATTATAGCGATTTTTGGTGCAAACGCCAAGCGTCAGCCGGCAAAACCGGTGAATCATACCGGTTTTGCCGGCGTCGCGCGGCAGGTTGCGCCGCGCTCGGCCGGTCAGCGGCCGCGCGATCGATTGCGCTGCGGACGCTGACCGCCACGCGCCCCGCCGTTGCCGGCGCCTTCCGCGCGATTGCCGTTCGGGTTGCGGTTGCCGCCGCCCTTGCCGGCGCCGCCGCCACCGCCGCCGCCACCGCCACGTTTGCCGCCCGCGCCATACGACGCGCGGTTGCCGTCGACGTCGCGCCCGCCGGCGCGATTACCGCCATAGCCGGCCGACATGCCCGGCATGCCGCCGTGGCCGCTCGGGCCGCTCGGGCCGGCGAAGCCGCCCGCCGCGCCGCGCCGCGGGCCGCGCCGCGGCTGGTCGAGGTTGCCGTGCGTCGTCAGCACCGGCTCGCGACCGATGAAACCCATCGACGTCTGCATCGGGTCCGGCTGGCGGCGCTCCGTCTGGCCGCCGCTGCGCTTGCCCTTCTCTTCCGACGGCGCCTTCAGGCCGACGGTCGCCATCAGCTTGCGCACCTGCGCCTCGTCGAGCTCTTCCCAGCGGCCACGCTTCAGGCCGCGCGGCAGCGGAATCGGACCGTGACGCGTACGGATCAGGCGGCTCACCATCAGGCCGGCCGCCTCGAACATCCGGCGCACTTCGCGATTGCGGCCTTCGGCCAGCGCAACGTGATACCAGTGATTCGTGCCCTCGCCGCCGCCGTCGCGGATGCGCAGGAAGTTTGCGGGGCCGTCGTCGAGCTCGACGCCGTGCAGCAGCTTCTGCCGGTTGCCTTCGCTCAGCTCGCCGACCACCCGCACCGCGTACTCGCGCTCGACGCTGTAGCGCGGATGCATGAAGCGGTTCGCGAGGTCGCCCGACGTCGTCAGCATCAGCAGGCCTTCGGTATTGAAGTCGAGGCGGCCGACCGCGAGCCATTTGGCCGTCTTCATCGGCGGCAGGCGGTCGAACACCGACGGCCGGCCTTCAGGATCGGCATGGCTGACGATTTCGCCAGTCGGCTTGTGGTAAAGCAGCACGCGCGGCGGCTTGTTCGGCAGCTTGCGCTTGACCGGCTTGCCGTTGATCCGCACCTGGTCGGTCGGCATGATGCGCTGGCCGATGTGCGCCGGCTCGCCGTTCACCGACACGCGGCCGGCGATGATCAGCTCTTCCATTTCACGGCGCGAACCCATCCCGGCTTCGGCCAGCACCTTGTGCAGCTTCGGCGCGTCGTCGTCCGGCGACAGCACGCGCTTGTTGGCCGGCTGGCCACGGCCGCGTCGCAGCATCGGCGCGCGCACGCCGCTGCCTGCAGCGGAATTGTCGGCGTCGAACGCCGGCGACGTCACGTACGCGAACAGGTCGTCCTGGGCCGCCTCGCTGGCGGGGGCATTGACCGCGCCGCCACGCTTGCCCTGGCCACCCTGACCGCCCTGCGCACCTTGGCGCGCCGCGCCTTCGCGCTTGGCTGCCGGCTTGCGCCCACCCTTCGCCGCACCTTCCTTGCGCGGCGCACGCGCCGGCTGCGCTGGCGCCGCCTCGGCGGGCGCATCCGCACCTTCGCCTTCCTGCGGCGCGCCCTCGCCACCCTTCGACTTCGCGGCCGCGCGACGGCGCGCGATCAGGCTGCGCGGGCCGCGCCGCAAACCGCGACGGGGACGCTCGTCGCCGCCCTCGGCCTGGGCGCCCTGCTCGGGCGCATCGTCGGCACGCGCCGCCTGCACGGCAGGCGCGGACGATTCAATATCGTGGATATCTGTCAAAACAACCTCAAAATGTCAGGTCTCGCGCCCGGCTCGGGCGCGGCATGGAATCGGCCGCGTTCAGGCGCGACGCTGTTCGGGTTCTGCTTCGTCGTCCGGCAGTTCGTCCGCACCGAAGGGGGCGCTGGCGCTGCGTACGGCATCCGCGAGACTGTCGGACGTGTCGTCCAGCATCTCGTCATCCGCAGGACGGGAATGCGCCGTGCCGGCGTGAACGATCACGCCAGGCCTGTCGTCGGCCGCTTCCGTTCCGTCGCCGGCCGCCGCTTCGGCGTCCGGCTTGCGATCTTCCTCGTACAACTCCGCGTGCAGCGGCACGGGCTGCACGCCCGCCGGCGCTGCTTCGGCGCCAGCCTGTTCCGTCTGTGCGTCACCCGCCTCGAGCGTATCGCGGTTCGGCAATTCCTGCGCCGACGCATGATCGGGACCCGCGTCGGCCGGCCGCACGGTCGCATCCGGCTGCTCCACCGCGTCTTCATCGCCCGACCCGGCTTCGGCGGCCGGCATGCCGTCGTCGAAGTCCATCGCTTGCTGCGCAAGCAGCGCGGCCTCGATGTTCGCCGCCGGCTGCTCGAGCATCGGCAGGTCGTCGAGCGCCTTCAGGCCGAGATCGTCGAGGAACTGCTTGGTCGTCGCATACAGCGCCGGACGCCCCGGCACATCGCGATGCCCGATCACCTCGATCCAGCCACGATCCTCGAGCTGCTTGACCACCTGCGTGTTGACCGTGACACCGCGAATTTCCTCGATGTCGCCCCGCGTGACCGGCTGCCGGTACGCGATGATCGCCAGCGTCTCGAGCACCGCGCGCGAATACTTCGGCGGCTTCTCGGGATGCAGGCGATCGAGGAAGCTGCGCATCGCCGGCTTGCTCTGGAAGCGCCAGCCGCTCGCCAGCGCAACCAGTTCGACACCGCGGCCGGACCACTCCTGTTTCAGATCTTCGAGCAACGTGCGGACCGTGTCAGCCGACACGCTGTCGGCAAAGAGCTTGCGCAAATCACCGAGCTTCAACGGCTCCTGCGCGCAGATCAAAGCAGTCTCGAGGACGATCTTCGCCTCTTGGGTATTCATGCAGCTAGGCCAGACCCTGTGGTCAAACGAACCGGATCAACAAACAGACGAAATGAACGGAAGACGCGCTCGCCCGATTCTGATCGGTCATATTGATGGGAGCACGAACCGGGGGCGGCGAAACCACTTCAAGCCAGGCCCTAACCGGACGGAACAGCGCGATTCAACGACGGAACCGCGTGACTGAGCGCCATCTTACGCAAAATTGCCGAGTGCGTAAAGCAGAGCCGAGCGGCCTTGTCCGGCTTGCCGCGATGGTGGCGCCCCGTTTCAGCGAGCCGCCGCGCGGCCCGCGAGGAAGCGGCGCAGGCGCTCGACACCCGCGTCGAGTCGCGCCGGATCGCACGCGTAGCACCACCGCACGAACCCTTCCCCTTCCGGGCCGAATGCGCGCCCCGGCGCGAGGCCGAGTCCCGCGTCGCGCACCAGCGTCTTGCAGAAGGCAAGACTGTCGTCCGATCCGGGCAGGCGCAGGAATACGTACATCGCGCCCGGCGGAGGCGGCACCTCGACGTCCGGCAGCGTACGCAGCGCGGCGACCAGGTGATCGCGTGCGTCGCGCAGCGCCGCGACGAACGTCCGGACGAACGGCTCGCCGTCGCGCAACGCAACCTCGCCCGCGGCCTGCACGAAACCCGGCGCGCACGACGTGTTGTATTCGACGAGCTTCGCGAGGTCGCCCATGACCGACGCCGGCGCAACCAGCCAGCCGAGCCGCCAGCCGGTCATCGCCCAAGCCTTCGAGAACGAATTCACGACGACGACCCGCTCGTCGCGCGACGCGATGTCCAGAAAGGACCGCGCGCCCGTGGCGTCGAACGCGAGCCGCTCGTACACCTCGTCGGCAACCAGCCAGATCCCGTGACGGCGGCAATGCGCAAGCACGGCAAGCTGGTCGTCGCGCGACATGGTCCACCCGGTCGGGTTGTTCGGCGAATTGAGCAGCAGCATGCGCGTGCCGGGCGTCAGCGCCGCGAGCAGGCGGCCGACGTCGAGCTGCCAGCCGGCCCGGCCGTAGCCCAGCGGCACGCATTCGACCTGCGCGCCGAGGATCTTCGGGATCTCGACGAGGTTCGGCCACAGTGGCGTCACCGCAACAACGCGATCGCCCGGACCGACGAGAAGCTGCGCGGCGAGCATCAGCGCATTCACGCCCGAACTCGTGACGGCGATCGCATCCGCCGCCGTCGCGCCGTGGCGCGCGCTCACGTATGCGGCAAGCGCGTCGCGGAGCGTCCCGGTGCCAAGGTTGTGCGTGTAGAACGTCGCGCCATCGCGCAGCGCCGCGGCAGCCGCGTCGCGGATGAAGTCCGGGGTAACCCGGTCGGATTCACCGAACCAGAACGGCAGCACGTCCGGCACGCCGAAACCGGCATTCGCCACCTCCCGGATCAGCGATGCACGCAAGTCGTGCACGACGCTGCGGGCAGCCGCTTCGCCCGTCGCCGGGCGCGAATCTGTCGAATGCATCATCGGATATCGCCATTAAGGGACACGGTCCGTAGTGTAGCGTCGAGCGCCGTTCGTCAGTCGAGGCCCTCGGCCCGCGCGGGCATCTGCCGCACGAGTTCCCAGATCGCCTGCGCGGCCGGCGACAGCGAGCGGTCGCGGCGGCGCACCAGTTCGACGGTGCGCTCCGTGCGCGGCGTGAGCGGTCGCGCGACGAGCGTCGAGCCGGCAGGCAGCGGCAGCGACAGCCACGGCTGCACGCTCACGCCAACGCCCGCTTCGACGAGTCCGAACACCGTCGCCGAATGGCCGAGCTCCTGCATCACCGTCGCGCTCACGCGATGCGCGGCCAGCGCCGCGTCGATCAGCGGCCGGCTGCCTGACGCATGATCGAGCAGCACGAGCCGCTCGCCGTTCAGCGCCGTCCACGGCACCTCCCCGCGCGATGCGAGCGGATGGTCGGCGCGCGCGACGAGACAGAACGAGTCGGTCATCAACGGCTCGTTCACGAGATCGGCGGCGCTGAGCGGCCCGATCACGACGCCGAAATCGGCCTCGCTCGACTTCACCTTGCGCAGCACGTCGCTCTGCACCTCGTCGCGCAGGCCGAGCGTGACGAACGGAAACTGACGCTCGCAGGCCGCCACGACGCGCGGCATCAGCCGGCACGCGATTGTCGGGCTCGCCGCCACGATCACGCGTCCCCGGCGCTGTTCGCCGATTTCGCGAATTTCGCGCAGCGTGTCGTCGAGATCGTCGATCAGGCGCGACACGCTCGCGATCAGGTTCGCGCCGACGTCGGTCAACTGCACGTCGCGCGTGGCCCGGTCGATCAGCTTCAGCCCGAGCTCCGCCTCGAGTTCGCGTACGCAGCGGCTCACCGCAGATTGCGTGAGCCCGATCTCGTCGCCCGCGCGGCTGAAACTCTTGAGCCGCGCGACCTCGATGAACACGCGAAGCTGTCGCAACGTGACGTTCATGTCCCTCCCTCATCAATCCCTGGCATCAATGCGCGATTCTAGTGCGCCAATCCGGCACTCGGTTCACATGTTTCGCTGCGGTGCAATAAGCCCGCAAACGCACGCGGCACGGGCGAATTGCACAAGATTGGTGATTGCCCTGATTTGCTGTCGGGTCTTTTTGGCGTCTTATACGCCCCTAGCTGACGTAGCCGTCAGCTCGCTGCCAAGCGGCTCTCGCGGGGTTCTCCTTCGACGTGGCACGCTTCGTGCATTACCTGTCGCACAGGGCGCAGGTTTCGTCCGACGGATTGATGAAGTCCGTTGCCGATAAACCGGACGCCCCCACCCGGCACTCGATGATCGAGTGCTTGAAGAGTGCGCGGCGCAGGGCAGCGCACCGGAGTTTGCTTCGCTGAGGTGAGGACATGATGCTGTTCGACGATTTGAGAGATAACGAATGGGCGCTGGTGGAAGGTCTGTTTTGTTCGGAGCCCGCACGAAGTGAGCGTCGCGGCCGTCCGCGTGTGGAAGCCCGTTCGGTGGTGAACGCGGTGCTGTGGGTGCTGTCGACCGGCGAAGGCTGGTCCAAGCTGCCCGGCCGCTATCCGTCCCCGCCGACCTGCCGCCGCCGCTTCGACGAATGGCAGGCCGATGGCACGCTCGCCGAAATCGTCAAGCGACTCGGCACGAGCGGCCGTCAGATCTCGCTGCGCGGCCGCATCGGCGCGAGCGCGGCCAAGCCGCCCGCACCGCCGAGCCGCGACCGCCTCCGCGGCGCATTCTGGACCAACCCGGAATCCTGGCGCGCGCCAGTCAAGATGGCCTGAATCGGAATATCGACCGGGCGGCTTCGGCCGCCCGGCTTCTTTCCGGGCAACGCTTTCGCGGCATGAACGACGCCGCCGGATCGCGTTGTTTTGCGGCGAAACATCTATTTACCAATATTTACAGCAAGCCTGCACTCCCGCGCTTACCTTAGCGTCATATCGACAGGCCGCATCGACGGCTTGAGGGAGCCCGCCATGAAACCAATGTCACTGCTGGCTGCATGCGGCATTGTCGTTTCACTGGCGCTTGCATCGCCCGCACATGCCGACGACCGCAACAAGCAACCGCATCGGCAGCAGGAGCACAAAGGCAACCTGCACACGCCGCCCGGCGCCGAGCAATCTGGCCGGCAGACGGTTCCGCGCGGCGACTTGCGCGGCGATATCGCCAGCAACGCACGTGCACGCATCGGCCTGCCTCCGCAAGACACGCCCAGACATCCGTAACCGGCCACGTTGACGTCCCGATCAAAGAAAATGTCCGCAGTCGGGAACTGACAGACATGCGGCGAGTCACAACGTTGCCATGAGCACAGCGTGGCAGCAGCAAAAAGTATCCGGTACGCCCGTATCCTCGTGATACGGGCTTTTTTTTGCGACGCCGCCCGGCTTGTGACGTGTTGGAAGCGTGCTACAGGCGGCTTTCGAGAAACGCGACGGCACTCGCTTCGCTGAGCGCGTAGTCGTCCATCCGGCGATCGGTCCAGGCGGCCGATTTCTCGTCGCGCTCGAGGCGCGCGAATTCGGCGCGGCCGGTGTCGGTCAGCACGGCGATGTCGACAGGCGCATGAAAACCCGGTGCGGGAGCAACGGTCTTCTGCCTGACCGTGTCCATCAGCCCGAGCGAACGGAGATACTCGAATACGCCGGGGCGTCGCGCCCACGGTACCTGGCGATACTGCACTCGCCTCAATGCGTCGAGCACCGCTTCGTTGGAATACGTGGCCATCTCGATTCTTTCTTAAAGTGCAGCGACAATGCGAAGCGGCGCGCCGGGCGGGGTCTCCGCCCGCCGGCGCCGCCACCGATTCTGGAGGCTGGAGGCCGGACGCTCGGCGTCGAGTCGGGGCCGGAACATCAGCCGTCCATAAAAAGACACCTTACCCCAATCAAATTGATTCTGTTCGATTCATTTGCACTTCTCTTCATTGCATCCGTGCTCTTCCGCAAGCAACGGCGCGCGATTGCAGCCGCGACGCTCGCGCTGTTCTGGCTGCTTGCGACCGGCTGGCTCGCGGCGCCGCTCATCGCGTGGTCGCAGGCGGGTGTGACCCCGGTCGAGCGTCCGGACATGCACGGACGCACCGCGCTGATCCTGATCGGCGCCGGCACGAAACGCATCGACGGACGACTCCAGCCGCCAGCCGACGGTTTCGCCCGCATCCGCAAGACCGCCGAGCTGTACCGCACGTGCCGCCGGCAAGCCGAGCGATGCACGGTCATTCTGTCCGGCGGAGACCCGCAGCGACACGGCGCGACCGAAGCCGCGACCTACGCGCCGTATCTCGTCGCCGGGGGCGTCACCCCGGAAGATCTGACCCTCGAGGCGAACAGCCGCACGACATACGAGAACGCGAAGTTCACGGCACCTATACTACGCTCACAACATGACGATGCATGGATCCTTGTCACGTCGTCATACCAGATGCGGCGCGCACTGCTCGATTTCCGCCGGTTCGGCATCGATCCGCAACCGGTCTACGCGAACCGCCGCGATGCGAATACGGGGTGGTTGCCGCGTTGGCAGAATCTGGTCAACGCCGAGCATGCCGCGCACGAGCTGGTCGGCATTGCGCAATTTCATGTGTACCGCCGGCTCGGATGGTTCTGAGTCCGACGTATGACAGGCATCCCGGCTCAGCGCCGAATGGCAAGCGCGTGACTGTGTGCCGCAACTGTTGCGCGACTTCAACGCGACCTTGCACCGGGCAGCGTTCCCGTGCACACTGATCCGTCACTTTTGTTACACTCGACACGCGCTCGGTTGCAGTCGCCAGATGGAAACGGCAACACTCGAGTTCATCACCACTTAGCGGAGGTAAAGCAATGAAGAAGACGTCCCTGGCTATCCTGGTTGCGATGTCGGCGCTGACTGGCGCAGCGTATGCGCAAGAGAGCACGGAAATCAGGACCATCACCGATCCGGCCAAGATTGCCGAGATCGAGCAGCGCGCACAGGCGCTGCAGCAGCAGCAAGCTCAGCAGGCAGCCGAGCCGGCGATGCACGAAGAGCATCACATGAAAAAGGCAGCCCATCACAAGGGTGCGAAGAAGGCCGTCAAGAAGGCCGCTCCGGCCGACGCCGCCAGCCAGTAAGCTGCAACGGTACCGCATTGCGAAAAAGCCGAATCCGGGCAACCGGGTTCGGCTTTTTTGGTTGCGGCACCGGTACGCTGTGCTAAAGTCGCGCACCGAACTTTTCCACCCCGTACGCACCCCGGTGCGGAGGACAGCATGAGCAACATTCAACTCGACATCGAGTGGACCGAAGCCGCCACTCGCAAGATCAAGCAACTGATGCCGCGCGGCTCGGAAGACGCGTTTCTCGCACTGCCGCCGATCGAATGCCTGCCGATGGAAGGCGACGTGCTCTTTCTCGGCCCGCAAGGCAAGCAACAGCCGTTCATCGTTGCCGAACGCCAATACCACCACGATGGCGATGCGGACTGGACGATCATCCTGATCCTCGACGTCCCCGACACGTCGCACTGACACGCGTCGCCGCGGCAGTCGGGCGCCACGCGCCCGGCTGCCCCGCCCTCAGACGATCTTCGACAGCACGCGGATCTCCGAACTCGCAATCCAGTCCGCCGCCGCCTCGCGATAGGCGAGGATATGCGCGGAACGCGCATGCGCCGCCAGCGCCGCCTCGCTCTCCCAACGCTCGACAAACACGAACCGTGCCGGCTCCTTCAGGTCGCGATGCAGGTCGTATTGCAGCGCACCCTGTTCATTGCGGGTCGGCTCGACGATACCTTCAAGCACGGTGCGCAGCTTCTCTTCCGCACCCGGTTTCGCCACGATCAACGCCACGACTGCGATCTCCGCCATTTGCGGCTCCCCGGATCAAAAGGTCCGAGCATACGCGATTCCGGCGGCAGCCGTACGCCCACCCCCGCACAATACAGGCCCCCAAAAAAATTGCCCGCGCTTCACGAGAAAGCGCGGGCGAAACCGTCGCCCTACGAGGATAGGCGACGGGGCCATCGAGATCCGCGCCGATGCGCAGATCATCATCGGTTGCACCGACGCTTGCTGCGCCGGCATTTGGCGACGCCGATACCGTTTGTCATGCGTTCGCGGCGCATGCCCGGGATCTGACGTCATCCTCCCTGTCCTAACGATCTGCCTATCAGGAGCAGATTCCGTGCCAACCCGGAATAAACAGGCAGGCCATTGATTTATAAGGACAATTGTTCAAGGTGCGCGACGGCTCGCACGTTCTGTCGCCCGTAACATGCGGATGTTACGTAACGTCACGTCAAGGGCCCGATCGCGGAAAGCGTGCGGACGCGCGCGCGAACCGCGCGCGGGAATAAAAAAAGCCCGCCTGAAAGGCGGGCTTCCTGAAACGCACGAGGATTCGGCGATCAGCGCAGCTGGTTCATGAGCAGCCCCATGATCTGGCGTGCGGGCGACGACGTATCGACCGCGCCCGAGTCGTCCACGACCGCGACGCGCGTCTGGTCGGGCGTGAGCGCCTTCACGTTGACGCGGTACTGCTTCGCCTGCTTTTCCTTCTTGCCGTGGAACAGCTGGCTCCAGAAACCCTGCTCGGCAGCGCTCAGATCCTTCGGATCGACATAGCGCACGAAGTACAGACCCTGCGTGCGATCGCGATCGTCGACCGTGAAGTTCGCACGATCGAGCGCGAGGCCGACGCGCAGCCACGAGCGGTCGTACGGCTCGCCGAGCGTGACTTCCGACGGAACGGCGCCCGTGACGTCGGACGCTTCGGACGACCCTTGCGACGATGCGCTCGCGACGTTCTGCGCGGCGATTGCTGCCGCCGCCTTCGACGATGCCGCATCGGCCTTCTTGTCCTTCGCCGGCGCGTTGTCGCTGATATTGGCGATCGGCGGCTCGCCGTTCTTCGCGCGCAGATCGTTCTGCGCGAGAACAGCCATCAGCCGCTTCAGGTATTCGGCTTCGAGCGCCGGATCGTTCGGCTTCGGCTCCCACTTGCTCGAATCGTTGCTCGGGCCGGTCAGCGCTTCGCGCATGCCCTTCTGGCTGATGAACACGTAGGTGCCGCCGCTCGGCGCGGTGTCGAGACGCGTACGGTACTTGTTGCGTTCCGCGGTCACGTACGAATTGCCCATCGCCTTCGTGATCACGCTGCGGATCAGGCCGTCGTTGATCTGCGGATGGGTTTCGTTCCAGTCGGTCTCCATCACGCCCTTGTCGCGCTGGTCGACGACGAGCAGGAAGCCCTGCTCCTGCCAGAAGCGGCGGATCTGCGGCCACAGGTCGGCCGGTTTCTTGCCGTCGACGACGAGCCAGCTCTCGGTGCCGTCACGCTGGATATGCATGCCGGACACGGCCGGTGCAACAGCATCGGTGGGCGGCGCCGCCTGCTGGACCTGCTGCAGCGACGACAGGGAAGTCGCGCCGCCCTGGGGCGGCAGCGAGCGCTGATCTGCCGACTCGTCGAGCATGTTGGGCGGCACTGCGAGCGAAACCTCCTTCGATTTCGAGTCGCTCTTGTAGTCCACTTTCGTGGGCGACGACGTACCGCAACCGGCAACGAGCGCGCCGGTGGCGAGCACTGCAGCGAACCGCATGGTAAGACGAAGATCAGTCATGTTCTGGGAATCCTCTTCCGCTAAATCACGGCGCTTTTTTCCGTGGATCAACCTTGTATTTTACCGGTGCAGCGGCCGCCTGTGCAAAAAGCGGTCAAGTGAAAGGTGGTCCGTGCTTGGGGCCGCGTCGCGCGGCCGGCACGTCCTCCCGGAATTGCGGGACCGCAAAAACGAAAAACCCGCGTCAGCCTTAGCTGACGCGGGTTCTTGTCTGGTCGGGGCGAGAGGATTTGAACCTCCGACCACCTGCACCCCATGCAGGTACGCTACCAGGCTGCGCTACGCCCCGAAAGCATAAAAGTATAACAGACACTTTGAAGAATTAGAACGGGTCGCATGCATTTTGTGAATGTTCTTGTGAAATCCCTTGGCGACGGCCGCCGACCCGCGTTTGTCCCTAATCGAAGAGGACGATGGCCGCTTTGTTGCGAATCGCTACCGTGCGGTGGCGCGGCGCGAGATCGACGCGTCCGGCGAGCCGTCCGGCTACATGCCGATCGATCCGGCTCATTCCGCCTTTGCCGCGCTGCGCGGAACGCCCCCGGCGGTTTCGGCCGCCACCGCAGCGACGACGCTCCGGTCACTGTCTCCAACAAAGGCCATTGAATGAATCAGAACAACGAAATATCCCGTCGACGGTTTCTGCAACTGAGCGCCGGCGCGCTCGGCGTGGCGCTGGGAAGCGCGTCGCTTCTGTCGGCATGCGGTGGCGACTCGATTTCGGTCGCGCCGGTAACGACACCCAGACTGAGTTCGGCGTCGAACTTTCGGGACACGGCGGGACCGGAAGGAACCGGCTATGAGACGGCAAGCGGCGCGACGATGAAGAAAGGCGTGATCTACCGATCGCCCGCGCTCGCGCTGTCGGCCTCCGATCTCGCCACCGTCGACACGCTGGGCATCACGCAGGTCCGCGACCTGCGCACGACCTCGGAGATCCACGCGCAGCCGGATGTACCGCTGGCCGGCGCCACGTGGCAGAACTTCAACGTGCTGGGCGTCGCCGAACTCGGCCCCATTCCGACCACCGGCGCGACCGGCACTGCATTCATGCAGGCGATGTACCAGGCATTCGTGACGGCGGAGACGGCGCGCACGAGCTATCGCGAACTGTTCGCGGGTTTTGCCGCCGGCAGCGGGAACCTGGTGTTCCACTGTACGGCCGGAAAGGACCGCACCGGCTGGGCCGCCGCCATTCTGCACACCATACTCGGCGTTCCGCAGCAGACGATTTTTGCCGACTACCTGCTCACCAATACCTATCGTGCGGCCGAAATCGCCGCGTACGTGGCCCAGGCGCGGAAAACCGGCGGCCAGGATGCGGCAGACATGATGGCCGCGCTGCAAGGCGCGCAAGCCGGCTACCTGCAGACGGCGTTCGATCAGGCCACCGCATCGTACGGCTCGATGGCGTCGTACATCGCAAACGGCCTTCAGCTCGACCAGGCGACGCTGAACGCGATCCGGCAGCGCATGCTGATCTGATCGTCCCGGCGGGCCGCCGCGTCCCACGCCTGATCGTGCACAGCTTCGTCGGCATCGCCGACCGCGCGTCACAGCCGAGCCGGAACCCGCGTCGACGAAGGCCGGCACGGGGCGCTCCGGTCCGCGGCACATCATGCCGCACGGGCTCCGCCGGAAACCAAACGACCGTTTTATTTTGCTGCCCCGCTGCCCCGAATCCGTTGTCCCGCCGCCCGTTGGCTGCACCCTCCGCCGCCCCGGATGTTTGGTAACGCGGCTCTAGCGCGCTATGCCACACTGCACCGCATCGACGCCCGCGCCGTGCCTCGGCGTGCGCCGCAGTCGATCACGACAAGATACGGAGACAGACGATGCGGAATGCGGTCCGGCGCGGCCATCGCTCGCCATTGGCACCCCCCGGTTGGATTGGCGGCCCGCGACGCGCGGCCGCAGCGGCCCCGCACCGCGTGTCGCGCGCACTCGGCTGCGGCGCACTCGCGCTTGCGCTGCTCGGCGCAGGCTGCGCGGAACCCGCCGCGCAGCGCGACGGCAGCACGCCGGCAGCGTCGACGTCGATCGAACGCGCGAAGGCCGAGCGCCTCGCCCGCGAACAGCAGATCGCGCGCGCCGTCCCGTCGCTCGCATCGATCCGCGTCACGCAGCCCCGCCCGTTCACGTTGCGCGACTCGGGCCAGAATGGCGCGACGACCTTCCTGCGCAACGTCGATTTCCGCATCGTCGACAATCTCGGTTTCTACATTCGCCAGCTGTCGGCGACGCTCGTGCCGACGCAGGCCGGCGCACCGATCGTGTTCGACGATCCGACGAGCTTCGAGATCGACGTGCATCGGGGTACGGTCACGCTCGACAGCGCGAAACTGACGGCGCTCTTCAATACCTACATCTTCGGTTATCGCAACGCGCCGCTGCGCAAGCTGGTGGTCTCGAGCGGCGACGGCGTGATCCATCTGCAGGGCGAAATGCAGCGCGACGGCTGGGTGCCATTCTCGCTCACCGGCACGCTCGCGATCCGCGACGGCAGCCAGCTCGTGTTCCATCCGAGCGGCGTGCGCGTGTCGGGCCTCGACGCGCAACCGGTGATGCGTGCCGCGAACGTGAAGATGGCCGACCTGCTCAAGGTCGACACGCCGATCGCGCGCCTGTCCGGCGACGATCTCGTGATGTCGGTCGACCGGCTGATGCCGCCGCCGCACCTGAAGATCGCGATCACGGCGCTGCGCCTGACGCCCGCCGGGCTCGACATGACGCTCGAC
Organism: Burkholderia sp. MR1-5-21; assembly: GCF_053427715.1. Lineage (NCBI taxonomy): Bacteria > Pseudomonadati > Pseudomonadota > Betaproteobacteria > Burkholderiales > Burkholderiaceae > Burkholderia > Burkholderia sp. MR1-5-21. The sequence continues at coordinate 377,978 of NZ_JBSAXD010000002.1, forward strand.
GACGGCACGCACGCCGGCTTCGCGATGCCCGCGAATGCGCCGCAGCAGGCGATGTACATCCGCGGCGGCGACGTGAAGTTCATGCGCTCGATGCCGATGAACGCGGACATCGTGATCGGCCCGGCCGACCCGGCGAAGTCCGGACAGAATTTCGTGTTCGACCTGTACCACTACCGCGACCAGGTCTCGGCCGGCTATTTCAATTTCGACGAAAGCGGCGCGATGTCGATCCGGATGCCGTCGTACGCGGGAACCGCGAGCGGCACGCCGCCGGGCAACCCGGCCGCACGCCTGAACGACAGCTATCTCGCCGCACAGCAAAGCGCGCTGCGCGACGTCCGCCGGCACTGGGAGGCGTATGCGCTCGCGAACGACGCAGCGCGGCCCGGCATGCAGAAAGTGGCGATGCGCCGTACCTCGAACACACCGTTCAACGAACGGCACGTGTCGAACCGCAATCCGACGATCCATCTGCGCAATGTCGATTTCAACCTGTCCGGCGACATCGGCTTCCACGTCGAGGATCTCGACGTCCAGCTCGTCGCGAAACGGGCCGGCGAGCCCGTCGATCTCGACGACCCGAACCAGTACGACATCCGCATCCTCGGCGGGACGGTCGTGGAATCGTGGAAGGCGATGTCGGCGCTCTTCAACAACTATCTGCTCGACTACTCGCCGCGTTCGCTGAACGACCTGCAATTGAGCGCCGACGGCCGGAACCTGCGCGTGCAAGGCGGGATCAAGCTGTGGAACCACGTGCCGGGCGTCTGGCTGCCGACCGACATGAAGGGCTCGCTGTCGGTGCTCGACGACCGTCACCTCGCGTATGCGCCGGCCCAGGTATCGGTGCTCGGCATCCCGCAGGCGAAGCTGCTGCGTTCGCTCGGCATCGAGCTGGCGTCACTCACGCCACTGCAGCGGCGTGGCGCGGAACTGCGCGGCGACACGCTCGTGCTCGACCAGTACACGGTGTTCCCGCCGCCGGTGCTGAACGGCAAGCTCGCGCAGGCCACCGTCGAACCCGACGGGCTGCGGCTCACGTTCCGGCGCGCGTCGGACGCGCCCGCGCCAAAGCCGCCGCAGATTGCCGCGCACAGCTACATGTGGATGGAAGGCGGCGACATGAAGATGTTCAACGTGCTCGAACTGAACGTACGCGCGCTGATCCAGAATTCGGCGGAAACCGGCCCGATGCGGTTCGACCTGTACGGATATCGCAGCCAGGTCGCGCAAGGCTCGGTGCGGATGCTGCCGGACGGCACGCTGGTCGTCGACATGGGACAGAAGAATCCGCTCGCCGCGCGCTGAGCCGCCTGTTTGACGGACGCGCATGAAAAAGCCCGGGGGCCATCACGCCACCCGGGCTTTCCTGTCGTTCGCGCCACCCTGCACTCAGTCGTGCTTCAATCCGTCGATCACGTCGAGCAGCGCTTGTCGCAGCGCGGCAACGTCGACGGTCGGGCCCGCAGGACGGGCCGGCGCCCGCGTTTCCGCCGCAACAGGCGCGTCGCTCTCGGCCGCCGGCGCCTCGTCACGCACACCGCCCGGCGAATCGAGACGGTTGCGGGCCCCGTTGATCGTGAAGCCCTGTTCGTACAGCAATTCGCGGATCCGCCGGATCAGCAGCACCTCGTGATGCTGGTAATACCGGCGATTGCCCCGCCGCTTCACCGGTCGCAACTGCGTGAATTCCTGTTCCCAGTAGCGCAGCACGTGCGGCTTGACGCCACACAGTTCGCTGACTTCACCGATCGTGAAGTAGCGCTTCGCGGGAATCGGAGGCAAGACGACTTTCTCAACCGTCGTTGTCATCGTCAGTTAACCGTCGGTAAAGGTGCGCGGCGGCCGCGCGGGGACGTCAGCGCGCGTCGTTTTGCTCCGCGCCGTTCTCGACCAGCGCCTTCAGCTTCTGGCTCGCGTGGAAGGTTACCACTCGGCGTGCGGCGATCGGAATCGCCTCGCCCGTCTTCGGATTGCGGCCCGGACGCTGCGGCTTGTCGCGCAGCTGAAAATTGCCGAACCCCGACAGCTTGACGCTTTCGCCGTTCTCGAGCGCGTCGCGGATCACTTCGAAAAACGCTTCGACCATGTCCTTCGCTTCACGCTTGTTCAGCCCGACGCTGTCGAACAGCAGCTCCGCCAGCTCCGCCTTCGTCAGCGTCGGCGTCTCGGTGGACGCCGGCGCCGAAGCGTCGCGGTTCATGGCGCTGCGCTGCGCCGTCAGGAGGGCTTCGAATTCACTCGAGGTCATGTCGTTCATATCTGCCATACAGCGCGTTAAACCAAATCTCACGATGAGGAACCAGCCGCCCGGGCGCGTGTGTCGCCTCGCACCCGGGCGCTGCCGGCTCCTTAGCCGCGCAAGCGCGCGCCGACGCGCGCCATCCGCTCGACAAGCGTCTGGATCGCCTGATCGACGACCTCGTCCTGTAGCGTGCCGGCCGTGTCCTGCAGCGTCACGCGGAAGGCAAGGCTCTTCTCGTGCGCGGCAAGTCCACCGGAAGTATTTGATTTTGCACGAAATTCGTCGAAGAGTACAACCTTCTGAACGAACCGGCAGGCATCATCGGCCAGCGCCTTCTTCATTTCGTCGAAAAGCGCCTGGACTTCGACCTTCTGATCGACCACGACCGCGATATCGCGGCGCACCGGCGGGAACTTCGACACCTCGGTCGGCGCCGGCAGCGTGCGTGCGACGAGCGCGTCGGTATCGATCTCGAACATCACCGGCGCATGCGGCAGCTCGTACTTCTGCATCAGGCGCGGGTGCAATTCGCCGATCCAGCCGACCGCGCGGCCGTCGACCTCGATGCGCGCGCTGCGGCCCGGATGCAGTGCCGGATGCTCGGCCGTCGCGAAGCGGGCGGACGTCGGCGCGAGCAGCGCCTCGAGATCGCCCTTCAAGTCGAAGAAATCGACCGCGCGGGTCGGCACGCCCCACTGCTCGTCGACCGCCGGGCCATAGGCCAGTGCGCCGACGCGCTTCGGCTGTGCATAGCCTTCGACCGCCAGTTCGCCTGCCTTGACCGACGGATCGGCCAGGAACACACGGCCCGCCTCGAACACGCGCACGCGATCCGCGCGGCGGTTCAGGTTGTGGCGCAGCACGGCGATCAGGCTGCCGAACAGCGTCGTGCGCATCACCGACAGCTGGCTCGCGATCGGATTGAGCAGACGAATCGGGTTGTCGTTGCCGGCGAAATCGTGCTCCCACTCCGCATCGACGAAGCTGAAGTTGACGGTTTCCGCGTAGTCGCGCGCGGCGAGCGCGTGACGGATGTCGTGGATCGAGCGCTGCGTCTCGTTCGTCGCGCGCATCTCGCTCGTCGCGACGGGCGGACGCGCCGGAATCTTCTCGAAGCCGTAGATGCGTGCCACTTCCTCGATCAGGTCTTCCTCGATCTCGATGTCGAAGCGGTGCGACGGCGGCGTGACCGAGAACACGTCGTCATTGCGCTCGAACGGCAGGCCGAGACGCGTGAAGATGCTCGCGATCTCGTCGGCGTCGATCTTCACGCCGATGATGCGGTTCGCGCGCGACACGCGCATCGCCACCGGCGCGCGCTGCGGCAGGTTGACCGCCTGGTCGTCGACCGGGCCTGCCCTGCCGCCGCAGATGTCGAGAATCAGCTGCGTGATGCGCTCGACGTGCTCGACGGTCGTCGCGTAATCGACGCCGCGTTCGAAGCGGTGCGCAGCATCGGTCGAGAAGTTGTACTTGCGCGCGCGGCCGCGGATGCTGTCCGGCCACCAGAACGCCGCTTCGAGGTAGATGTTGGTCGTATCGAGCGTGACGGCCGTGCTGTCGCCGCCCATGATGCCCGCGAGGCTCTCGACCTGCTGGTCGTCCGAGATCACGCCGACCGTTTCGTCCAGCTCGATCGTGTTGCCGTTGAGCAGCTTCAGCGATTCGCCGCGCTTGCCCCAGCGCACTTCGATGCCGCCGTGGATCTTGTCGAGATCGAACACGTGCGACGGGCGGCCGAGCTCGAACATCACGTAGTTCGAGATGTCGACGAGCGCGGATACGCTGCGCTGGCCGGCGCGCTCGAGGCGCTCGACCATCCATTGCGGCGTCTTCGCGCGCGCATTCACGCCGCGGATCACGCGACCCGAGAAGCGGCCGCACAGGTCCGGCGCGGCGATGCGCACCGGCAGCGTCTCGTCGAGTTCCGCGCGCACCGGGCGGATGTCGAGGTGTGTGAGCGGCGCGCCGGTGATCGCGGCGGTCTCGCGCGCGATGCCGAACACCGACAGGCAGTCCGCCTTGTTCGGCGTCAGCTTGACTTCGAAGATCGTGTCGTCGAGGTTCAGCGTGTCGCGGATGTCCTGGCCGACCGGCGTGTCTTCCGGCAGGATCAGCAGGCCGCTGTGGTCCTCGGACAGCTTCAGTTCGCGCGCCGAGCACAGCATCCCCTGGCTCTCGACGCCGCGCAGCTTCGACAGCTTGATCGCGAACGGCTTGCCGCCTTCTTCGGCAGGCGGCAGCTCCGCGCCGACGAGCGCGACCGGCACCTTGATGCCCGGCGCGACGTTCGGCGCACCGCAGACGATGTTCAGCGTCGCGCCCGTACCGGCGTCGACCTGGCAGACATTGAGCTTGTCCGCATCCGGATGCTTGACGACTTCGAGCACCCGCCCGACGACGATCTTCGACGTCGGCGGCGCGGCCTTGCTCAGCGACTCGACTTCGAGCCCTGCCATCGTCAATGCGTGCGACAGCTCGTCGGTCGTCAGCTGCGGATCGACAAAGGTTCTCAACCAGGATTCAGGGAATTGCATGAGTGTCTACGTTCGAAACAGGTTGAATCGACGCCCGGCTCGCTGCGGAGCGCGCACGGGCACAAGTCGGCGCGGCGCGCGTTACGCGAACTGGCGCAGGAAACGCAGGTCGTTCTCGAAGAACAGACGCAGGTCCTGCACGCCGTAGCGCAGCATCGTCAGGCGCTCGAGGCCGCTGCCGAATGCAAAGCCGATATAGCGCTCGGGATCGAGGCCCATGTTGCGGATCACGGTCGGGTGCACCTGCCCCGAGCCGGAGATCTCGAGCCATTTGCCGGCGTTCTTGCCGTGCTCGAACATCATGTCGATCTCGGCCGACGGTTCCGTGAACGGGAAATACGACGGACGGAAGCGCACGAGAATGTCGTCGCGCTCGAAGAACTTCTTCAGGAAGTCGGTATAGACGCCCTTGAGGTCGGCGAAGCTGATGTTTTCGTCGATCCACAGCCCCTCGACCTGATTGAACATCGGCGAGTGGGTCGCATCGCTGTCGACGCGATACGTCCGGCCCGGCGCGATCACCTTGATCGGCGGGCGGTTCATGCGCGCATAACGCACCTGCATCGGGCTCGTGTGCGTGCGCAGCAGCAGCGGACGGCCGTCGGCATCCTTGCCTTCGACGTAGAACGTGTCCTGCATCGAACGCGCCGGATGGTTCTCCGGGCTGTTCAGCGACGTGAAGTTGTACCAGTCGGTCTCGATCTCGGGACCGTCGGCCACGTCGAAGCCTATCGTGCGGAAAATCTGTTCGACGCGCTCCCACGTGCGCATCACCGGATGCAGGCTGCCCGCACCGGCGCCGCGGCCCGGCAGCGTGACATCGATCGCCTCGGCGGCGAGGCGCTGGTTCAGCAGCGCGTCCGCCAGCGCCTGGCGGCGCGCGGTCAGCGCAGCTTCAACCTGCTGTTTCGCGACATTGATGCGCGCGCCTTCGGTCTTGCGCGCTTCGGGATCGAGCTTGCCGAGGCCCTTCAGCAACTCGGTCAACGCACCCGACTTGCCGAGGAAGCGGGCTTTCTCGTTTTCGAGCGTGGTGATGTCGGCAGCCTGTTCGAAGGACTGCTGCGCGTCGGCGACAATCTGGTCCAGATCCATAGATCCCATCATTTCCAACGTCATTCGTTTTCGGCGAGCAAAATCGCCCGACCGACAAAAAACGGCCCCCACGCTCTCTTCGTTCGCTGCCCCCCGAGGGGGCGGTCGGCCCTCTTGGGGCGGCCCAGCGAGGGCCGATAAAAAAAGGGGCTCGGAAGAGCCCCGTTTTCGCTGCAGCGGCCGAGACTACCGGAACATCGCTGCAACTAACCACGCAGTGCTAATTTCGCAATTAGGCTGCAACGGCGGCTTTCACCTGCTTGACGATCGCAGCAAAAGCAGCCTTGTCGAACACCGCCATGTCGGCCAGCACCTTACGGTCGAGTTCGATCGACGCCTTCTTCAGGCCGTTGATGAACACGCTGTAGGTCATGTCGTGCTGGCGGACTGCCGCGTTGATACGCGTGATCCACAGTGCGCGGAACACACGCTTCTTGTTGCGACGGTCGCGATAAGCGTACTGACCAGCGCGCATCACCGCCTGCTTGGCGATGCGGTAGACGTTATTGCGGCGACCGCGATAACCCTTGGCCAGGTTGATGATCTTCTTGTGACGGGCCCGTGCGGTTACCCCACGTTTGACTCGAGGCATGTTTCTCTCCTGTGAGTATCGATTGAGGGGTTACGCGAACGGCAGCATCGCGCGGACGGAGTTCAGATCGGAATCATGAACTGCCGTTGCGCCGCGCAGGTGACGCTTGTTCTTCGTGGTTTTCTTGGTCAGGATGTGGCGCTTGAAGGCTTGACCGCGCTTGACGGTACCGCCCGGACGCACCACGAAGCGCTTTGCAGCGCTCTTCTTGGTCTTCATCTTAGGCATGACGAACAACTCCAGTTTATTAGATGGCGATGGGTGTGCGGTTGGCTTGCGCCCTTGACCCGCCCTTCGAAACCCAGTCCACTTGTGTACGGCATGCTGCTTGCGCAGCCGCCGTCATTGTTGGCGCGCCGCCCTCACCGGGCGACGCGCCGAACCACTTCCGAACCCGCGCGTGTTTCACGCGCAGGCCCGTTATTTCTTCTTCTTCGGGGAAAGCACCATGATCATCTGGCGCCCTTCCATCTTCGGCATCTGCTCGACCTGGCCGACTTCCTCGAGATCGGTACGCAGACGCTCGAGCATCCGCATGCCGATTTCCTGGTGAGCCATTTCGCGGCCGCGGAAACGCAACGTGATCTTCGTCTTGTCGCCTTCTTCGAGGAAGCGCACGAGGTTACGCAGCTTGACGTTGTAATCCCCGTCATCGGTACCCGGGCGGAATTTCACTTCCTTGACCTGGATGACCTTCTGCTTCAGCTTCGCTTCGTGCTGCTTCTTGGACTCCTGGTACTTGAACTTGCCGTAGTCCATCAGACGGCACACCGGGGGAACCGCTTGCGGCGCGATTTCCACCAGGTCAACATCCAGTTCTTCCGACTTGCGGAAAGCCTCGACGAGCTTCACGATGCCGATGGGCTCGCCATCGACCCCGACCAGACGCACTTCCGGCGCAGTGATTTCACCGTTGATGCGATGCGACGACTTATCAGTAGCGATGTTACGTTTCCTCTAAAAATTAAAAAAACGAGCCGCGCTGCCAGGGCGGTTACTTGAACGAACGCAGGTCATCCTGCAGTCGCTCAACGAAGGCCTCGACCGGCATTACGCCCAGATCGATGCCGCCACGGGCACGCACGGCTACCGTTTGTGCATCACGCTCCTTGTCGCCCACGACGAGCAGATAAGGCACCTTTTCCAGCGTGTGCTCGCGTATTTTATAGCTAATTTTCTCGTTACGCAAATCGGCCGTCACTCTAACCCCTTGTTTTTGCAACGTTTGGGCCAGAGATTGCGCATATTCGGCCTGACTTTCGGCGATATTGAGCACAACAGCCTGGAACGGCGCGAGCCAGACCGGCATTGCACCAGCGTGGTGCTCGATCAGAATGCCGAGGAAGCGCTCCATCGAACCGACGATCGCCCGGTGCAGCATCACCGGCCGGCGGCGGCTGTTGTCTTCCGCGACGTACTCGGCGCCGAGGCGCTCCGGCAGCATCATGTCGAGCTGCAGCGTGCCGCACTGCCACGAACGGCCGAGCGCATCCTTGATGTGGTACTCGATCTTCGGACCGTAGAACGCACCTTCGCCCGGCAGCTCATCCCACGTGAGGCCGCATGCAGTCAGCGCTTCGCGCAGCCCTTGCTCCGCACGGTCCCAGGTTTCGTCGGAACCCATGCGCTGCTCCGGGCGCAGCGACAGCTTGATGTCGATGTGGTCGAAGCCGAAATCCTTGTACACGCTCATCGCGAGCCGGTTGAACGCGATCGACTCGGCAATGATCTGGTCTTCCGTACAGAAGATGTGCGCATCGTCCTGCACGAAGCCGCGCACGCGCATCAGGCCGTGCAGCGCGCCCGACGCCTCGTTGCGGTGGCACGAACCGAATTCCGCGTAGCGCAGCGGCAGGTCGCGGTACGAGCGCAGGCCATGCTTGAACACCTGGACGTGACCCGGGCAGTTCATCGGCTTGATCGCGTAGTCGCGCTTCTCCGACTCCGTCGTGAACATGTTCTCGCGGTAGTTCTGCCAGTGGCCGGACGCTTCCCACAGCGAGCGGTCCATGATCATCGGCGTCTTGATCTCGAGGTAGCCGGCCTCGTTCACGCGGCGGCGCATGTACTGTTCGACCTGCTGCCACAGCGCCCAGCCCTTCGGATGCCAGAACACCATGCCCGGCGACTCTTCCTGCATGTGGAACAGGTCGAGCTGCTTGCCGAGCTTGCGGTGGTCGCGCTTTTCCGCTTCCTCGAGCATGTGCAGGTACTGGTCCTGGTCCTCCTTCTTCGTCCAGGCCGTGCCGTAGATGCGCTGCAGCTGCTCGTTCTTCGAGTCGCCGCGCCAGTACGCGCCCGCGACCTTCATCAGCTTGAAGACCTTCAGCTTGCCGGTCGACGGCACGTGCGGGCCGCGGCACAGGTCGGTGAAGCCGCCGTGCGCGTACAGCTTGATTTCGTCGCTTTGCGGGATCGACTCGATGATCTCGGCCTTGTATTTCTCGCCGATGCTGCGGAAGTACCCGGCCGCCTCGTCGCGCGACACGACGCGTCGCGTCACGGGCTCGTCCTTCTTCGCGAGCTCCTGCATGCGCTTTTCGATCTTTTCCAGATCTTCCGGCGTGAACGGCCGGTGATACGAGAAGTCGTAATAGAAGCCGTTGTCGATCACCGGCCCGATCGTCACCTGCGCGTCCGGATACAGATCCTTCACCGCGTAGGCGAGCAAGTGGGCGGTCGAGTGGCGAATGATGTCGAGGCCGTCGGCGTCCTTGTCCGTCACGATCGCGAGCGATGCATCGCGGTCGATCACCGTGGACGTATCCACGAGCTCGCCGTCGAGCTTGCCGCCGAGCGCAGCCTTTGCGAGACCGGGACCGATCGAGGCCGCCACTTCGGCGACTGTCACCGGATGCTCGTATTGTCGAACTGAGCCATCAGGCAAGCGTATCGAAACCATAGCAATCTCCGTGATGCCGGCAGTGGGCGGCAGACCAAGCACGCGATGTCAGTCACGCGCGAAATTTCGCGACAAAAAAAATGCGGCCCCGCTTTCGAGGGGCCGCATTCGATACTTCACTCAACCGTAAGGGCGAAAACGTTCCTCGACTAGCGTCGCTCCGAAGTGGTTTCGGTCAACGTTCGCGGTGTCATAACCGTATTCGCCTTGTGCGCGTTGAGCATTTACTGCTTCGAACACCCGGCAAGCCGGATGCTCCTGTTCGTTGGTAGGCTCGATTGGACTCGAACCAACGACCCCCACCATGTCAAGGTGGTGCTCTAACCAGCTGAGCTACGAGCCTGAAGAAAAGAGATTATATGGAGCCGCCCTTCACTTGGCAAGGGTTTTTATGCACCTGCAGCAAAATTGTTTCGGACCCGATCGTTGCGTCAGGCCTTCCGGGCGGCGCGGACGACGCCTTGCACCTCGCCGAGCAGCGTGCATGCACGCTGCACCTGCGCGGAATTCGAAATCTCGACCGTGAACTGCATGAATGCAGCGTTGCGGCGGCTCTGCGTCTTCACGCCGACGACGTTGATCTTCTCGCGCGCGAACACTTCCGAGATGTCGCGCAGCAGCCCCTGCCGGTCGGTCGCCTCGATCATCAGGTCGACCGGATAGACCGACACGCCGCGGCCGCCCAGCACGTCGGCAGACCACGTGGTCTGCAGCACGCGCTCGGGCGCGCGCTCGGCCATCCGGCGGAACGTCTCGCAATCGCTGCGATGGATCGACATGCCCTTGCCGCGCGTGACGAAGCCGCTGATCGGATCCGGCGGCGCGGGCCGGCAGCAGCGCGCAAGCTGCGTCAGCAACGCGTCGACGCCGACCACGAGCACGCCGGTCGACGCGCCGTGCGCGACACTCGCGCCGCTGCTGCGCTTCTCGAAGTCGGCGGGCGCCTCGGGCGCGGGCTCGGGCGGCGGCGCATCGGACAGCGCGTGCTCGACATTGCGCAGGCTGAACTCTTCCTTGCCGACGACCGAGAACAGCTCGTCGGGCGTCTTGAAGCCGAGCTTCGCAGCCAGGTTGTCGAGATTGACCGACGTCTTGCCTTCGCGCTGCAGCGTCTTTTCGACGAGCGCGCGGCCATGCGCGATGTTCTCTTCGTGCTCGATCGAGTTGAACCATGCGCGCACCTTCTGCCGCGCACGCGAACTCTTCATGTATCCGAGCTGCGGATTCAGCCAGTCGCGCGACGGCCCGCCTTCCTTCACCGCGACGATCTCGACCGTCTGCCCGTTCGCAAGCGGCGTATTGAGCGGCACCATCGCGCCGTCGACGCGCGCGCCGCGGCAACGATGCCCGACCTCGCTGTGCAGGTGATACGCGAAATCCACCGGCGTCGCGCCCTGCGGCAACGCGATCACGCGCGCCTGCGGCGTCAGCACGTAGATGTGATCGTCGTCGAGCGACGTTTCGCGCAACTGCGCCCATGCCTTGCCGCCCGCCGCGCCGCTGCCGTCCTCGACGTCGTCCTTCCACGCGAGCAGCTGGCGCAGCCACGCGATCTTCTCGTCGTACTTGTCGCTCGCGGAGAACTGTCCGCCGTAGCCGCGCGCGCCCGCTTCCTTGTAGCGCCAGTGCGCAGCCACGCCGTATTCCGCGAAGTTGTGCATCTCGTGCGTGCGGATCTGCACTTCGAACGCGCGCCCGTCGTCGCCGATCACGACCGTGTGCAGCGACTTGTAGCCGTTCGGCTTCGGACGCGAGATGTAGTCGTCGAACTCCTTCGGCACCGGCTGCCACAGGTGATGCACGATGCCGAGCACCGTGTAGCAATCCTTGATGTCCGGCACGATCACGCGAAACGCACGCACGTCGTACAGCTCGGAGAAATCGAGCTCCTTGCCGCGCATCTTGCGCCAGATGCTGTAGATGTGTTTCGGCCGGCCGCTCACCTCCGCCTGGATGTGCGCGGCGGCCAGCTCGCGCTGCAGGCGCTCGATCGCCTCCGCCACATACGCCTCGCGCTCGATGCGCTTCTCGTCGAGCAGCTTCGCGATCCGCTTGTACGTCACCGGATCCTCGAAGCGGAACGCCAGGTCCTCCAGCTCCCACTTCAGCTGCCAGATGCCGAGACGGTTCGCGAGCGGCGCGTAGATATCGAGCGTCTCGCGCGCGACGTCCGGCGGCGGATCGAGCTTGGCCGCCGCGTAATAGCGCAGCGACTGCAGCCGTGACGCGAGCCGGATCAGCACCACGCGGATGTCCTGCGCGAACGCGAGCAGCATCTTGCGCAGCGCCTCGATCTGCGCACGCCGTGCGGCCGCGGCGTCGCGCCCGACGTCGGGCACCGCGTTCTGCGCGGCACGCAGGCTGACCGTGCCGAGCCGCAACAGCTTGCGCACGTCGGACACGAGGCGCGCAACCTCGTCGCCGAACCGTTCCGCGAGTTCGCGCTCCGGATCGCTCAGGTGCGGCGTCAGCGCGAACAGCGCCGCCGCCTGCACGGCGGGCGGGTCGACGTTCAGCGTGCGCATGATCGACGCCGTGCCGGCCGCGTGATCGGCGAGCAATTCGCCCGACGACAGTCGCACGTCGCCGGCATGACCGCGCACGAACGCGAGCACGTCGTCGAACGACGGCGCAGCGGCGGCGGATACGGATTCGACGGTCATCTTGCGGCCTGACGGAATGCGCTCATCGCGAGACGGGGCTCAGCTCCGCTGCGCAGCGACAACGACGATTTCGACGAGCAGCGCGGGATCCGCGAGCTTCGCCTCGACGGTGGCACGCGGCGGCGTGTTGCCCTGCGCGACCCATGCGTCCCATACTTCATTCATGCCCGCGAAGTTCGCAAGGTCGGAGATGTAGATCTGCACCGATAGCAGATGTGCCTTGTCGCTGTTCGCTTCGGCAAGCAGGCGGTCGATGTGGCCGAGCACTTCGCGCGTCTGGCCCTTGATGTCCTGCGTGGTGTCTTCGGCAATCTGGCCGGCGAGGTACACGGTACCGTTGTGGATCGCGGTTTCTGAAAGACGGGCGCCGACGTGGTGACGAGTAACTGCCATGGAGTGTTCCGGTTGTATGAATCAGTGAAGAGTTCGGCGGCCACGCGGCCCGCGTATCGCCGAACCGTATATTATGACGCGTATGTGCGCTCTCCGAGGAAAAACCCGCGCGCGAGCGCGATCTGGTCCGCGCTCATGAACGCCGGTGCGTGGCCCGTGCCGGCGATCTCCGCCTGCGATACGTGCCGGCCACGTTGCTGCATTTCAGCGACCGTCTCGCGCGACAGCAGATCGGACGACGCGCCGCGCACGACCAGCAGCGTCGCATCCGTCGTCTCGACCGCGCGCCACAGCGCGGCCTCGCCGAGCACGGCGAGTTCGGGTGTCGTCGCCTTGAACGGCTCCGCGATCCGCGGGTCATAGCGTATCGTCCAGCTGCCGTCCGGCTGCGCACGCAGCAACGGCGCATTGATCTCGCGCCACTCGTCGCCCGACAGTGCGCCGAACGGCAGCGACAGCGACGTCAGGTAGTCGATCCCCTCCTGCTCGGTCGCGAAGCGCGGCTGCACGCCGAGATATTCGCCGATTCGCGTGAGCGAATCCGGCTCGATGCGCGGCCCGACGTCGTTGATGATCATCCGCCGCACCGGCGAGCCCGGCAGCCCCGCGAGCGCGAGACCGATCAGGCCGCCCATCGACGTGCCGAACCAGTCGACGGATTCGACGTCGGCGCGCGCGATCAGCGTCACCATGTCGGCCACGTATTGCGGGATCGCATAGAGCCGCGGATCCGCGAGCCAGTCCGACTGGCCGCGCCCGACGACGTCGGGGCAGACGACGCGATACGTATCGGACAGCGCTGCGGCAAGCCGATCGAAATCGCGTCCGGAGCGGGTCAGCCCGTGCACGCAGACCAGCACGCGCGAATTGGCGGGGTCGCCCCATTCGGTATAGGCGACATGGTGAAGGCCGGCAATGCTCGCGCATTGCACGCGCCGCTGGCGGGGAACCGGGGGATTCGCTGAGGTCGTTGGCATCGGTGGCATCCTGTCGAACGGGTGCTGCACGGCGGCGCAAGAACCACGCCGCCCGATGCGATCGATTGTAAACCGCTTCCGTTGCCGGAGTCGGCTCGCCCGGCCTTTCGGCCAGTTCTCCTGCATCCGGCAGCAGACAGGACGGCCCGGCTTGTGCGCCATCAATGACAAACGCCCCGCATACCGTCAGGCATGCGGGGCGCCAGAGGCGATGCGCTCGACGCGCGATACGCTCGACTGCGGCTTACGCGACCGCGCTCACGTCGAGCGGCGCGCCCGTCTTCGCCTGGATCTCGTCGACGGTCACGCCGTCCGCGAGTTCGATGACCTTGAGGCCGGCCGGCGTCACTTCGATCACGCCGAGGTCGGTGATGATCAGGTCGACCACGCCGACACCCGTCAGCGGCAGGTTGCACTCTTCGAGGATCTTGTGCTGATCGCCCTTCGCGACATGCTCCATCAGCACGACGACGCGCTTCACGCCCGCGACGAGGTCCATCGCGCCGCCCATCCCCTTGATCATCTTGCCCGGGATCATCCAGTTCGCGAGGTCGCCCTTCTTGCTGACCTGCATCGCGCCGAGGATCGCGAGGTTGATGTGGCCGCCGCGGATCATCGCGAACGAGTCGGCCGACGAAAAGATCGACGAGCCCGGCAGCGTCGTGACGGTCTGCTTGCCGGCGTTGATCAGGTCCGCGTCGACTTCCTCTTCGGTCGGCGACGGGCCGATGCCGAGCAGGCCGTTTTCCGATTGCAGCCACACCTCGACACCTTCCGGCACGTGGTTCGCGACGAGCGTCGGCAGGCCGATGCCGAGGTTCACGTAGAAACCGTCCTGCAGTTCCTTCGCCGCGCGCGCGGCCATCTGGTCACGATTCCAAGCCATGTCAGTCTCCTTTCGCGCGCACGACGCGTTGTTCGATGCGTTTCTCGGGCGTCGCATTCAGCACGAGCCGCTGCACGAAAATCCCCGGCGTGTGGATCTGATCCGGATCGAGCTCGCCGTTCTCGACGATCTCCTCGACCTCGGCGACCGTGACCCGGCCGGCCATCGCGCACATCGGGTTGAAGTTGCGCGCAGTGCGGCGATAGATCAGGTTGCCCGACTTGTCGGCCTTCCACGCCTTCACGAGTGCGACGTCGGCCGTCAGCGACGGCTCGAGCACGTAATGGCGATCGCCGAACTGGCGCGTTTCCTTGCCTTCAGCGATCACGGTGCCGTAGCCGGTGTTGGTGAAGAACGCCGGGATGCCCGCGCCGCCCGCGCGCAGCTTCTCGGCGAGCGTGCCCTGCGGCGTGAATTCCAGCTCCAGTTCGCCCGCCAGGTACTGACGCTCGAACTCCTTGTTCTCGCCGACGTACGACGAGATCATCTTCTTGATCTGGCGCGTTTCCAGCAGCAGGCCGAGACCGAAGCCGTCGACACCCGCGTTGTTGCTGATGCAGGTAATGCCCTTGACGCCCGAATCGCGCAGCGCGGCGATCAGCGCCTCCGGAATGCCGCACAGGCCGAAACCGCCCACCGCGAAGGTCTGCCCGTCATGGACGATCCCTTCCAGCGCGGCGGCCGCGCTTGGATAGACTTTGTTCATCTGTATGTCCCTTCCTCTATGGAAACCAGCGAAACTGGGTTCGCGCGCCGGCGTGGCTCACGAGCCCGCCGCATCATTCTATGCATGCGCGGCAAAGCCTGCCGTGACGACGCGCTTCTTTTTATGCCGCGGCAAGCGCCGCGAGATGTCTGAAAGGGTACGATGCGGCGCGGTTGCGGCACAATACGCAAAAATACATAAGCATTTGCCACACGTCCGCCTGCGTCCATGACCGCTCTCGATTACCAGACCGCCTTCCACCTCGCGCCGATCGGCCTCGTCTTGTCGCGCGACCGCGTGATCGAGGATTGCAACGACGCGGTCGCGGCGATCTTCCGCTGCGCGCGGGCCGACCTGATCGGCAAGTCGTACGAGGTGCTGTACCCGTCGCCGGACGAATTCCAGCGGATCGGCGAGCGCATTTCGCGGGGCATGGCCGCGAACGGCACCTATGCGGACGACCGGATCATGAAGCGCGCCGACGGCGACCTGTTCTGGTGCCATGTGACGGGCCGCGCGCTCGACCGCGCCGCGCCGCTGGCGGCCGGGGTGTGGACGTTCGAAGACCTGAGCGCGACGCGCCGGGTCGCGGTCGAGCTGACGCCGCGCGAGCGGGAAATCGCCGCGCAGCTCGCGACCGGCAAGACGAGCAAGCAGATCGGCCGCGTGCTCGACATCAGCTCGCGCACGGTCGACATCTATCGCGCACGGCTGATGCGCAAGTACGGGACGGGCAATACGGCCGAGCTGCTGCAGCGTCTGCTCGGACATTGAGCGGCGGGAACCGCCGGAATGACGATCGGCCGCGCAGCGCGGCCGATCCCGTGAAAACGAACGATGGCGCGACAACCGCCGGATGCCGGTCTTGCCGCGCCGGCGTTCAGCCGACCTTCGCCTCAAGCGCGCGCTCGATCGTGTCGCGCAGCAGCTGCGGCAGCGGCACCGACTTGCCGAGCGCGTAGTCGACCCACACGCAACGCGCATTGCCGCGTGCGTAGAGGTGAGTCGGATCGTCCGCGCGGGTCAGTTCGAAACCCGTGTCGAAACTGCTGCGCCCCGGCTTCGCGACCGTCATCTTCGCGATCACGTCGCCCGGGTAGTGCAGCTGCTTCAGGAATTCCATCGATGCGGTGACGATGACCGGCCCCTGCCCCTCGCCATTGCCGCCGGCGATGCCGAGCTGCTCGAACCAGGAAATCCGCGCCTGCTCCATGTAACGGAAATAGACCGTGTTGTTCACGTGTCCGAACGCGTCCATGTCGCCCCAGCGGATCGGCATCGACATTTCAAAAACGGGGGAATAGTCACTCATTGCAGTCTTCTTCGTTGCTCAGGGTCATCCAGTCAGGCGAGGCCGAAGCCGTCGTCCGCGGAGATAATCGAGCCGTTGATGAACTGCGACTCGTCGGCCGCGAGCAGCAACAACAGCCCGTCGAGATCCTGCGGCTTGCCGACGCGCCGGCGCGGCAGCATCGCTTGCAGCTTCTGGCCTTGCTCGGTTTCCCACAGGTAATGATTGATTTCGGTATCGATATAGCCCGGACAGATCGCATTGACGTTGATTCCATGGCGCCCCCATTCGAGCGCCATCGCACGCGTCATGTGCACGACCGCCGCCTTGCTCATCGCGTACAGGCCGATCTGCGGGAACACGCGCTGGCCGGCCACCGACGCGATGTTGATGATCCGGTACGGCGGCTTGCCGTTGCTGTTGGCGCGCATGATCATCCGCTTCGCGACTTCCTGCGCGACGAAAAACGCGCCGCGCGTGTTGGTGTCGAACACGAACTCGAAATCGGCGGGTGTCACGTCGACCAGCTTCTGCATCGTCGACACGCCGGAATTGTTCACGAGGATGTCGATCGTACCCGCTTCCGTTTCGGCGTGCGCGACGGCAGCCTTGATGCTCTGCACGTCAGTGACGTCGAGCGACACCACGTGCGCGGCACCGCCTGCCGCCTCGATCTCCGCGCGCAGCTCCTTGAGCCGTTCGACGCGGCGGCTCGCGAGCACGACCTTCGCGCCGGCCTGCGACAGCACCTGCGCAAAGCGCTGGCCGAGCCCGCTCGAAGCACCCGTTACCAGCGCGACCTTGCCTTCCAGATTGATCGACCGACCCATTGCGCATCCCCTTTCGAAGTCGTTTCACCGCCGCGGACGGCACGGTCCATGCGGCATTACCCTAGCATAAAAATAGAACGATCGTGCTAATCTATCCGCATTCTGTTGCGGCAAGCGTTTCGTTTCGCAGACAATACGCTCCCGAATAAAAGCATTCTAACGGTTAGAGGAACGCCCATGACCCCCGCAAGCCTCATCGAGCAGTACGGCCCGCGCGAATCGATGGAATACGACGTCGTGATCGTCGGCGGCGGCCCCGCCGGGCTGTCGGCGGCGATCCGGCTCAAGCAGCTCGCCGCCGGGAAAGGCGCCGAGATCGGCGTGTGCGTGCTCGAGAAGGGTTCCGAGATCGGCGCGCACATCCTGTCCGGCGCGGTGATGGATCCGCGTGCGATCACCGAACTGTTCCCCGACTGGAAGGAGCAAGGCGCGCCGCTGACCGTCGAGGTCACGGAAGACCGCTTCCTGTTCCTGTCCGAGAACAGCGCGAAGCAGACGCCGAACTGGGCGCTGCCGGACAACTTCAAGAATCACGGCAACTACGTGATTTCGCTCGGCAACGTCACGCGCTGGCTTGGGGCACAGGCGGAAGCGCTGGGCGTCGAGATCTTCCCGGGCTTTCCGGCCGCGGAGATCCTGTACAACGACGACGGCTCTGTGAAGGGCGTCGCGACCGGCAACATGGGCGTCGGCAAGGACGGCGAGCCGACCGAGAACTTCCAGCTCGGCATAGAGCTGCACGCGAAGTACACGCTGTTCGCGGAAGGCTGCCGCGGCCACCTCGGCCGTCAGCTGATCGCGAAGTACAAGCTGGACGCGAACGCCGATCCGCAGGCGTACGGGATCGGCATCAAGGAGCTGTGGGAAATCGACCCGGCGAAGCACAAGCCGGGTCTCGTGATCCACACGGCCGGCTGGCCGCTGAAGCCCGATACCTACGGCGGCTCGTTCCTGTACCACATGGACAACAACCAGGTCGTCGTCGGCTTCGTGGTCGGCCTCGGCTACACGAACCCGTACCTGTCGCCGTTCGAGGAATTCCAGCGCTACAAGACGCACCCGTCGATCCGCGCATTCCTCGAAGGCGGCAAGCGCGTGTCGTACGGCGCGCGCGCGATCACCGCCGGTGGCCTGATGTCGCTGCCGAAGACGGTGTTCCCGGGCGGCGCGTTGATCGGCGATGACGCGGGCTTCCTGAACGCATCGCGGATCAAGGGCAGCCACGCGGCGATCAAGACCGGCATGCTGGCGGCGGAGGCGGCATTCGACGCGGTGCAGGCCGGTCGTCAAAGCGACGAACTGAACGCGTATCCGGATGCGTTCAAGCAATCGTGGCTGTACAACGAGCTGTACCGTGCGCGCAACTTCAAGCAATGGATGGCGAAGGGCCTGTACCTCGGCACGCTGATGGTCGGCATCGAACAGAAGCTGATGGGCGGCAACGTGCCGTGGACGCTGCATCACAAGCATGCGGACCACGAGATGCTGAAGCCCGCGTCGCAATGCCAGCCGATCGAGTATCCGAAGCCGGATGGCAAGCTGACGTTCGACCGGCTGTCGTCGGTGTTCATCTCGAACACGAACCACGAGGAAAACCAGCCGGCGCACCTGACGCTGAAGGATGCGAGCGTGCCGGTGAACGTGAACCTGCGCACGTATGCAGGCCCGGAAGGCCGGTTCTGCCCGGCGGCCGTGTACGAGTTCGTGAAGAACGACGACGGCAGCGATCGCCTGGTGATCAACGCGCAGAACTGCGTGCACTGCAAGACGTGCGACATCAAGGACCCGACGCAGAACATCGTGTGGGTGACGCCGGAAGGCGGCGGCGGGCCGAACTACCCGAACATGTAACGCACCGGAAAGCGCCGCTTCGAGCGGCGCCTTTTCATCGCCGAACCGAAACGGGGCGCTGCTCGACGCAGCGCCCCGTTTCATTTCGCGCACGTCGCTCGCGATTCCGTCAGGCGCCTGCGGCATGCACACGTGCCGCGCGACGCCGCACGCGCTATCGCGCCGCGATCCGCCGGCGGAAATGTTCGGTGCCGGCCACGATCTTGTCGAGCACGGCATCCAGCGCCCAGAAGCGCTCGCGAATGTCGTAGTCGATCGCACGGCAACGGATCGACTGGAACGTGCCGATCCGCTGGTGATAGAGCTTCGCCAGCGCCGGGTAGCCGAGCGCCTCCGACACGGCCGCGACAACCAGGAACGTCGAGAGCTCGTCGGCGAGCGCCGGATCCGACTCGCCTTGCGTGCGCAGCCACTGATAGAGATCGGGGTGGAAGTTCGTGAACACGCCGTTGAATCCAGCCGAGCCTGCCTTCATCGCGTCCCAAGCGATCGCGGCGTTCGCGTTCAGGATCTTCAGCGGCGACCCTTCGGCGAGCGCGACACGCCGCTTCACCGTCTCCAGGTCGCAGCTCACGTCCTTGAGCATCACGAAGCGTCCGGTGTCGATGCACGCGCGCAGCTCGTCATCGGACAGGAGCCGCCGGTAAGGCGCCGGGCACTCGTACAGGCCGAGCGGCAGATCCGACGGCAGTTGCGCGAGCAGCCGGTGCAGGTGGTCGAGAAACGCCGCACTGCCCTTGCGCTCCGGATCGATCCGGTTGGTCACGAGCACGACGCCCTGCGCGCCCGATTCGGCCGCCGCGCGCAGTTCCGCGACCTGCGCGTCGAGGCTGTCGCTGACGTGTCCCGACGCGACGACCGGCACGCGCCCGGCGACCCGGTCGACGACGAAGCGTGCGAGCGCCGCGCGTTCGGCAAGGCTCAGGAACTGCATCTCGCTCGACTGCGCGACGGCGAACAGCGCATCCGAACCATGCGCCAGATACCATTCGATGAGCCGCTCGAGCCCCGCATAATCGATCGCGCCGGTGTCGTCGAACGGCGTCAGCATCACCGGCACGATCCCCTCGATCGTCACGGTCGATTGCCGCTGTGATTGCATCTGTCTCTCCTTCCTTCAGTGAATGCGTGACGCGAAGCGCACGCTCAGGCCGGCAACGGCCCGTGCGCGGCGCTCGCGGATTGTTCGGGAATCGGCTTGCGCACCAGCAGCAGATAAGCCATGGCGCCCGCGAACGCGATCGCCGCCGCGGTCAGCAGCGCCGGGACGAACGACCATTGCTGCGCGATGAAACCGGTCAGGATCGGGGCCAGCGCGCCGCCGATGAAACCGCCGAAATTCTGGATCGCGCCGAGCGACGCGACCCGGCTCGGCGGCGCGGCCGCCGTTGCGAGCGCCCACGAACAGGCCGATGCCGCGTTCGCGAGAAAGATCACGACCGAGATGCACGCGAGTGCGACCGTGTTGCTCTCGACGAGCGCGGCCGGAATCGTGAACGCGACCATCCCGAGCATCGCGACCACCACCGCGTTGCGCCGGCTCGCGACCGGTGAGTGGCTGCGGCGCGTGACCAGGTCCGAGAACCAGCCGGCGACCAGCGAGCCGACGAATCCGCACAGGAACGGCACCGACGCGGCAAACCCGGTGCGGATCAGGCTCATGTGCCGCTCCATCGTCAGGTAACCGGGCAGCCAGGTCAGATAGACCCAGTTCAGGTACACGGAACCGAAGAAGCCGATCAGCATGCCCCACGTCGTCCCATGCGAGAACAGGCTGCGCCAGTCGCCGAAGGTCAGCTTCGGCGTGGCGATCGCACTGTCCGCGCCGGCATCCAGATAGTCGCGCTCGGCCGCCGACAATTGCGCACGTGCCGGATCGCGGTACAACGCGAACCACGCCACGGCGACGACGAGGCCCAACGCGCCCGTCGCGACGAACGCCCAGCGCCAGTTGAACGACACAACGAGAATCGACAGCAGCAACGGCGCCAATGCGGTGCCGAGCGGCGACGCCGAGTTGAAGATGCCGGTCGGCGTGCCGCGTGCGCGCAGCGGAAACCAGTTGCTGACGACCCGCGCGGCGGACGGGAACTGCGGCGCCTCGCCGATGCCGAGCACGATACGCGCGACGATGAACCAGCCGAACGTCGACACGATGCCGCCCGCCGCCTGCGCGAGCGACCAGACGATCAGCCCGATGCCGAGCAGCCGGCGCGGCCCGATGCGGTCGACGAGGCCGCCGATCGGCAACTGGCATAGCGCGTAACTCCACGAGAACGCCGACAGCAGCAGCCCCATCTGCCCGAGCGACAGCCCGAGGTCGCCCCGGATTGCCGCATTCGCGACGGCCAGCGTGCCGCGATCGAGGTAGTTGACGATCCCGCTCACCATCAGCAGTGCAAGCGCGATGCGCTGCCCGCGCCGGATGCGCGGCGGCGCGCTCGGAAAGGTTTCAGCTTCGCTCATGACGATTGTCTCCATGTCGTATGTGTCGGCCGGTTTCGTCCAGTTCCGGCCGTTCTGGTGGCGCGCGGGGCCTAGGGCCTGTTCCCGCTGATAACGGGCGCGCCGGGAACCTCATCGCGCGTCGGGATCGACGTCTGCGCGCCGTGGCGCGTGACGCTGATCGCGGCCGCGCGCTGGCCGTAGTCGATTGCGTCGTCCATCGACGCGCCGCCGGCGCGTGCCGCCGCGAACCCGCCGACGAACGTGTCGCCGGCGGCAGTCGTGTCGACCGCGACCACCGTCTTCGCATCACGGCGTCCGCAGCCGGCATCGCCGCGCCAGCAGACGCCGCGCGCGCCGAGCGTCACGAGCACGTTGCGAACGCCCTTCGCGCGGAGCGCGTCGGCCGCGCGCGCCGCGCCCGCGTCGTCGTCGACCGCGATGCCGGTCAGCGATGCCGCTTCGCTCTCGTTCACGACGAGGTAGTCGACTTGCGCCAGCAGCGTGTCCGTCAGCGGTTGCGCTGGCGCCGGATTCAGCAGCACCGGCGTGCGATGGGCGGCCGCGCACGCGATCGCTCGCGCGACGGTCGGCATCGGCACTTCCAGTTGACAGACGAGCAGCGCGGCCTGCGCGATCGTCTCGCGCGCCACGTCGATCCGTGCGGCGTCGAGGCACGCATTCGCGCCCGGCACGACGACGATGCTGTTCGCGCCGTCCTCGCCGACCGTGATCGCCGCAACGCCGGTCGTGGCCCCGGCGATCCGCTGCAGGTGCGTCACATCGATCCGCTCCGCCGCCAGCGCGTCATGGAGACGCGCGCCGAACGCGTCGTCGCCGACGCAGCCGATCATCGCGACCGACGCGCCGAGGCGCGCGGCGGCGACCGCCTGGTTCGCGCCCTTGCCGCCGTGAACGGTCTGGAATGTGCTACCGGGCACCGTTTCGCCCGGCAACGGCAGGCGCGGCGCGCGCACGACGAGATCGATGTTGGTGCTGCCGACCACGGCGATCCGCGGGGGATTCATGTCGTTCTCTGGCAAATGTAATCGCTTACATAAGCACCCGACAAAATGGCCGGGTGGATCGGCAGCGACAAAGAACACGGGGTTTTGACGGGATTTGCGTCGTACATAATGCAGGCTATCATGTCGGATAGCGCTTACATTCTCACAAGCGGAAGCGAGGATGCAAGCACCGCTACATCGAATCGAGGGTAAACGATGACGCTTTTCACACCTTGCCGCGTCCGCCGGACACGGACGCCGGGAGCCAGCCGATGAGCGACGCCCCGCCCCGCGGCGGCGCGTCGCGGGCCCGCCGCGGTACCGGCCGCTCGGTGCTCGGCGACGTCGCGAAGCTTGCCGGCGTGTCGACCGCGACCGTTTCGCGCGTCTACAACGACCCCGGCAAGGTTTCGGCCGACGTGCAGCAGCGCGTGCGCGACGCCGCGCGCGCGCTCAACTGGATTCCGAACGCGGCCGGACGCGCGCTCGCGTCGACCCGCACCCACATCACGGGCGCCATCATCCCGACGCTCGACGACCAGGTGTTCGCGTCGCAGGTCGCGGGCATGCAGGCCGTGATGGCCGAGCATGGCATCACGCTGTTCCTGGGCTGCTCGAACTACGATCCCGCACAGGCGCTGACGCAGGTGCGCGCGATGCTCTCGCGCGGCGTGGAAGCCGTATCGCTGGTCGGCGAGGCGTATCCGCCGGAGCTGTTCGAACTGCTCTCGATGCATCGTGTGCCGTATGTCGTCACTTACGCGTATCGCGACGACAGCCCGCATTGCTGCGTGGGTTTCGACAACCGCGCGGCCTTCGCGCGACTCACCGAGCATCTGCTCGGTCTCGGGCATCGCGACTTCGCGATCATCATGCAGCCGTCGACCGACAACGACCGTGTGCAGGCGCGCCTGCGCGGCATTCACGACACGCTCGCCGCACACGGGCTCGCGGTCCGCCCGGTGCATCAGCACGAAGGTGCGGCCACGATCGGGTTCGGGCGCGCGAGCCTGCGCGCGATCGCCGACAGCGGGACGACCCGGCCAACCGCAGTCATCTGCGGCAACGACGCGCTCGCGCTCGGTGCGTTGCTCGAGGCGCAGGCGCTCGGCATCGACGTGCCGTCGCAACTGTCGATCACCGGGTTCGACGATATCGCGCTCGCCCGCGAAATCCGGCCCTCGCTGACGACGATGTGGGTCGATACCGATGCGATCGGGCGCAAGGCCGCCCATGCGCTGCTCGACGCACTCGAAAACGGCGCGCCCGGGCCCGGCTGCGCCGTGCTGCCCGAATTGAGGACGCGGGAATCGGCCGCGCCGCCGCCGGGCAGCGCGGCATCGAACTGACGGTCCGCCGAAGAACGCAGCGGACCACGGTGCCGTCAGGCGCGCCGGCACCGCAAGCTGGCCGCGGCGATGCGCGGCCGGCCAATGCAAAACGGGGCGCTGCTTGCCGCAGCGCCCCGTTCCATTTCAAATCGAAGATGTTGACGACACAGGGGACAAAGCGCAAACAAAGCGCCCTGCCCGCGTTCGTCAGGTCGCGCTGCCGGCGATCTTCGGCGTCGTCGTCTCGACGTCGCCGCACTGCGCGCGATGGCGCAGCGCGTGATCGATCAGCACGAGCGCGAGCATCGATTCGGCGATCGGCGTCGCGCGGATGCCGACGCACGGATCGTGGCGGCCGAACGTCTCCACCGTCGCGGGGTCGCCGGCCTTCGTGATCGACCGGCGCGGCGTGCGGATGCTCGACGTCGGCTTGATCGCGATCGACACCGTGATGTCCTGCCCGGTCGAAATGCCGCCGAGCACGCCGCCCGCGTGATTGCCGACGAAACCGCCCGGCGTCAGCTCGTCGCCATGCACGGAACCGCGCTGCGCGACGCTCGCAAACCCGGCGCCGATCTCGACACCCTTCACTGCGTTGATGCTCATCATCGCCTTCGCGATATCCGCATCGAGACGGTCGAACACGGGCTCGCCCCAGCCGACCGGCACGCCCGACGCGACGACGTCGATCCGTGCGCCGATCGAGTCGCCGTCCTTGCGCAGTGCGTCCATGTAGGCCTCGAGCTGCGGGACGATCTCCGCATTCGGTGCGAAGAACGGATTCTCGGGCACGTGCGACCAATCGACGAACGGCACCTCGATCTCGCCGAGCGCGCTCATGCAACCGCGCACCTCGACGCCGAACCGCTCGCGCAGCCATTTCTTCGCGACCGCGCCTGCGCCGACGATCGGCGCGGTCAGGCGCGCGGACGAACGGCCGCCGCCGCGGTAGTCGCGGATGCCGTATTTCTGCCAGTACGTATAGTCGGCGTGGCCCGGCCGGAAGGTCTCGACGATGTTGCCGTAGTCCTTGCTGCGCTGGTCGGTGTTGCGGATCAGCAGTGCGATCGGCGCGCCGGTGGTCGTGCCTTCGAACACGCCCGACAGGATCTCGACCTCGTCGGCTTCCTGCCGCTGCGTGACGTGCCGCGACGTGCCGGGCTTGCGGCGGTCGAGTTCGGCCTGGATGTCGACCTCGGTCAGCCCCATGCCCGGCGGGCAGCCGTCGATCACGCAGCCGATCGCGGGGCCGTGCGATTCGCCGAAGGTCGTGACAGTGAAAAGCGTGCCGAGGGTATTGCCGGACATGGTGGGACCGCCCAAAGAGAAATAGGCAAACCCGAACGCTGCCTGTCGCGCAACGGGCAGATCGCTGGTTCGCCGGTCGAAAAAATGAGTAAGCCGTTATTATGCCAGCCGTCCCGGCGACGCGGGCCGTGCGATGCCGCCCGCCCTCGCGCGGCTACTTCCGCGCGCCGCGCAACTCGGCCACTGCGGCCTGCAGCGCTTCCGGCGTCGCGACCGCCGCCGGTATCGCCTCGCCGACCGCGAGCGTCAGCCGGCTCATCACGCCCCGTTTGACGGGCCGCGGCCAGTGCGCATCGGCGTGCCGCGAAAACACGCTGCCCCACAGCCCGCGCAGCGCCATCGGGATCACGGGTGCCGGCGTGCGGCGCAGGATTTCGGAGATGCCGTGATGGAACGTGTTGATGTCGCCCGTTTTCGTCAGCTTGCCCTCGGGGAAGATGCACACCAGCTCCCCTTCGTCGAGCGCCGCCTTGCATGCGTCGTACGCGCGCGCGAGCATGGCCGGATCCTCGTGGCGCGGCGCGATCGGAATCGCCTTCGCGTGCCGGAATACCCAGCCCGCGAAACGCGTCTTGAAGATCCGGTGGTCCATCACGAAGCGGATCGGCCGCGGGCTCGCGGCCGCGAGCACCAGCGCGTCGACGTAGCTGACGTGGTTGCACACGAGTATGGCCGCCCCTTCTTCCGGAATCCGCTCCGCATGCATGAGGCGGATCCGATAGAACGTGTGCACGAGCACCCATGCGACGAAGCGCAGCAGGAATTCGGGCACGAGCAGGTAGATGTACGCCGCGACCGCGACGTTGAGCAGCGCGGTGACGAGGAAGATGCCGGGGATGTCGACGCCGGCCTTCGTGAGACCCATCGCCATCACCGCCGATACGATCATGAACAGCGCGTTCAGGATGTTGTTCGCCGCGATGATCCGCGCGCGGTGCGTCGGCGCGCTGCGGCTCTGGATCAGCGCATAGAGCGGCACGCTGTAGAAGCCGCCGAACATCGCGAGCAGGAACAGGTCGGCGAGGATGCGCCAGTGGCGCGCGCCGGCCAGGAACTCGCCGACCGACAGCAGGTGCCCCGGCTGCGGCAACGCATGGCTCGCGAAATACAGCTCGATCGCGAAGAAGCTGATGCCGATCGAGCCGAGCGGCACGAGGCCGATCTCGACACGTCGCTGCGACAGCCGCTCGCACAGCAGCGAACCGAGGCCGATGCCGACCGAAAATGTTGCGAGCAGGATCGTGACGACATCGGGGCTCGCGGACAGCACGTCCTTCGCGAAATTGAAGAACGACGTGAGGAACGTCGCGCCGACGAACCACAGCCACGAGATGCCGAGCAGGCTCAGGAACACCGTGCGGTTCTGCCGCGCGAGCGCGAGGTTGCGCCACGTCTCGCTGAACGGATTCCAGTTGATCACGAGGTCGGGCTGCGGCGCGGGCGTCGGCGGCACGCGCTGCGCAACCAGCCGCCCCGCGAGCGCGATCGCGACGACGCTCACGGCGAGCACGGTCTCGCCGCTGCCGGCGAGCCCCGCCGCCGCACCGCCGACGATCGTACCGATCAGGATCGCGATGAACGTGCCCATCTCGACGAGGCCGTTGCCGCCGACCAGCTCGTGCTCGGCCAGGTGCTGCGGCAGGTACGAATACTTGACCGGCCCGAACAGCGTCGAGTGCATCCCCATCATGAACGTGCACAGGTACAGCAGCACCGCGCTGTGCAGCACGAAGCCCGCGGCGCCGATCAGCATCAGCGCGATCTCGAAGGTCTTCACGAAGCGCGTGAGGCGCGCCTTGTCGTACTTGTCGGCGATCTGGCCGGACGTCGCCGAGAACAGCACGAACGGCAGGATGAAGATCGCGGAAATCAGGAATGCGGCGGTCTTCGCGTCGACGCCGGAAAACCGCGCGGTGTGATAGGTGACGAGCGACGTGAACCCGATCTTGAACACGTTGTCGTTCAGCGCGCCCAGGAACTGGGTCGTGAAGAACGGCGCGAAACGGCGTTCGCGCAGCAGGTCGAACTGGGAAGCGTGCGCGCGCCGTTCGCTGCCGCGCTCGGACGAGACTGTCGTGTGATCGCTCATGTCGAATGTGCGCACTTCGTCCAGGCGAAGCTGCGCGGGCCCTGTGTTGTTGGTATGGTCATCGGAAAAGCAGCCCCCGGAGGCTCGCCGCGTGGCCCGCGCCGCCCGACGCCGGGCGATTGCGCCCGCGCGCCGCGGCCCGGGCGCGGCGCTCAGCCGGCGACCGGCTTGTGGGCTTCGGCTTCCGGTTCCGGCCAGTCGCGGATATAGGCCTTCAGCATCCGGTTCTCGAAGCTCTGCGCCTCGACGACCGTCTTCGCGACGTCGTAGAACGAAATGACGCCCATCAGCACCTTCTTGTCGAGCACCGGCATGTAGCGCGCGTGACGCTCGAGCATCATGCGGCGCACTTCGTTGACGTCCGTTTCCGGCGTGCACGTGAGCGGCTCGTCCATCACCTTGCGCACCTGCACGTCGCCGATCGCGCCGCCGTTCACGTGCAGGCGCAGGATGATCTCGCGGAAGGTCAGCATTCCAACGAGATCGCCGTACTCCATCACGACGAGCGAACCGATGTCGTGCTCGGCCATCGTATCGACCGCTTCGCGCAGCGGCATATCGGGCGTCACCGTAAACAGCGTGTTGCCCTTCACTTTCAGAATGTCGCTGACGCGCATCGTAGTCCCCTCATGCATATATGCAAAACCGGCTTTCGATCCTATCGGAAAGCCTGTCAAAAGGAAAGCGGCGGCCGGCGCGGCCGGCCACGGGCGCCCTGCCCGCCCCGCACGCCCGCGGCAAACGTCGAGCCGGCGCTCCAGCCGGTCCGCTTGCGGACACCCGGCGCTCGCCGCACAATGACCCCATGGACAGCGGCCCGAGGAGACGGCCATGGCGCATTCGCATACCGAGCATTTCGCCAGCTTCGCTGATTTCTACCCGTATTACCTGAACGAACATCAGAACCTGACGTCGCGGCGGCTGCACTTCATCGGCTCGCTCGGCGTGATCGGCTGCGTCGCGATGGCGGTCGCAACCGGTGACTGGCCTTGGCTGCCGGCCGCCGTCGCCTGCGGCTACGCGTTCGCCTGGGTCGGACACTTCTTCTTCGAGAAGAACCGACCGGCCACCTTCCGCCACCCGATCTACAGCCTGATGGGCGACTGGGTGATGTTCAAGGACATCTGCACCGGCAAGATCCCGCTGTAACCCCGCCTTCGCAGCCTGCACCCGCCCGCCGAGCGCCGACGGCGCGGGCTTAAGCCGTGCGGTGCGGACTCGCGTGCGGGTCCGCCGGGTCCGGTACCTGCGCGGGTGCGGGCGTGGCCACCGCAGCGGCCGGATGCGCGCCCGCGTGCCGGTGCGCGGCGATCAGCGACGCGAGCGATACGTCGAAGCGGTCGCTCGACAGCACGTCGAGCAGCGCCGCGCCGTCGACGTGGGTGCGGCGCCGCTGCAACTGGTAGGTCAGTTCGGTGCGGTCGATCACCAGCACGTCGAACAGCTGCGCGAGCGTCAGCTGCTCGGGGTTCGCCAGCAGCACGTAGCGCGCCGCGCCGTTGCCGCCCTCCAGCCGCGCGATCCACTCGCGCTCCTCCAGCAATGCCAGCAACCGCTGCGCGGTCTCGATGTCGCAGCGCAGCATCGTCGCGAGCCGCACCGCCGAATGGCCCGGCTTGCCGGCCGCGCGCGCCTCGGCAAGCCGCGCGAGCAGTTCCAGCGCGTCGAGCAGGTCGCTGCCCGGGTAATGGACGCGGTGGAACTGGCCGACGCGGATCGCCGGCAGCGCCGACGTCAGCATTGCGCCCAGCAGCGCGATGAACCAGCTCAGGTACATCCACAGCAGGAACGCCGGGAGCGCGGCGAACGCGCCGTACACGGCCGTGTAGGTCGGAATCCGGCGCACGTAGTAGCCGAAGCCGCGCTTCGTGAGCTCGAACGCGATCGCCGCGAACAGGCCGCCGATCACCGCGTCGCGCCATGCAACCGTGCAGTTGGGCAAAAAAATGTAAAGGAGCGTGAATGCGAGCACCGTCAGCGGCAGCGACGCGAACGTGAGCAGCCAATCGACGACGGGCGGCGTCGACGATGCACCGGCAAACGCGAGCGACTGCGTGAACAGGTACGACGAAATCGACAGGCTCACGCCGAACAGCAGCGGCCCGAGCGTGATCAGCGCCCAGTACGCGAGCACCCGCTGCGCGAACGGCCGCGGCTTGCGCACGCGCCAGATCAGGTTGAACGCGGATTCGATCGTCATCATCGTCATCACGGACGTGACGACCAGCACGATCAGGCCGGCCGTCGTCAGGCCTTTCGCCTTCGATGCGAACTGGTTCAGGTACTTGAAGATCTGGATGTTGAACTGCGTGGGCATCAGGTGATCGGCGAGGAACCCCTGCAGTGAGATCTGGAACGACGCGAACATCGGGAACGCGGTGAACAGCGCGAACGCGACCGTCACGAGCGGCACGAGCGCCAGCATCGTCGTGAACGTGAGGCTGCCCGCCACTTGCGGGATGCGGTCCTCGGCGCTGCGTTTCGCCGCAAAGCGCGCGAGGCGCTTGATGGTGTCGAGATCGACGCTCAGCTTCGGCAAACGGCTTCTCCTTCTTCATGCCACGCGCGGCACGGCGCGCGCCGCCACGCTGCGCGGCGGCTTCAGCCCCTATAATAGCCGCTCAATTCAGGGGCCTATGAAAGACATCCTCGTCCTTTACTACAGCCGTCACGGCGCGACGCGCGACCTCGCGCTCGCGATCGCGAACGGCGTCGACAGCGTGCCGGGCATGCAGGCGCGCATCCGTACCGTGCCGCCCGTGTCCACCGTCTGCGAGGCGAGCGCGCCCGACATCCCGGACGACGGCCCGCCATACGCCGAATTGCGCGATCTCGAAGAATGCGCGGGCCTCGCGCTCGGCTCGCCGACCCGCTTCGGCAACATGGCTGCGCCGCTTAAGTATTTCCTCGACGGCACGACGCCGCAATGGCTGTCCGGCGCGCTGACCGGCAAGCCCGCGTGCGTATTCACGTCGACCGGCAGCCTGCACGGCGGCCAGGAATCGACGCTGCTGTCGATGATGCTGCCGCTGCTCCATCACGGGATGATGATCGTCGGCATCCCGTACACCGAATCCGCACTCACCACGACGCAGACGGGCGGCACGCCGTACGGCGCGTCGCACGTGTCGCGGCATGAGCGCGCCGCGCCCGCCGGGCTGTCCGCCGACGAGAAGGCGCTCGCCGCCGCGCTCGGCGCGCGGCTGGCCCGCGCGGCCGCCGCCCTCGCCGCCGCATGAATCGGCCCGCCGCTGCCCACGATCCCGCCGTCGCCGCCCGGCCGCGCTGCGCGCAGGCCGCCGCCGCATGCCTCGTCGCACTGATCGCTCTGTCGCTCGCATGGGAGCTGTGGCTCGCCCCGCTGCGCCCCGGCGGGTCCGCACTGATGCTGAAGGCCGTGCCGCTCGCGCTCGCGCTGCCGGGCGTCTGGCGGCGTAACATCTACACGATGCAATGGGCGAGCATGCTGATCCTCGTCTATTTCGCCGAAGGCGTCGTGCGCGGCATGTCCGATCGCGGCCTGTCCGCGACGCTCGGCTGGTGCGAGACCGCGCTCGCCGTCGGCTTCTTCGCGGCGGCGCTTGCGTACGTCGCGCCATTCAAACGCGCGGCGAAAAAGCAGCGCGCGGCGCCGTGAGCGCCCCGAACGCCCTGACTGCCTCTTGCCCTTTGAGCGACCGAACGTCATGAATTCTTCCGAAGCTTTCGTCTCCGCCTGCCGCGAGGCGATCGGCGCCGACTACGTGCTGACCGACCCGCACGACACCGAACCGTTCCTGACCGACTGGCGCCGCCGCTACAAGGGCGCCGCCTGCGCAGTGCTGAAGCCCGCGAACACCGCCGACGTCGCGGCGCTCGTGAAGCTCGCGAACGCGCACGGCGTCGCGCTCGTGCCGCAAGGCGGCAATACGGGCCTCGCCGGCGGCGCGACGCCCGACGCGAGCGGCGGCCAGGCCGTGCTGAGCCTCGCGCGCCTCAATCGCGTGCGCGCGCTCGATCCGCACAACAACACGATCACCGTCGACGCCGGCGTGATCCTCGCCGACGTGCAGGCACGCGCGCGCGACGCCGGCCGGCTGTTCGCGCTGAGCCTCGCGGCCGAGGGCAGCTGCACGATCGGCGGCAACCTCGCGACCAACGCCGGCGGCACCGCGGTGCTGCGCTACGGCAACGCGCGCGAGCTGTGCCTCGGGCTCGAGGTCGTGACGCCGCAAGGCGAGATCTGGGACGGCCTGCGCGGGCTGCGCAAGGACAACACCGGCTACGACCTGCGCGACGTCTTCATCGGCGCCGAAGGAACGCTCGGCATCATCACCGCAGCCGTGATGAAGCTGCATCCGCTGCCGGCCGCGCAGGTCACCGCGCTCGCCGCGCTCGACTCGCCGCATGCGGCGCTCGACTTCCTCGCGCTCGCGCAGCGCGCGGCCGGGCCGCTCCTGACCGGCTTCGAGCTGATGTCGGATTTCTGCATGCAGCTCGTCGGCAAGCACTATCCGCAACTGCGCTATCCGTTCGAGCAGACGCATCCGCAGACGGTGCTGCTCGAACTGTCGGACAACGAAAGCGAAGCGCATGCGCGAGCACTGTTCGAGAAGCTGATGGAAGAAGCGTTCGAGGCCGGCATCGTCGTCGATGCGGTGGTCGCGGAGAATCTCGCGCAATCGCGCGCGTTCTGGGACCTGCGCGAACACATCCCGCTCGCGCAGGCCGACGAAGGGCTCAACATCAAGCACGACATCGCGGTGCCGATCTCGTCGATCGCACGCTTCATCGACGAGACCGACGCGGCGATCCAGCAGGCGGCGCCCGGCGCACGGATGGTGACGTTCGGCCATCTCGGCGACGGCAACCTCCACTACAACGTGCAGACGCCCGACGGCGGCGACCCGAAGGCGTTCCTCGCCGAATACCAGGCGCCGATCAACCGCGTCGTCTACGACAACGTGCACCGCCACCACGGCACGATCAGCGCGGAACACGGCATCGGCCAGCTGAAGATCGACGACGCGCAGCGCTACAAGTCGCCGGTCGAAATCGGGCTGATGCGCGCGCTGAAGGCCGCGCTCGATCCACACGGCCTGATGAACCCCGGCAAAGTGCTACGCTGAAGACACCCCCTCCCGGAGCAACGTCCGTGAAAGTCCGCGTGCTGTCCGACCTGCATCTCGAAGGCAATGTCCCCGAAGTCATCCCGCACGCCGGCGCGGATCTCGTCGTGCTGGCGGGTGACATCCACAACCATGCGGAGGGCCTGCGCTGGGCGGCCGAGACGTTCGACCCGGATGTGCCCGTCATTTACGTGCCGGGCAATCACGAGTATTACGACGGCGAGTTCGGTGCGCTCGAAGCGGCGATGCGCGACGCGGCGCGTGCGCTCGACAACGTGCATTACCTGAACAACGACGTGTACGTCGATCCCGCCGGGCGCTTCCGGGTGCTCGGCACGACGCTGTGGACCGACTTCGCGCTGTTCGGCGGTGACGACGCCAGCATCGCGCTCGCAATCGACGCGGCGTCGCGCGTGATGCTCGATTTCAAGGGGCTGATCCAGGTGACGTGGCCGCACGACGCGGCGCTGCATGCGGGCGACGCTGCGCCGGAACGCGGCGCCGAACGGGATTTCACGCCGGCCGATGCGCTTGCGCTGCACCGCCGCTCGCGCGCGTGGCTCGAAGCGCAGCTTGCGACCCCGTTTGCGGGCACGACGATCGTCGTCACCCATCACGCGCCGCACCGGCGTTCGCTCGCCGAGCGTTACGCGCAGGATCCGGTGTCGGCAGGATTCGTCTGCGATCTGGCGGAACTCGTGCGCCCGCCGGTCGCACTCTGGGTGCACGGGCACACGCACACGTCATTCGATTACGTGACGGAGGACGGCACGCGCGTCGTCTGCAATCCGCGCGGCTACATACGCCGGCGCACCGGTGCGCGGGAAAACACGGCATTCGCGTGGGACAAGGTCGTGACGGTCGGCGGGGCCGCCATCCGTGGGACGGTCCCCGCCGAGCGGCAGCAATGACGGCGTGAGGGGTAGGCGGGCGCTTCAGCGCCCGAGGCGGCGGGCGGCTTCCGACGCCGAGCGCACGCGGACCGGCAACGGCTGCATCCGCGCCTTCATCGCGCGCAGCAGGTCGCGCGACGCGACGGCGCCGATCACGCCGAACAGGATTCCAAGGCCGATCATCAGGTGCGTATCCATTGCTTCTCCGTGTTGCAGATCACTCTGGATCAGACAGTATCAAACTGTCCGCCGGACGAAGGTAAAAAAGTGTTGCGCGAACGACAAATCTCGTTAGATTGCGTAAGGACGCGACATCATGTCGCGCGCGTGTACCGCTCGAGCGCGGCCTCGTCGGCTTCGAGCGTCGCCGGCAACTCGTCACGCAGGAAATCGACCCAGGTCCGGATCTTCGCGTCGAGATACTGGCGCGACGGATACAGCGCGTAGATGCTCATCACGTGCGACCGGTATTCGGGCATCACGCGCACGAAGTTGCCGTTGCGCAGCCCGGCGATCGCCGAGTACAGCGGCAGCACGCCGATCCCCATCCCTTCCCGCACGGCCACCGCGAGCGCCTCGGCGACGTTCACGCGGAAAGGCGGCCCGGACAGCGCGATGCGCTCGTCGCCGCTCGGCCCCGACAGCGTCCATTCGTCGAAGTGAAAACCGGGCGCGACCATGCCGAGACAGACGTGCTGCGCGAGGTCCTGCGGCCGTTGCGGCACGCCGTGCTGCTCGAGGTACCCGGGCGACGCGCAGACGACGCTGTAGCTTTCGCCGAGCCGCTGCGACACGAGCCCCGAGTCCGGCAGGTCGCGGCCGACGACGATCGCGACGTCGTAGCCCTCGTCGAGCAGGTCGGGCATCCGCTGCGCGAGCGTCAGATCGACGTGCACGTCCGGATAACGTTCGCGATAACGCGACACGGCCGGCACCGTGTAGTGCTGGCCGAGGCTCGTGAAGCAATGCACCTTCAGCTTGCCCGACGGGCGCGCATGCGCGTCGCTCGCCTCCGCTTCCGCCTGGTCGACGTACGCGAGAATCTGCTCGCAGCGCTGCAGATAACGCTCGCCGGCCTCGGTCAGCGCGATCCGGCGCGTGGTCCGGTTCAGGAGCCGGGTGCGCAGGTGCGCCTCCAGGTCCGAGACGGCGCGCGACGCATAGGCGGTCGTCGAATTCATCTGCTGTGCTGCCGCGGTGAAGCTCCCCGCGTCGACCACGCGGACGAATACCCGCATGTTCTGTAACGTATCCATGCCATTACCCGTTTGAATCCGGGAGGATTGTTGCACAGAGGCGCACAAATATTGTCTCAGCTACTGTAAAAATGACTTGCACCGTTGTCCGTTTATTCAGGAATCACTGAAAAATATAATCCCCTTCGGCTCATCTATATCCGAAAGGGAGAAAATCGTGCAGTCTCCGGCAATAAAAGGGACGCTTGCAGTCGCGGTTCTTGCAGTCTCATTAATAATGACCGGATGCGCGAGCATGGGCGACAACAAGCCGCAGTCCACGCAGACCGACCCGGCGTCGCTCGACGCCGGTGCCGCGATTCGCGCGGCCGACCGCGACGCCGGCTGGCCCGCCGCCGACTGGTGGCGCGCTTATCAGGATCCGCAGCTCGACGCGTGGATCGCCGCCGCGCAGGCCGGCAACCCGTCGCTCGCGGCCGCCCAGGCACGCGTGCGCGAGGCGCAGGCGATGGCCCGCGTCGCCCGCTCGGCCGAACTGCCGCAGATCAACGGCAACCTGTCGCTGATGCGCGAGCACTGGCCGGACAACGTGTATTACGGCCCCGGCCCGCTCGCGAACAACGACACCTGGAACAACACCGGCACGCTCAGCCTGTCATATCACCTCGACCTGTGGGGCAAGGACAGGAACGCGACCGAGCGTGCGCTCGACGTCGCGCATGCGACCGCGGCCGACGCCCGCGCCGCGCGGCTCGAACTCGAGGTCAATGTCGTGCGCGCGTACATCGGCCTGTCGATGAACTACGCGCTGCTCGACCTCGCGCACGAGACGTTCGAGCGCCAGCGCGCGGTCGCCGATCTCGCGCGCAAGCGGCTGCAGGCCGGCATCGGCACGCAGCTCGAGGTCAGCCAGGCGGAATCGTCGCTGCCCGACTACGAGCGCCAGATCGATTCGTACGAGGAAGCCATCCAGCTCGCCCACCACCAGCTCGCCGCGCTCGCCGGCAAGGGCCCGGGCGCCGGCGATTCGATCACGCGACCGAAGCTCGCGCTCGATGCGCCGGCCGGCCTGCCGTCCGCGATGCCGGCCGACCTGCTCGGCCGTCGTCCGGACGTCGTCGCGGCGCGCTGGACGGTCGACGCGCAGGCGCGCGGCATCGATGTCGCGAAGGCCGCGTTCTACCCGAACATCGACCTGCTCGCGACCGTCGGCGGCTTCGGCGTGACCGCGCCGTTCGCCGACTTCCTGCGCGCGATGAACGGCGGCTGGACTGCCGGCCCCGCGCTGTCGCTGCCGATCTTCGAAGGCGGGCGCCTGCGTGCGCAGCTCGGCGCGGCGTCGGCCGGCTACGACCAGGCCGTCGAGCACTACAACCAGACGATCGTCGGCGCGCTGAAGGATATCGCCGACCAGGTCGTGCGGATCCGCTCGCTCGACACGCAGCAGAAGGACGCCGCGCGCTCGGTCGCCGCGAACGACCGCAGCTATCAGCTGTCGCGCGAGGGCTTCCGGCGCGGGCTGACCGACTACGTGAACGTGCTGGTCGCGCAGCAGCAGTTGCTGCGTGCGCAGGAAACGGGCGCCCGGATCGACGCCGAACGGCTTGCCGCGCATGCGCAGTTGATGGCGGCGCTCGGCGGCGGCGTCGAGACGGGTGAAGATGTGCCGGGTGCGCAAGCATCGGGCACCAAGGCGCCCGCCGGCGCTGTCGCGTCGGACACGCCGGCGACTGGCGCCGCACGTTCGGCCGCCGCGCCGTCCACTCAAGTAGTGGCGGGTGCGGTGGCCGCTGCGGCCAGCGCGCCGGCCGCCCGATAACGCGGAGCCTGCGCGATGTCAGCCTCCTCCGCCTCCACATCCGCCGGCCGCCCGCTTTCGGCCTGGCTCGTCGCCGTCGGCGACTGGGCCCGCACCGACGGCGTCGCGTGGCTCTATCTCGTCAAGGCGCTGCTCGCGGCGTTCATCGCACTCGGCGTATCGATGCGGCTCGACCTGCCGGCGCCGAAGACCGCGATGACGACCGTGTTCATCGTGATGCAGCCGCAAAGCGGCGCCGTGCTCGCGAAGAGCTTCTACCGGCTGATGGGCACCTTCTTCGGACTCGTCGCGACGCTCGCGTTCGTCGGCCTGTTTCCGCAGCAGCCGACGCTGTTCCTGCTGGCCGTCGCACTGTGGGTCGCGATGTGCACGGCGGGCGCCGCACGCAACCGCAACTTCCGCAGCTACGGCTTCCTGCTCGCCGGCTACACGGCCGCGCTGATCGGCCTGCCCGCGTCGCAGCACCCGGACGGCGCGTTCATGACCGCGATGACCCGCGTCGCCGAGATCGTGGTCGGGATCCTGTCGGCCGGCGTCGTCAGCGCGCTCGTGTTTCCGCAGTACACCGGCGAGCAGATGCGCACGACGGTCCGCCGGCGCTTCGGCGCGTTCGTCGACTATGTCGCGTCCGCGCTGTCCGGCCAGCTCGACCGCGCGCACATCGAAAGCGTGCATACCCGCTTCGTCGCCGACGTGGTCGGCTTCGAGGCCGCGCGCAGCATGGCCGTGTTCGAGAATCCCGACACGCGGATGAGGAGCGGCCGCCTCGCGCGCCTGAACAGCGAGTTCATGAGCGCGTCGAGCCGCTTCCATGCGCTGCATCAGCTGATGAACCGGCTGCACGCGGCCGGCGCCACGGCCGCGATCGACGCGATCGAGCCGTATTTCCGCGAGATCGCGCCGCTGCTCACGCGCGGCGGCGAACCGGTGCGCACGTCGGCCGATGCGGCGCACGCGGCCGAAAAGCTGCTCGCGTGGCGCGACGCGCTGCCGCGCCGCATCCGCGCGACGCGCGCCGCGCTCGCGACGCAGTCGGACGTCCCGCTGCTCGACTTCGACACCGCCGCCGAACTGCTGTACCGCTTCATCACCGACCTGCACGCGTATGCGGCGACCTACGCGTCGCTCGCGACCGCGACGCACGAACGCGAACGCTGGATCGAACGCTACGAGCCGCGCACGAACGCGACCGCCGCGCTGATCGCCGGCATCCGCACGGCCACCGTGATGCTCGTGCTCGGCTGGTTCTGGATCCAGAGCGCCTGGCCGAACGGCGTGACGATGGTGCTGAACGCGGCGGCCGTCTGCGCGCTCGCGTCGTCGATGCCGCGGCCGACCACGATGGCGTACCAGATGGCGATGGGCACCGTGCTCGCGTCGTTCATGGGGCTGATCACGATGTTCGGCGTCTATCCGCGCATCGATGGCTTCGTGATGCTGTGCGTCGGGCTCGCGCCGTTCCTCGCGCTCGGGCTGTACCTGACGATGAAGCCGAAGACGGCCGGCTACGGCGTCGGCTACTGCATCTTCTTCTGTACGCTCGCGGGCCCGGAAAACCTGGTGCACTACGATCCGAGCGGCTTCATGAACGACGCGCTCGCACTCGTGCTGTCGATGCTCGTGTCGGCGATCGCGTTCGCGGTGCTGTTCCCGCCGAGCGCGCCATGGCTCAAGAAGCGCCTGTTCGCGGACCTGCGCCACCAGGCCGTCGCGGCCTGCCACGCGCGGCTCGCCGGCCTGCGCACGCGCTTCGAGAGCGGCGCGCGCGACCTGATGTACCAGGCGCATACGATTTCCGCCGACCAGCCGGACGTGCAGCGCGACGCGCTGCGCTGGATGTTCGCCGTGCTCGAGACGGGCAACGCGACGATCGACCTGCGCGACGAGCTTGCGGCACTGCCGGCCGACCCGCGCTATGCGCCGTCGATGCCGTGGCGCCGCGCGATCGAGACGATGCGCGCCGCGCTGTCCGCGCTGTTCACGAAACCGTCCGCGGCCCGTTTCGACGCGACGCTCGCCGCGACCGCGGCCGCGATCGACGCGACCCAGCAGGCGCTCGTCGCGTTCGCGCCGCCGCGCGACGAACGCCACCGGCTGCAGCGGATCCTGAGCCACCTGCATTTCGTGCGCACTGCGCTGCTCGATCAGGAATCGCCGCTCGCGGCGCTGAACCGCAACCGCCCCGCGCGTCCCCAACAAGGAGCCTCGTCATGATGCCGCGTGAAATCGCCATTCTCGATGCCTACATGCCCACGGTCGTGCTGATGTTCGTCGTCGGCGCGCTGGGCACGTGGGCAGTCGACCGCCTGCTCGCCTACACCGGGCTCTACCGTCTCGTCTGGCACCCGTCGCTGTTCCGGGCGTGCCTCCTCGTCTGCATCTGCGGCGGACTCAGCCTCGCCGTTTATCGTTGAAATAGCGTTGATATAGAAGAATCATGATCCTGCGAAAACTCTTCGGCTTCGTCGCGACAGCCGTCATCCTCATCGTCGCGATTCTGATCGGGCGCTCGTTATGGGTGCACTACATGGACGATCCGTGGACCCGCGACGGGCGAGTGCGCGCCGACATCGTCAACGTCGCGCCGGACGTGTCGGGCGCGATCGTCGAGCTGCCGGTGCACGACAACCAGCTCGTGAAGAAAGGCGACCTGATCATGCAGATCGACCCGTCGCACTACCAGATCGCGGTCGAACAGGCGGAGGCCGCCGTCGCCGCCCGCCGCGCGGAACTGCAGATGCGGCGCGACGACGCAGCCCGCCGCGCGGACCTCGATGCGCTCGTCGTGTCGAAGGAAAACCGCGAGAACGCCGCGCACAGCGCATCGAGCGCCGATGCGCAGTACCAGCAGGCGCTTGCCGCGCTCGACGCTGCGAAGCTCAATCTCGAGCGCACACGCGTCGTCGCGCCGGTCGACGGCTACATCACGAACCTGCAGACGTTCAAGGGCAACTACGCGACCGCCGGCCAGGCCAAGCTCGCGATCGTCGACAGCCATTCATTCTGGGTGTACGGGTATTTCGAGGAAACGAAGCTGCCGCGCGTGAAGCTCGGCGCGCCGGCCGAAATGCGGCTGATGAGCGGCGGCGTGCTGAAGGGCCACGTCGAGAGCATCTCGCGCGGCATCTACGATCGCGACAACCCGCAAAGCCGCGATCTCGTCGCCGACGTGAACCCGACCTTCAACTGGGTGCGCCTCGCGCAGCGCGTGCCGGTGCGGATCAAGATCGACGAGGTGCCGGACGGTGTGCTGCTGTCGGCCGGCACGACGTGCACGGTCGTCATCGATCCGGACAGCAAGCAGAAGAAGTCGTAGGCCGCAGGGCCGTGCGCGGCCGCGGCGGCATGTCCGCGCGGCCGCGTCAGCTCCAGAAGAACCGGTAAGGCAGGAACGGCGACGGGCCGATCCCGTACTCCCCCAGCATGTTGCGCAGCCGCAGCGCGAAGCCGATCGCGCCGAGCACGACGAGCGCAATGGTCACCCAGCGCCGGTTCACGTTCGGCACGCGCAGCAGCGGCACGAACTGGCAGCCCATCGCGAACAGCACGAGCCACTGGAAACGCAGGCCCGCGTAGCTGATCCGCGACAGCAGGAAGCTCGCAATTTCACACAGGAACAGGAAAACCAGTGTGCGCGGCACGCGCCGGAGCAGGCCGCCGCCCATTGCCAACGCCAATAGCGCAAGCGCGAGCGGCGCGGTGCCCGACATCTGCGCGGGCGGCGTGAACGCCGCATAGAAGCCGATCTTCGCGAGCAGCGCCTGCAGATGCGTCGCCGCGACGACCACAGCGATTGCCACGACGAGCCCTACGTAGCGTAGCGCGCGCATCCGCCTGATCTGCAGCAGCACGACCAGCAATACCGCCGATACGTGCATGCCGACGCCCGCAACCGCTAGTGCGATCGACGTGCCGCGCCGGCGCCGGTCCCATGCATCCGATGCGATCTTGGCGAGGCAGAACGCGAGGCCATAGCGCAGGCCGCTCATCGCCATATCGTAGAAAAACAACGGGAAGATCAGCGTTGCGAACACAAGCGCGTCCTCGTCGGTCCGCCCGAACGCGACGACGCATGCGACCACGATCAGCAGCGTAATGATCGCGACCGTGATGTGCGGGTCGTGCCCGGCCCATTCGAGTGCGCGCACGAGCCAGGCGAACCCGGGCTCGAGCGTGCGCGGAACGTTGACGACGTTGCCGGTCCAGATGCCCTCGATCATTTCGAGATAGGCTGCCGTGTCGGTGCCCGTGCTCCCGCGAAGCACGGCAATCACCGCAGCCGGCGCGATGCCGGCGGCAAGCCAGCGCCAGCTTGCGACGCGCGCGCGCGTCCCGATCAGCGCCGCCGCGAACACGCAAAGATACCCCGTCAGATAAACGATCATTCTTATGTCGATCGGCTCGCCTGCCGCCACCCGCACCCATCGCGATGCGCGGCCCCCACGCAGCCACTGCCCCCGTCAAATCGGACGCGCATTGTAAGTGATAACGTGCGCCGTGGCTGCTGGTTTTGTCCCTGATCGACATGATCGTGCGTGCTATAGGTCGTGCTGCTGTCACGGGCGTTGGTATCGGCGCGCCGGACACGGCCGCGCTGGCGCGACACAAACGGCGTCGCGCGATCAAACGCGTGCGTGTGCCCCCGTCACGCCGCGTACCGGAAGCGCCCGACCAGCGCCTTGAGGGACTGCGCCTGCTCGTCGAGCGCATGCGCCGCGGCCGCCGCCTGCTCGACGAGCGCCGCATTCTGCTGGGTGCCGGCGTCCATCTGCGTGACCGCGCGGCCGATCTCGTCGATGCCTGCGCTCTGCTCGCTCGACGCGGCCGAGATTTCGCCCATGATGTCGGTCACGCGCTTCACCGCGCGCACCATGTCGTCCATCGTGCGGCCGGCGTCGTGCGCAAGCGCCGCGCCGTTCGCGACCCGTTCGACCGACGCGCCGATCAGCGAGCGGATCTCCTTCGCGGCGGTCGCCGCGCGCTGCGCGAGCGAGCGCACCTCGCCGGCGACCACCGAGAAGCCGCGCCCCTGCTCGCCGGCGCGCGCCGCCTCGACGGCCGCATTCAGCGCAAGGATGTTGGTCTGGAACGCGATGCCCTCGATCACGCCGATGATGTCGCGGATGCTCTTCGCGCTGTCGTCGATCTCGCTCATCGTCGCGACGACCCGGCCGACGACCTCGCCGCCCGCCTCCGCCACCGCCGACGCGTTCGCCGCGAGCGCGCTCGCCTGCCGCGCGTTCTCGGCGTTCTGGCGCACGGTCGACGTGAGCTGCTCCATGCTGGCCGCGGTCCGCTCGAGCGCAACCGCCTGCTGTTCGGTGCGTTGCGACAGGTCGAGGTTGCCCATCGAGATCTCGCCGGACGCGGCCGCGATCGCCTCGGCGCTGACGGCAATCTCGCCGACGGTCGCCGCAAGCCCCGCCTGCATGTCGGACAGCGCGCGGACCATGCTGTCGCGGTCGTGCCGGCCGAGCGCGATCGTCCGGGTCAGGTCGCCGCTCGCGATGCCTGCCGCGATCGCCTTCGCGTACGCGGGCTCCCCGCCGAGCTGCGCGACGAGCCGGCGCACGACGCGCTCGGCGATCACGAACGCGAGCACGAACAATGCGACGGTCATCACGGCGATCATCGCGACCGACGACGAGAAGATCGTTGCGGATGCATCGAGCGTCGCCTTCGATTTCGCGCCGCGCGTCTTGACGAGATCGGCGACGAGCTTTTCGAGCTTGCCGGTCTCGACGAGCAGCGACACGTCCTGCGTGCCGACCTGCCAGTTCATCTGCGACAGGTCGAGCGGCTGCGCGCGCACCAGCGTGACGAAGTCGCGCAGATGCCCGCTCCACGTGCCGACGGCCGACGCGAACGCGCGCAGCCGCGCCGAATCGTCCGCGTCGGCCGGATCCGCGTAGCGCTGCAGCGTGC
This sequence comes from Burkholderia sp. MR1-5-21, assembly GCF_053427715.1. Classification (NCBI taxonomy): domain Bacteria; kingdom Pseudomonadati; phylum Pseudomonadota; class Betaproteobacteria; order Burkholderiales; family Burkholderiaceae; genus Burkholderia; species Burkholderia sp. MR1-5-21. The sequence goes on from NZ_JBSAXD010000002.1 coordinate 420,067, forward strand.
CGAGCGCGCGGCCGATCGATGCGAGTCCCGCATCGATCTCCGCGCCGAGTTCGTCGCGCTCCTTCGCGGTCGTGGCGGTCAGCAGCGACTTCTGCGCGCGGCTCGCGCGCAGCATCTCGGCCCGGACCTCCTCCGCCGCGCGGCTCGCAACGTGTCCCTGCTCGTAGACCGACGCGATCGAGCCGTTCAGCCGGTTGATCTGCGCGAGCGAAAACACGCCGATCGCGAGTGTGCCGGCCAGCAGCACCGCGAACGCGGCACGCAGCGTCGCCTTGACGCTCCAGGGTTGGCGTGCACGCGCGGCGCCGTCGTTCTTCATCGCGGCCGGAGCGCCCGCCTGCGGGCGCAGTGAAGCTGCTTTCATCGATATGTCCCCGTATTGACCTTGCCGCCGGAAAGGTCGGTTCCGGCGTTACCACACTGGCTGCCCGCCGTCCGCGCGTCCGGCCTGACGCGCGGCCAGCGCCAGGATCGGCGCGTTCGTCTTGTTATCGCGACGGCGATTGCGTCTGTCGTTGCGTCGGTTCAACGGCGGCCGGCGGCATTCCTTGAGTCCGGTAAAACGCGCATCCGGTACGACGCCGCACGCCACACCGCGCGCCGCCAGCGTTATAGCCGGCCAAAAAGGCGTTCGGAACTCGATTTTCGGGACAGATGTCCGATTTGCGATAAAAGTTGGCCTGACATTCGCCACGCGCCACATTAGACTTCTTTGACGCTGCAACGATTCCAACGCGCCGTTTCGCCCAGAGCGCGCCCCAACCTCAACTCGCTCAGCTCACATGGAAACCAGCCTCGACACGCGTGCCGCCGGCCAAGTCGCGCCGGCGACAGCCCAGCCGCCCGCCGCTCCCGCATCGAGCACCGTCTACCCGGTGCTCGGCGCGATCAGCTTCTCGCACATGCTCAACGACATGATCCAGTCGTTGATCCTCGCGATCTACCCGATGCTCAAGAGCCAGTTCGCGCTGTCGTTCGCGCAGATCGGGCTGATCACGCTCACCTACCAGATCACCGCGTCGCTGCTGCAGCCGATCGTCGGCCTCTATACCGACAAGCGCCCGCAGCCTTATTCGCTGCCGGTCGGGATGGGCTTCACGCTGTCGGGGCTGCTGCTGATGTCGGTCGCGCCGAGCTTTCCGGTGCTGCTGGTTGCCGCCGCGCTGGTAGGCTGCGGGTCGTCGGTGTTCCATCCCGAGTCGTCGCGCGTCGCGCGGATGGCGTCGGGCGGCCAGCACGGGCTCGCGCAGTCGGTGTTCCAGGTCGGCGGCAATGCGGGTTCCGCGCTCGGGCCGCTGCTCGCCGCGCTCGTGATCATTCCGCACGGCCAGCACAGCATCGCGTGGTTCTCGGCGGCTGCGCTCGTCGCGATCGTCGTGCTCACGCAGATCGGCCACTGGTACAAGAAGCATCCGTCGATCAAGAAGAAGGCCGCGCACGCCGCCCACGCGACGCTGCCGCGCGGCCGCGTGATGGCCGCGATGGGCGTGCTGGTGCTGCTCGTGTTCTCGAAATATTTCTACCTTGCGAGCATCAACAGTTATTTCACGTTCTACCTGATCGACAAGTTCCACCTGTCGGTGCAGGCCGCGCAGTTCCACTTGTTCGTGTTCCTCGCGGCCGTCGCCGCCGGCACGCTGATCGGCGGGCCGATCGGCGACCGCATCGGCCGCAAGTACGTGATCTGGGTGTCGATCCTCGGCGTCGCGCCGTTCACGCTGCTGCTGCCGTACGCGAACCTGTTCTGGACCAGCGTGCTGACCGTGATCATCGGCGTCGTGCTCGCCTCGGCGTTCGCGGCCATCCTCGTCTATGCGACGGAACTGATGCCCGGCAAGGTCGGCATGGTCGCGGGGCTGTTCTTCGGCTTCGCGTTCGGTCTCGGCGGCGTCGGCGCCGCGGTGCTCGGCCAGCTCGCCGACGCGACGAGCATCGCGTTCGTCTACAAGGTGTGCTCGTTCCTGCCGCTCATCGGCGTGCTGACGGTGTTCCTGCCGGATCTCGAAGGGAGCCTGCGCAAGAAGAAGGCGTGACGGGAGTGCGGTTGCCGCCGGCGCGCGTCGATGCGTGCCGGGGTATCACGGATTCGCGAACGGCGGCGGCCCTCAGGCCGCCGTCGCCGCATGCAGCGCCAGGAAACGCTTGAGGATGCCGGTCGAATAGGTGCCCGCGATCGCCGACAGGAAGTGCGAGAACGACTGGGTCGCGTGATCGTCGGCGGTATCGGAGATCGTGCGCACGAGCGCGAACGGCACGTTGTGCTCGACGCACACCTGCGCGATCGCGGCGCCCTCCATCTCCACCGCGAGCGCGTCGGGCAGCGCGTCGCGCAATGCGACGACTTCCCGTTCGCTCGACACGAAGCGGTCGCCGCTGATCACGAGCCCGCTGCGCAATTGCGCGCCGGCGAGCCGGAAACGGTCCGCGAGCACGCCGCCCTCCTCGGCGATGAACTGCGCGCACGCGGTCTTCAGCCGGGCGCTCAGCTCGGGATCGGCTGCGAAATGCGTGATGCCGAGCAACGGCACCTCGTAGCGCGGAAAGAGCGGCGACGCATCGAGATCGTGCTGCATCAGCGTGTCCGCGACGACGACGTCGCCGACCCGCACCGCATGCGCGACGCCGCCGGCGACCCCGGTAAATACGATCCCCGCGACCCCGAACACGTGGATCAGCGCACTGACCGTCGCGGCGGCCGCGACCTTGCCGATCCGCGCGAGCGTGACGACGCATGCCGCGCCGCGCACGAAACCGACGTGATAGTCGCGACGGCCGAACGTGACCGTCTTGACCGTGCCCTCTGCACGCATCTCGGCAATCAGGTCGCCGAGTTCCTCGGGCAGCGCGGCGAGAATGCCGAGCGGCCGGGTGGACAAAGCAGAAGTCGTGTATGCGCTCATTCAACCGCCTGTAGTTTTGCGACCGCGAGTGCGAGCCATTTCTCGCCGTGCCGCTTGAATTTCACCTGGGCTTTTGCATCCGCACCGCTGCCTTCGAGCGCGGTGACGGTGCCTTCGCCGAACTTGTTGTGGAACACCTGCTGACCGACCCTGAAACCGCTGTCGGCCGCACGCTGCTGGTTTGCGAACGCGGGCAGCGGCGCCGACACAGCCGCGTCGACGATCTGCTCGCGCGAGCCGCCCGGCCGCGCGAACCAGTCGCGGCCCCAGCCTGCATTGTCGGCGCGGCCGCCCCAGCGCGAGCCCGCCTCGACCTTCGGCGTCAGCCACTTCAGCACGTGCTGCGGCAGTTCGTCGAAGAAGCGCGAGCGCACGTTGTAGCGCGTCTGCCCGTGCAGCATCCGGCTCTGCGCGAACGACAGGTAGAGCCGCTCCTTCGCGCGCGTGATCGCGACGTACATCAGGCGCCGCTCTTCCTCGAGCCCGGCGGCTTCCATCGCGCTGTTCTCGTGCGGGAACAGCCCTTCCTCGAGACCGGTGATGAACACCGCCGCGAATTCGAGCCCCTTCGCCGCGTGCACGGTCATCAGCTGCACCGCGTCCTGCCCGGCCTGCGCCTGGTTGTCGCCGGCCTCGAGCGACGCGTGCGACAGGAAGCCCGCGAGCGGCGTCATCGTATCGGGGTTCTGTGACGGATCGCCGAGCGCGGCCGGGTCCAGCACGTCGGCCGCCGCGCCATCCGGCGCCGCGGTAATTTCCGGCGCGGCGATCGCGCCGGCGCGCAACGGGATCGAGCGGGCCGGCGTGTCGAGGCCGTAGCCTTCCTCGCTGACGAATGCCGTTGCCGCGTTGACGAGTTCCTGCAGGTTCTCGAGGCGATCCTGGCCTTCGCGCTCGCCCTGGTAGAAATCGGCGAGGCCGCTCGCGCGCACGACATACTCGACCGTCTCGGGCAGGCTCATCTGCTGCGTGTCGGCACGCATCTTCGCGATCAGGTTCGCGAACGCGCCGAGACTCGTGCCGGCCTTGCCCGTCACGTACGGAATCGCCGCGGCCATCGCGCAGCCGTACAGGCGCGCCGCGTCGGCGAGCTGCTCGATCGAGCGCGCGCCGATGCCGCGCGCCGGGAAGTTCACGACCCGCGCGAACGCGGTGTCGTCGCTCGGGTTGTCGATCAGGCGCAGGTACGCAAGCGCGTGCTTGACCTCCTGCCGCTCGAAGAAGCGCAGCCCGCCATACACGCGATACGGAATGCCCGCGGTCATCAGCGTGTGCTCGATCGCGCGCGACTGTGCGTTGCTGCGGTACAGGATCGCGACCTCGCTGCGCGCCATCCCGGTATTGATCAGCGAGCGGACCTCCTCGACGATCCAGCCGGCCTCCTGCGAATCGGTCGTTGCCTCGTACACGCGCACGGGCTCGCCGTGGCCGGCGTCGGTGCGCAGGTTCTTGCCGAGCCGGTGCGCGTTGTTCGAGATCAGCTGGTTCGCCGCGTCGAGGATGTTGCCGTGCGACCGGTAGTTCTGCTCGAGCTTGATCAGGTTGCGCACGCGGAACTCGTCCTCGAAGTCCCGCATGTTGCCGACGTTCGCACCGCGGAACGCGTAGATCGACTGGTCGTCGTCGCCGACCGCGAAGATCGCGTTCTGGCCGCCCGCGAGCAGCTTGAGCCACGCGTACTGCAGCTTGTTCGTATCCTGGAACTCGTCGACGAGGATGTGCTTGAAGCGCGCCTGGTAATGCGCGCGCAGCGGCGGGTTGTGCGCGAGCAGCTCGTAGCAGCGCAGCAGCAGCTCGGGGAAGTCGACGACGCCTTCGCGCTGGCACTGCTGGTCGTACGCCTGGTAGATCTCGACGAACTTGCGGTTGAAGCTGTCGGTCGCGTCGACCTTGTCCGGCCGCAGCCCCTGCTCCTTCGCGTTGTTGATGAAGTACTGGACGTTCTTCGGCGGATACTTCTCGTCGTCGATGTTCGCGGCCTTCATCAGCCGCTTGATCGCCGACAGCTGGTCGGCCGTGTCGAGGATCTGGAACGTCTGCGGCAGGCCCGCGTCGCGGTAATGCGCGCGCAGCATCCGGTTGCACAGGCCGTGGAACGTGCCGATCCACATGCCGCGCGTGTCGATCGGCATCATCGCCGACAGGCGCGCCATCATCTCGCGCGCGGCCTTGTTCGTGAACGTGACGGCGAGCACGGTCGCGGGCGACGCATAGCCCTGCCGGATCAGCCACGCGATCCGCGTGATCAGCACCCGCGTCTTGCCGCTGCCCGCCCCCGCGAGGATCAGCGCCGGTTCGTTCGGCAACGTGACGGCCGCATATTGTTCAGGGTTGAGATTGGCGAGCAGATCGGGCATGGAGTGGCAACGGACGAGCGTAAGAATGCGGACCCGCCATTATAAATCCGCCGCGCACGTTGCCGACGCCGCCGCTGCGCGACCCATCGGCGCGCCTGCCGGTGACCGGCCGATGCGCATCCATTTATAATTGCCAGTTTACGTATCCAATTCACGCAATTTTCAGCAGATTTCCGACCATGAGCGACAGCACGCTGGCGAAGAGTTTCGAACCCCACACCATCGAAGCCCAATGGGGGCCCGAGTGGGAAAAACGCGGCTACGCAGCCCCGGCCTTCGATCCGGGCCGCCCCGATTTCGCGATCCAGCTGCCGCCGCCGAACGTCACGGGCACGCTGCACATGGGGCACGCGTTCAACCAGACGATCATGGACGGCCTCACCCGCTATCACCGGATGCTCGGCGAAAACACGCTGTGGGTGCCGGGCACCGACCACGCGGGGATCGCAACCCAGATCGTCGTCGAGCGCCAGCTCGATGCGCAGGGCGTGTCGCGCCACGACCTCGGCCGCGAAAAGTTCGTCGAGCGCGTGTGGGAATGGAAGCAGCAGTCCGGCTCGACGATCACGGGCCAGGTGCGCCGCCTCGGCGCGTCACCCGACTGGTCGCGCGAATACTTCACGATGGACGACAAGATGTCGGCCGCCGTGCGCGACGTGTTCGTCACGCTCTATGAACAGGGCCTGATCTACCGCGGCAAGCGCCTCGTCAACTGGGATCCGGTGCTGCTGACGGCCGTGTCGGATCTCGAGGTCGCGAGCGAAGAGGAAAACGGCCACCTGTGGCACATCCGCTACCCGCTCGTCGACGGCTCGGGCACGCTGACCGTCGCGACGACCCGTCCCGAGACGATGCTCGGCGACGTCGCGGTGATGGTTCATCCGGAAGACGAGCGCTACAAGCACCTGATCGGCCAGTTCGTGAAGCTGCCGCTGACCGACCGCGAGATCCCGGTGATCGCCGACGACTACGTCGACCTCGCGTTCGGCACCGGCGTCGTGAAGGTCACGCCCGCGCACGACTTCAACGACTACCAGGTCGGCCTGCGCCACAACCTCGCGCCGATCGAGATCCTGACGCTCGACGCGAAGATCAACGACAACGGCCCCGTGCAATACCGCGGCCTCGACCGCTTCGACGCGCGCAAGGCGATCGTCGCCGACCTCGATGCGCAGGGCTTCCTCGAATCCGTGAAGCCGCACAAGCTGATGGTGCCGCGCGGCGACCGCACGGGCGTCGTGATCGAGCCGATGCTGACCGACCAGTGGTTCGTCGCGATGACGAAGCCCGCGCCGGAAGGCACGTTCAACCCGGGCAAGTCGATCACCGACGTGTCGCTCGACGCCGTGCGCAGCGGCCAGATCAAGTTCGTGCCGGAAAACTGGACGACCACCTATTACCAGTGGCTCGAGAACATCCAGGACTGGTGCATCTCGCGCCAGCTGTGGTGGGGCCACCAGATCCCCGCGTGGTACGGCGAAAGCGGCGAAGTGTTCGTCGCGCGCAACGAGGAAGAAGCGCGCGCGCAGGCCGCCGCGAACGGCTACACGGGCGCGCTCAGGCGTGACGAGGACGTGCTCGACACGTGGTTCTCGTCGGCGCTCGTGCCGTTCTCGTCGCTCGGCTGGCCGAACGAGACGCCGGAGCTCGCGCACTTCCTGCCGTCGTCGGTGCTCGTCACGGGCTTCGACATCATCTTCTTCTGGGTCGCCCGGATGGTGATGATGACGACCCACTTCACGGGCAAGGTGCCGTTCCACACCGTGTACGTGCACGGGCTCGTGCGCGATGCGGAAGGCCAGAAGATGTCGAAGAGCAAGGGCAACACGCTCGACCCGATCGACATCGTCGACGGCATCGACCTCGAGGCGCTCGTTGCGAAGCGCACGACGGGCCTGATGAACCCGAAGCAGGCCGCGACGATCGAGAAGAAGACCCGCAAGGAATTCCCGGACGGCATCGCCGCGTTCGGCACCGACGCGCTGCGCTTCACGATGGCGTCGATGGCGACGCTCGGCCGCAACGTGAACTTCGACCTCGCGCGCTGCGAAGGCTACCGCAACTTCTGCAACAAGCTGTGGAACGCGACGCGCTTCGTACTGATGAACTGCGAAGGCCACGACTGCGGGCTCGACAAGCCGGAAGCCTGCGGCGCGGGCGACTGCGGCCCGGGCGGCTACCTCGACTTCTCCGCCGCCGACCGCTGGATCGTGTCGCTGTTGCAGCGCACCGAGGCCGACATCGCGAAGGGCTTTGCCGACTACCGCTTCGACAACATCGCGACCAGCATCTACAAGTTCGTCTGGGACGAATACTGCGACTGGTACCTCGAACTCGCGAAGGTGCAGATCCAGAACGGCACGCCCGAGCAGCAGCGCGCGACGCGCCGCACGCTGCTGCGCGTGCTGGAAACGGTGCTGCGCCTCGCGCACCCGGTCATCCCGTTCATCACCGAAGCGCTGTGGCAGAAGGTCGCGCCGCTCGCGGGCCGTTATCCGCAAGGCAAGGCCGAGGGCGAAGCGTCGCTGATGACGCAGGCGTACCCGGTCGCCGACCTGAAGAAGATCGACGAGGCGTCCGAACAATGGGCGGCCGACCTGAAGGCGATCATCGACGCATGCCGCAACCTGCGCGGCGAGATGAACCTGTCGCCGGCGACGAAGGTGCCGCTGCTCGCAGCGGGCGAAGCCGATCGCCTGCGTGCATTCGCGCCGTACGTGCAGGCCCTCGCCCGCCTGTCCGACGTGCAGATCCTCGCCGACGAAGCCGCGCTCGACAAGGAAGCGCATGGCGCGCCGATCGCGATCGTCGGCCAGAACAAGCTCGTGCTGAAGGTGGAAATCGACGTTGCGGCCGAACGCGAGCGCCTGTCGAAGGAAGTCGCGCGCCTGACGGGCGAGATCGTGAAGTGCAACGCGAAGCTCGGCAACGAGGCGTTCGTCGCGAAAGCGCCGCCCGCGGTGGTCGAGCAGGAGCAGAAACGGCTCGCCGAATTCCAGAGCACGCTGGCGAAACTCAGCGCCCAGCTCGAACGGCTGCCCGCGTAACAAACGGTAAGGTCATTTGCGTTCACTATAATGCGCGAATGACCATAGTCCCGATAGACGAGTCGATTAGAGGAGCAAAGGTTCGATCATGTTGAAAGTCACCAAGGCAGTCTTCCCGGTTGCAGGCCTCGGCACGCGCTTCCTGCCCGCGACGAAGGCCAGCCCGAAGGAAATGCTGCCCGTTGTCGACAAGCCTCTGATCCAGTATGCAGTCGAGGAAGCGATCGCCGCGGGCATCACGGAAATGATCTTCGTCACCGGGCGTAGCAAGCGCGCGATCGAGGACCATTTCGACAAGTCATACGAGATCGAGGCAGAGCTCGAGGCACGCGGCAAGGAAAAGCTGCTCGAGCTGGTGCGCAGCATCAAGCCGAGTCACGTCGACTGCTTCTACGTGCGCCAGCCGGAAGCGCTCGGCCTCGGCCACGCGGTGCTGTGCGCGGAGAAACTCGTCGCGGACAACCCGTTCGCGGTGATTCTCGCGGACGACCTGCTGGACGGCACCCCGCCCGTGATGAAGCAGATGGTCGACGTGTTCGACCACTATCACAGCTCGGTGATCGGCGTCGAAGAGATCCCGCCGTCGGACACGAAGTCGTACGGCATCGTCGACGGCAAGGAGTGGGAAGAGTCGATCATCAAGATGTCGGCGATCGTCGAGAAGCCGGCGCCCGAAGTCGCGCCGTCGAACCTCGGCGTGGTCGGCCGCTACGTGCTGAAGCCGCGGATCTTCGAGCACCTGCGCGCGCTGAAGCCGGGCGCGGGCGGCGAACTGCAGCTGACGGACGCGATCCAGGCGCTGCTCGCCGACGAGCAGGTGCTGGCCTACAAGTACCAGGGCACGCGCTACGACTGCGGCAGCAAGCTCGGCTACCTGAAGGCCACCGTCGAATTCGCGCTGCGCCACCCCGAAGTCGCGACGGAATTCGAGGAATACCTGCGTACGCGCGGCGGCGACACGCCCGCTGCCTGATTGCGATAGCGACTGCCGGGGCCCGCGGCACCGCGGGCCCCGGCAGCGCCGCCTCGCTCAGTGCGCGGCGGCCGGCTTCACCGAGACGACGCCCGGCATCCCGCCCGCGCCGTCTTTTTTCGTCTTCACGAGCCAGCCCTCGCCCGTCTCGAACGGCAGCTTCGCGAGCGCGCTCTTCACGAGCGCCGGCGCCGCCTGCTGCGTACCCGGCTCGCGGTCGCGCAGCGCCGCCGACACGCGGTAGACATCCGCGCCCGACTTCGCGTCGACGAAACGCAGCGTCAGCACGTGGCGATAGACCTTGCCGGCGAACGGCAGCCCGAACGGCGCCGGCCCGTCGACCGCGACGCACGCGCTGCTCGCGCCGCCACACTGCTCGGCCGTCGCCGCGATCGCGGCAGCCTGCGTCGCATAGGCGATCGACAGCCGGTAGCGTGCATCCTTGAGCGGCTGCGCGTCGAACCCGCGGTGCGCGAGCTCGTCGTGCACGAGCGTCTCGATCTGCCGGTATTCCGCATCGTCCGCCTGCGCATCGGAGCGCACAAACCCGTAGCCGGGCGCGCCCGACGCGAACACGTCCGGCTGCCCGACCGCGCTCACGCCGGCCGTCATGCCGGCGCAGCCCGTCAACAGCGCCGCCGCGAGCACGGCCGCCGTCCATTCGATTTTCATGACTTTCCCCAAATGCTTGCCGCCGCACCCGGCCCTGTCAGGCCGGCGGCTCGTCGATCGCGGGCAGCGCCACCGTCACCACGGTGCCGACGCCCACTTCGCTGTCGACCGACACGCTGCCGCCGTGGCGCGTGACGACCGTCTTCACGAATGCCATGCCGAGCCCCGACCCGGAAATCTCGGGCCGCTCGCCGGCATGGAACCGCTTGAAACGCTCAAACAGATGCCGCTGATCTTCCGGCGAAATGCCGTACCCCTGATCGCGAATCGTACAGAACATCCGCTTCGACGCGTGCTCGACCGCGAGCGTACACGAGATCACCGTATCGGCCGGACTGTACTTGACCGCGTTGTTCAGCAGGTTCACGAACGCGCGCGTGATCAGCGAACGGTCCGCGCGCACCCAGCTCATTTCGGCACCGACGTCGGTATCGATGCGGATGCGCTTCGCCTGCGCCTGCGGCCATACCTCGTCGCACGCGTCGATCAGCACGTCGACAAAACTCGTCGCCTCGAGCTGGTACGCCTGCGATTCCGCCCGCGCGAGCTGCACGAACTCGTCGGCAAGCGACAGCGCGCGGTGCGCATAGCGCTCGATGCGCGCGAGCAGCCCGCGCATCGCATCGGATTCGACGCGCTGCCGCTCGATTTCGACGAGCGCGAGTATCGACGACTGCGGCGAACGCATGTCGTGCGACAGCAGGTGCAGCGCCTCCTCGCGCTGGCGTTCGGCCGCATGCAGTTCGGTCACGTCGACGAGGCCGGCGATCCAGCCCGTCACGTGGCCCTGCGCGTTCGTACACGGCGCGTAGCGTAGCAGATGATCGAGGCCGTCGCGATCGCGCACCTCGATGCCGCGCGCCATCGCGTCGTTTTCCGCCTCGAGCGTCGGGTCGAGCGCGGCCGGCCAGTGCTGGCGGATCTCCGCGTCGTGCTCGGCATTGCCTTCGACGGTCTTGACGAACGTCAGCTCGCCGAGCGCGCTGCGCAGCGGGCGCCCTTCCGGCAGCGACAGCGCGAGCCGCGACCCATACCGTTTCGCCGCGTGGTTCGCGATCAGCACGGTGCCGGCGAGGTCGGTGACGAAGATCGGCTCGGGCATGCTGTCGAGGCTGTCCCACACGAAGCGCTTCATGTCCTGCACGCGCTGCGCCGCCTGCGCCATCAGCGCCATCTGCCGTTCGAGCACGTCGCCGCCGACGCTGCGCGTGCCCGGCGCCTCCGGCAGCAGGTGCGGCTCGTCCGCGAGCCGCTGCAGTTCGCGGCGCAGGTACGACATCGTCATCTCGAGCCGGCGCCAGTTCCAGATCGGATACACGGCGATCAGCCCGAAGATCGCGGGCGCGGGCGACAGCCACAGCCGCGCTTCGTACAGCAGCGCCGCGCTCGCGATCACGGACAACCCCGCGAGACTCAGCGTCAGCAGCAGCGCGCGCCACGGCGACAGCATCAGGAAGCCCGCAAGCAGCACCGCAAGCGGCAGCAGCGACACGGCAAACAGCCCCGCGCGCGACACCGGCGAAATCGCGCGGCCGGTCATCAGCATGTCGAGCACGCTCGCGTGGATGTAGACCCCCGCGAGCGGGCCGAAGTCGCCGGAAACGGGGGTCGCGAACCGGTCGTACAGGCCCGACGCCGTCACGCCGACGACGACGATCTTGCCGCGCAGCGCGTCCGGCTTCACGTGCCCTTCGAGCACGTCGTCGAACGACAGCGTCGGATAGGCCGGCGTATTGCGGTTGAACGGGATCAGGTAGCGGCCCTCGCCGCTCGCGTCGCGCGCGAGGTCGTGCGTGCGCGCGTCCGGTGCGCCGCCCGCCGGATGCAGCTTGCCGGCCGCGATCGATTCGAACACGGGCACCGTCAGCTGCGGCCAGCGCACGCGGCCGTCGCTTTCGAACAGCGAGACGCTGCGCACGATGCCGTCCGGGTCGACTTCGAGATTGATGTGGCCGAGGCCCGCCGCACGCGCAGCGAGCGCGGGCACCGGCGGATCGACGCTGCGCGTGCCGTCCGGACGCTCCGGGCTCAGCAGGATCGGCAGGAAGGTCGGCACGCGGCCGAGCCCGTCCGCGAAGGTGCGGTCGTCCGGCGACGGCTCCGTGAACAGCACGTCGTAGACGACGGCGGCCGGCTGGGCACGCGCGAGCGTGTCGAGCAGCCGCGCATGCACGCTGCGCGGCCACGGCCAGCGGCCGAGCGCCTGGACGCTCGGGTTGTCGATGTCGACGACGACGATGTCGGGCGACAGCGGCAGGCTGCGCAGCATCAGGAGCCGATCGTAGATCAGCCCGTCGACGCTCGCCGCCACGCGGCCGAGCGCGCTCGACAGGATCACCGCGACCCCGAGACAGCCGATCGCGATCCATTCGATCAGGAAGCGGCGGCCAAGCCGCCGCCGCGGGGACACGGATTCGGGTTTCATGCGCCGCGTGTCAGCGCGACAGCGTGAACGCGCTGACCGGACTCGTCTTCTCGTAGAACTTGCCGCCGTCGAATTCCTCGACGGTCACCGCCCAGAAATAATCGCCGGGCGGCAGATGCGCGACCGTGATCGTGTGCGCCTGCAGGCCGACCTGGTCGACGACCGGGGCGCTCAGGTCCTTCGACTTCGACAGCACGAACCGGTAGCGCGCGCTCGCGCCCGCGCCGTTCGGCGACCAGCGGAACACGTAGCCGCCCTCGCCGGGACCGGCGCTCGCATCGAGACCCATCTGGCGCCGTTCGAACGCGTAGGTACGCGGCAAGCCCTGGAGGCCGTTGTCGTCGATCGCGGCGATCCGCACGAAATAGTTGCCGTTCGGCACGCCGTGGAACACCGCGTGCGGCGTGTCGATGCGCGCCTCGCTGAACAGGTCGAGCAGCCCGGCGTCGTGCGCGAGCTGCACGCGGTACGCAAGCGCGCGCGGAAGCGGCGCGAGATCGAACGCGACGTCCGGCTCGTCCTGCACCGCGTCGGGATGCTCGAGCGCCGGCGGCGGCAACAGCTGGACGGGCGCGCCGACCGAGCCGGACGACGTCGCGACGCTGCCGTAGTTCGCATGCACGAGCGTCGTATCCGCCGGACGCCGGTTGCCCGCGACGCCCACCGCGCCGTCGAGCACCTCGACACGCGTCGTCGCGTTGCCGGCCGTATCGTAGTTGACGCGGAAGCGCGTGCCGCGCACGCCGGCCACGACCGACGGCGAGCGGATCTGGAAGCGGTCGTCGCGTTTCTTCAGATGAGTGACCTCGCTTTCGACCGAGCCGCGCGACAGCTCGAACTCGCGGTCGAGCGTGCCCGTCAGCACGGTGCGGCGCAACGTCTTCAGGTCGAGCTGGCTGTCGGGCGGCAGGCTCATGTGCGTGCCGTCGGCCAGCTCGAGCGTGACGAAACCGTTCGCGCCGGTGCGCACACGGTCGCCTTCGGTCAGCGTCGCATCGGCCGCAAGCGGCACGAAAGCGTCGCCCGATGCGCGCTCGGCCGGCCCCTGCACGGCCACCACGCGCGCGCTCAGCCGCTCCTTGCGCAGCCGCGCGACCGGGAGCTTCAGCGCGACGCCCGGCTGCAGGCGCTTCGGCGCCGGCACGCCGTTCAGCTGCTGGAGAATCTGCCAGTCGTCCGGCCCCTGCAGGTAGCGCGCGGCGACGTCGTACAGCGTGTCGCCCCCGCGCGTCAGGTAGGTGACCGTCTTGCCCGCGGCGGCGCCGGCCGGCGGCGCCGCGACCGCCTGCAGGACCGCGAACGCGGCGGCGAGCACGCACGCCGCCCGCAGCCCCGCCGCGCGCCATCCGCGTTGCGTGATCGACATGGTCACTCCGGTTCTCCCTGGCCGACCCGTTCGAGCCGGTAGCCGTAGCCGTAGATCGGCGCGAGTCGATAGCCGTTCTCCGGCCGCAGGCCGAGCTTCGTGCGCAGCATCGAGATGTGCGTATCCATCGTGCGCGATGGAATGTCGGTGGCCTGCTTCCACACGAGATCGAGAATGTGCGCGCGCGACAGCGGCCGGTCGAGATGCTGGAACAGCAGCAGCGCGAGCTCGAATTCCTTCTGCGTGAGGCTCACCGGCTTGTCGCCGACGTACGCCTGCTTCAGGTTGACGTCGAAGCGGAACTGGTCGAATTCGCGCACCGTCGCCTCGGCATTGACCGGATACGCGCGGCGCAGCAGCGAGCCGATGCGCGCGCGCAGGATCGGGCCCGACACAGGCTTGACGACGTAGTCGTCCGCGCCGGCGTTGAGGATCTGCGTGATCCCCGCTTCGTCGTCGCGGCTCGTCATGAAGATGATCGGCAGGCTGTGCTCGGTCTGATTCGCGCGCACCCACTTCAGCACTTCCTCGCCGGACATGTCGGGCACGTTCCAGTCGAGCACGAGCAGATCGAACGTTTCGCGTTGCAAACGCTTCTTCAGCGCCTTGCCTTCCTTGAAGGCGTAGCACGTATGGCCCGCGGCCGTCAGCGTTTGACTGACGAAGTCCGTCTGGGCCGGATCGTCATCCAGTACAGCAATTCTCATAGCACCCCGCAAAACGAAATCCAGTCGTCCAGTTCAGCCGCTCGCACACCGCCGTGCACCTTGCACGACACACGCACCTGCATCGGTACTGCCGGCCGGCAACCTGCGTCTACACCCGCAAGCGCGACGCGCATGCGGACGGTCCCGGCATATATCTCAAAAACGGGGCACGGACGAACCGGCGATTTCACCATAGTAGTATGAAATTCGCCAAGGATTTGCGCGGACTACGGTCCTTTCTTCGAATAATCCTTCTTGCAGCGCTGCCGGCACGCCTATTCGGCGGGCTCGGCCCACGCGTGCAGATCGCCGGCCGGCGCGGGTTGCCGCAGCACCCGCTGCAGCTGGCCGCGCACCCGTTCCCACGCAGCAGCGGCGTAGTCGGGCTGACTCGCCGCCCACGCATGGGCCAGGTCGAACACGCGTTCGACGGTGGCCCCGCAATGCGTGAGGCCCGGCTCCCCGTCCGGTGCGGCTTCGCGCAGCCATTCGGCGAGCCACGGCATGTCCGCCGCGGCAGAATCAGCATAGGCTTCCAGCGCGGCGCGCGCGTGACGATCCCGTTGCGGGTCGAGCTCGACACGGCTCAACCCCGGGCTCGACCCCGATGCGCGTGCATGCGCGGTGCGATTCGCTGCGGACGGACTGCGAATGGTCCCTGGTCTGAAGGACATGTCCTTTCCCCGTTGTACGACGGCAGCGTCAGGCAGGGCCCCCGTGCCCGCCTCGAATCGACGTACCGTGGCCGGCGCGTGCGTCGAGCGCGGACGACCGGCCGGGTCAGTATACGCAGCCGGCGGCGAAGCGAGGTTTAAGGATTGTCAGAAATCCGAGGCGCGGCGGCACGGAACCGGGCGACGCACGCGCCGGGGTGCGCCGCGGGACACGGCGCAACGCGACCGCCGTCAGCGGCGGCGCATCAGGAACACGAAGGTCTTGTCCTGCGTCGACGATTCGACGATCTCGTTGCCCGTCTGTTTCGCGAATGCGGCGAAATCGCGCTGCGAGCCGGGATCGGTCGCGAGCACCTTCAGAATCTGCCCGCTTTCCATGTCCGCAAGCGCTTTCTTCGCGCGCAGAATCGGCAGCGGGCAATTGAGCCCGCGCGCGTCCACTTCCTTGTGAATCTGCATCGGCTGTCGACCTTCGAAAGACGCGCCGCATGCGGCGCTGGAGGAAACGGCAATTTTACCGCAGCCCCGCCGCGTCTGCCGCGCCTGCCGGACCCCGGCCGGCGCGAACCGTCAGGTCGTCGCCTTGGTATCGCGCGAGCCGTCGGGCGTCGTCGGCAGATAGGACAGCTCGAGCCGATAGGCCAGCGCGACGAACAGGCTCTGCGCGAGGCCCATCGTCGCCGTCAGCGCGCGAAAACCGAATGTCGCGCTGTCCTGCACGAGCAGCGTCGCTTCGGCGTCGCGCGCGAGCGGGCTCATGCGGCTGTCGGTGATCGCGATCACGCGCGCGCCGCGCTGCGCGGCCTGCTGCGCGACCTGCACCGTCTCTTCCGCATACGGCATGAACGAAATCGCGATCAGCACGTCGCCGGCCCGCACCGAGCGGATCTGCCCGAGCTGCATGCTGCCCAGCGCGCTGAACAGGCCGACGCGCTTGTCGGTGTGCTGCAGCGCGTAGTCCAGGTACACGGCGATCGGAAACGCGCGCCGGGAGCCGGCGATCCAGATCGCCTGGGTATCGGCGAGCATGTCGACGGCCTGCGCGAACGCTTGCGGATCCAGCGTCTGGCGCAGCTGCTGCATGCCGGCAATGCTGCCCTTGATGAACTCGTCGACGATCTGCTCGGGCTGCAGGCTCGCCGAGCCCGATTCGATCACGTCGCGCAGGCGCAGGTTGTACGCGCGACCCGGCGCGATCTGCTGCGCAAGCCCGTCGCGGAACAGCCGCTGCATCTCGGAAAAACCCGAGAAGCCGAAATGCTTCGCGAAGCGCACCACCGCGGACGGCTGCACGCCGCACTGCTCGGCGAGCGACTGGATGCCTTCGAGGCCAAGCTGGTCCCGCTGCGTCTCGACGTGACGGGCGATCACCTTGAGGCGATTGCTCAGCCCGTCGTACTCCTGCGTCAGACGCTGCAGGAACTGCTCGACGGTGGCGGGAGGTTTCTGGGATGGACTCATCGGATGGCACGAAGTTGACAGTCCCGGCACTCGCCTCCTGCGGCGGAGGATCCGGCCCGGGGCTCACCTGGACACATGCGTGGTGGGCGATTCTAAACCCGTTGCGCAGACAACGTCGCCGCGTCCACGCGCTCGATCACCGTTTCACCGTTGCCAGCGCGGCACGACACGATTGGAAAATATTTTCCAACGGCCGTCCTGCGCCGACAATATTAGGGCGTCTACCAATGCACATCGGTCGCGGCGCGACCAGTCGTCATACGTCAGGATACGCAACCGTCGCGCCGGCACGCGATGCTCGCGCTCAGCGATAGTCGACCCAGACGCCGCCGCCGTCCGCGGAGCGCACGCAGTTCTCGACCCAGCGCACCCCTTCGACGCCCGCATGGACGTCCGGATAGCGGATCCCCTTCAGCGTCTGCTCGTCGCGCCGGTCGGTCGCGTCCATCGCGAGCGCGAACCGCGAGTACAGGTTCGACCACGCTTCGAACAGGCCTTCCGGGTGCCCCGCGCCGATCCGGTCGTCGCGCAGCGCATGCGGATGCAGGTAGCCCATCCCGCGATCGAGAACCTGCGCAGGCTGCCCCTGGACTTCATAGCGCAACTGGTTCGGATGCTCGTCCCACCATTCGACGCTCGCCTTCGAGCCGATCACGCGCACTTTCTGGCCGTGCATCGAGCCCGCGTTTACCGCGCTCGACCACACGTAGCCGATCGCGCCGCTGTCGTACTCCATGATCGTGAACGCGTTGTCCTCGAGCGGCGCGCGACTCTTCACGAAGCTCTGCCGCGAGCACATCAGCCGCTTGATCTTCAGGTCCGGCACCATTACTTCGGAGATGTACAGCGGGTGCGTGCCGATATCGCCGAGCACGTAGCTCGGGCCCGCGAATTTCGGATCCACGCGCCAGCGGGCGGCCGGGCTCGCGGCCTCGACGCCCTCGCTGTGGAAGCCGTGCGCAAACTGCATCTGCACGATGCGGATCTCGCCGAGATCGCCGCGCGCGATCATCTCGCGCGCCTGCTCGATCATCTGGTGTCCCGAATAGCCGTACGCGACGCCGACGATCTTGTTCTTCTCGGCCGCCAGGCGCTGCAGCTCCTCCGCCTCGGCGGTCGTGAAGCACAGCGGCTTCTCGCAGACCACGTGCAGCCCCGCGTTCAGCGCGGCCCGGCAAATTTCGAAATGCGTATTGTTCGGCGTCGCGATCGACACCGCGCGGATGCCGTCCGGGCGGCTCGCCTCGACCTCGAACATCGTCCGGTAGTCCGCATAGCAGCGCTCGGCGGCCACGCCGAGCTTCACGCCGAACTGGCGGCCGCGCGCCGGATCGATGTCGAACGCGCCGGCGACGAGCTGGAAGCTGCCGTCGCGCAATGCGGCCGAGCGGTGGCTGTAGCCGATCTGGCTGCCCAGACCGCCGCCGACCATGCCCCAGGGAATCGAGTGTCCAAGCAAAATCTGTCCGTCGATCATGATGATTGCGTTCCTTGTGATCCTTGCGATCCTTGTGATTTGATCAGGCCTGTTCAGGCGAATCCCGCCGACGCGAGGAAGGCGCGGCTCGCCGCGACGTCGCGCAGGCTGGTGCCTGCGTTGCGCGGATCGCGCTCCTGCTCGATCGTGATGTAGCCCGCGTAGCCGATGTCGTCGAGCGTGCGCTTGATGGCCGGGTAGTCGAGCACGCCCTTGCCGATCGGGCACATCACGCCGCGCGCGCACGCGGCGAAGAACGCGATGTGCTCGCCCATCACCGCGTCGTAGGTCGTCGCGTCGATGTCCTTGAAATGGACGTAGTCGAGACGTTCGGCATGCCGGCGCAGCCACGTTTCCGGATCCATGCCCGAGTAGTAGAGATGGCCGGTGTCGAGACACAGGCCGGCCGTCTCGGCCGGAATGTCGGCCACGATCCGGTCGATTTCGTCCGCGAATTCGATATGGCCGCCCGCGTGCGGATGGATGACCGCGCGCACGCCGAACTCGTCGCGCGCGATCTCGGCGATCTGGCGGATATGCGCGACCATGCCCGCCCAGCGTTCGGCCGACAGGCGCGGCGCGCGCTCGGAATGGCCGGCCGCGTAATCGCGCTCCGGGTGTCCCCAGTCCATCACGACGAGGTACGGCGCCGCGTAGCGCTGCCCGTCCTGGGTCGGCTGTTGCGGCAACTGCTTGATCAGCGCGCAGATCTCGCGCGTCTGGCGCAACAGGCTCGGCAGGTTCTCCGGCGACACGAGATCGTCGAAGATCGTGCCGGCCGTGATGCTCAGGCGGCGCAGGTCCAGCTCCGCGCGGACGACGTCCGGCTCCAGCGGGATGTAGCCGTACGGGCCGAGCTCGATGCCCGAGTACCCGGCTTCGGATGCCTCGGACAGCACGTGCCGCCACGACGGCAGATGCGGGTTGTTCACGTCGTCGACGCCCCAGCAGCACGGCGCGCAACCAATTTTCATTGTCATGTCAGTCTCCGCCGGGCCGCCCCAAGGGCGTAGCAGGGAATTCGCAGAGCACCGCTCTGCGCCTGCGTAGCCGGCCGGCTTTGCAAAGCCGGCCGTGGACGGCTGACCGCCCCCTCGGGGGGCAGCGAACAAAGTGATCGTGGGGGTCGTTTCATGTCCGTTCCGCCGTCACGCCTGATAGAACGCCGGACGCGCCGCCATCGCGATGCGCTCCACCGCGCCGCTTTGCTGCGCACGCACGCATGCGTCCGCGGCCACCGCGGCTGCATAGCCGTCCCATGCGGTCGGCCCCGTCAGCACCCCCTGCCGCACGCCGTCGATGAACGCCTGCAGCTCGACGTCGTAGGACGCGATGAAGCGCTCCTTCCAGTCGGTCATGATCGCCGTCGCATGCCGGGCCGCGTGCTTCATCGAGACCGCGGGCGGATCGGGCAGCTTCGCGATGCCGTCCTCGCCCACCACTTCGCACTGGATGTCGTAGCCATACTGGCAGTTGACGAAGATCTCCACGTCGATGCGCACGCCAGCCGCCGTTTCCAGCAGCACGATCTGCGGATCGGCGAGATGGGCCGATGCGTGGCGGGTCTTCTTCGGATACACGACCTGCGCGCTCACGTAGTCGTCGTCGAGCAGCCAGCGCAGCACGTCGAGCTCGTGGATCAGCGTATCGGTGATCGCCATGTCCGTCGTGTAGCGGTCGCCGACCGACTGGTTGCGATGCGCGCAATGCAGCATCAGCGGCGCGCCGATCGTACCGCTCGCGATCACCTGCTTCAGCGCCCGGTAGCCTTCGTCGTACGGGCGCATGAAACCGACCTGCACGAGCCGGCGGCCGTGCGCCCGTTCGGCCTCGACGATCCGCAGGCAGCCTTCGGCCGTGGTCGCGAGCGGTTTCTCGCAGAACACCGGCTTGCCGCGCGCGATCGCCTTCAGCACGAACGCCTCGTGCGTCGGACCCCACGACGTGACCAGCACCGCCTGCACGTCCGCCGCATCGATCACCTGGTGCCCGTCGCCGTACACCTCGGCCGACAGCCCGTATTTCGTCACCGCGTCGTGCGCGTGCCGCGGGTCGATGTCGGTTACCGCGACCACCTTCGCGCCCGACAGCGTGCGGGTCAGCCTGCGGATGTGATCCTGGCCGATCGCGCCGCAGCCGATCACGCCGATTTGCAAAGTCATGTTTGTCTCCACGTTGTCAGACCCGCGCGTCGCGCGGGCCGTCGATGCTTGCCGCCGGCAGGACCGCGCCGGCGATTTCAGCGCGCCGCGGCACGGAAGTACCGGTCGACGTAACGCTGCATTTCCTCGCGCATGAAGCGTGACGACGCTTCCGCGCGCTCTTCCCACGCGAACACGCACGACGACATCACGCCGTCGAAGCCGGCCTCGCCGAGCGTGCGGAAGAACACGTCCCAGTCGATCTCGCCCTGCCCGATGTCCAGATGCTGGTGCACGCGGATCTGGTTCGAGCCCGGCGGATTGACGATGTAGCGGAGCTGGCTGCTCTTCTTGTGGTCGAACGTATCGGCGACGCGCACGTGCGCGAGCACCGGCGCGGCCTCGCGGATCATCGCGGCCATGTCGTCGCCGTAATAGAACGTATGCGGCGCGATATACGAAACCTTCAGCGCGGACGAACCGATGTTCGTGACGATGTCGACGGCCGGCTGGAGCTGCTCGATCCAGTCCTCGGGGTGCGGCTCGACCGACAGCGTGATGCCTTCGCGCTCGAGGATCGGCAGCAGCTCGTCCATCGAGCGGAACCACGCGGCTTCGCACATCTCCTTCGGGTTCGCGCCCGGCCGCTCGCCGACCGAGCGCTCCGGCGACGCGCCGCGGCCGAACTCGGACACCATCAGCCGGCATTCCATCTCGACGGCGACCTCGATCGCCTTCTTCCAGCAGCGCACGGCCCATTGCCGTTCGTCGTCGAACGGGCTCGCCCAGCGGTACATCGGCTGCAGCGACGCGAGACCGACGCCGCTCGCGCGCAGCGCGTGCTTGAACGCCGTCATGCGTTCGCGCGTCGCGCGGGGCATCACCCACCAGTCGAGGAAGTCGCTGCGCGGCGACAGCTCGATCTGGTCGTAGCCGAGCTCGGCCACCGCGCGCGGCAGCTGGTCGATCGGCACGTGTCGGATCATGTAGGGATCCAGAGCAATCTTCATGGCGTTTCCTTGAAGTGACTCAAGTGATTCGATTGACCGGCGGCCGGCCTCGTTCGGCCGTGCCGTCCGTTCGATGTTGATTTCGGGTCAGCGGCGCGACTTCTTGTTGCGATATTGGTCGGCGATCACGGCCGCGACGATGATCGCGCCCTTGACCATCTCCTGGTAATACGCGTCGATGCGGATGAACGTGAAGCCCGACGTCATCACGCCGAGGATCAGCACGCCGATCACGGTGCCCGTCACGCGCCCGAGGCCGCCCGACAGCGACGTGCCGCCGATCACGACGGCCGCGATCGCGTCGAGCTCGTACATCACGCCCATTCCCGACTGGCCGGAAATCGCGCGCGCCGCCGTCACGGTGCCCGCGATGCCGCTCAAGAGGCCCGCGATCGCGTACACGAACACCAGGTGACGGGTCACGTTGATGCCCGACACGACCGCCGCCTGGCGGTTCGCGCCGATCGCGTACGTGTACTTGCCGAACCGCGTGTAGCGCAGCACGACGTGGAAGATCGCCGCAATCACGATGAAGATGATCACGGGGTTCGCGCCTGCGCCGATCGCCGCGAACGGGTCGGTCAGCATCGACACCGGCATCCCGTTGGTGAACCATTTCGCGAAGCCGCGCGCGGCCACCATCGTGCCGAGCGTCGCGATGAACGGCGGGATTCCCGTGAACGCGATCAGCGAACCGTTGAGCAGCCCGACCAGCAGGCCGACGCACACGCCGGCGAGGATCGGCCAGATCACCGGCAGGTCCGTCAGGTGCGGGAACACGGCGCGCGGGAAGTCGGATACCTGCGCGAGGCTCGCGGACACCACCGCTGCCGCCGCGACCACCGACCCGGACGACAGGTCGATGCCGCTCGTGATGATGACGAGGTTCACGCCCACCGCGATGATGCCGATCACGGCCATCTGCAGGATGATGATCTCGAGCCGTTCCGCGTTGAAGAGGAAGCTCTGGCCGACGATGATCCAGCCCGCCACCTCGAAGAACAGGCTGATGCCCACCAGCACGAGGAAGATGCTGAGTTCAGGCGGCCACTTGGCGCGCCGCGTCTTGGCTGTCATGGACTGTGCGTCCGCGATCGAATTGAGGTTGCCCATTTCAGTTGTCTCCATGCTTGATTCGGCTCACTGCGACGCCAGGTCCATGATGCGCACCTGGTCGGCATCCTTGCGCTCGACGATGCCGGTCATCCGCCCTTCGTGCATGACCATGATCCGGTCGCTCATGCCGAGCACTTCCGGCATTTCCGACGAGATCATCAGCACCGCGACGCCCTTGCCGGCCAGCGCGCTCACGAGGCGGTGGATCTCGGCCTTCGCGCCGACGTCGATGCCGCGCGTCGGCTCGTCGAGGATCAGGATGCGCGGCTGGGTCAGCAGCCAGCGGCCGATCAGCACCTTCTGCTGGTTGCCGCCCGACAGGTTCTGGATTTCCTCGTGCAGCCCGGGCGTCTTCACCCGCAGCATCCTGCTCATCGCTTCGCAGTCGCGCTTCAACTGCGCGTGCTGCACGAAGTTGAGCTTCACGTAGCGGTTCTTCAGCACCGCCGCTTCCATGTTCGCGAGCAGGTCGAGGTTCAGGAAGCAGCCCGTGTCCTTGCGGTCCTCGGTCAGGAACGCCATCCCGAGCTTCATTGCCTGCGCGGGCGATGCGATCCGTACCGGCTTGCCGTCGATGCGGAGCTCGCCGGAGGTAGCCGGCACGACGCCGAACAGCGCCTCCGCGACGTTCGAGCGCCCGGAGCCGACGAGGCCCGCGACGCCGAGAATTTCGCCCGCGCGCAAATCGAAGCTCACGTCGCGGAACACGCCGTCGACGCAGAGGTTCTTCACCGACAGCACGACGTCGCCGATCGGCACCGCCTCCTTCGGGAACATCTGCGTGATCTCGCGCCCGACCATCATGCGGATGATGTCGTCGCGCGTGACGTCGCTGGACGCATGCGTGCCGATGTACTTGCCGTCGCGGAACACCGAGAACTCGTCGGCGATCTCGAACAGCTCGTTCATCTTGTGCGTGATGTAGACGATGCCCTTGCCCTGCTCGCGCAGTTGCCGAATGATGCGGAACAGGTGGACGACTTCCTTGTCGGTCAGCGCCGACGTCGGCTCGTCCATGATCAGCACGTCCGAGTCGAACGACACGGCCTTCGCGATCTCGACCATCTGGCGGCTCGCGACCGTCAGCGTGCGCACCTCGGCGTCCGGATCGACATCGATCGACAGGCGCTCGAACAGCGCCGCGGTCTGCCGGCGCAGCGCCGCATGGTCGATCAGGCCGAAGCGGTTCTTCGGTTCGCGGCGGATCCAGATGTTCTCCGCGACCGTCATGTACGGCATCAGGTTGAGTTCCTGGTGGATCATCGCGATGCCGCGGTCGAGCGCGTCGAGCGGGCCGTTCAGCGTGACGGGCTCGCCATTCAGGCGGATCTCGCCCTTGTCCGGCGTATAGACGCCGGCGATGATCTTCATCAGCGTCGACTTGCCGGCGCCGTTCTCGCCCATCAGCGCATGAACGGTGCCGCGCCGCACGCGGAACTGCACGCCGTCGAGCGCGACGACGCCGGGAAAGGATTTGCCCACGCCGCGGACTTCCAGCAGGCAGTCCGAAGCGATCGGGGCAGACGAGGCGGACGAAGTGGACGCACCGGACGGCGCGTCCTCGCTGGACATCGGCCGGGCCATCATCTTGGCTGTGGACATGGACGTTCCTCGAATGTCGCGCGCGGGCCGCGTTGCCGCCGGCCCGCGCTGCGACGGATGGCCGGTCAGTGCTTCGCGTACTTGCTCATGTTGTCGGGCGTGACGAGCTCGAACGGCACGTTCACGAAGCGGTCCACGTTCTGCTTCTTCGCGAGCTTGAGCGCCGCGTCGACCGCCTGCGAACCCTGCCCTGCCGCATTCTGGAACACGGACACCTTCAGGTCGCCGCTCTTCATCGACGCGAGCCCGTCGGGCGTCGCGTCGATGCCCGCGACGATCGTCTTCGGCGTCCACTTGCGCGCGGCCTTCAGCGCGTTGATCGCGCCGATCGCCATTTCGTCGTTGTTCGAGACGATCGCGTCGAACCGGGTGCCGGAGCTGAGCCAGTTCATCGTGATGTCCTGGCCCTGCGTGCGGCTCCACTTGCCTTCGCGCTTGTCGACGATCTTCATGCCGGAACAATCCTTCGATGCGATCACGTCCTGGATGTCCTGGGTCCGCGCGCGCGCCGACTCGTTGGACAGCTCGCCCATCAGCACCAGGATGTCGCCCTTGCCGCCGAGCAGCTTGCACACCTCGCGGGCCTGCAGCGTGCCCGACTGCTTCTCGTCCGACGCGACCACCGCGACGCCGGCCGGCAGCTTGTCGAAATCGACCGGCTTGCGGTTCACGTAGACGAGCGGAATCTTCGCCGCGGTGACCATCTTCGTGATCTTCGGCGTCGCGTCGGTGTCGACCGGATTCACGATGATCGCGTCGACCTTCTGCGCGATCATGTTCTGCACCTGGCTAAGCTGCTTGCCGACGTCGTTGCCGGCATCCTCGATCTGCACGCCAGCGCCGTCCTTCTTCGCCGCGTCGGCGATGCTGTTGCGCAGGATCGTCAGGAACGTGTCGTCGAAGGACGCCATGGTCACCCCGATCTTCTCGGCATGCGCGAGCGGCATGACCAGGATCGCGGCGGCAGCGACAGCCATCAGCTTGGTTTTCATGATCAATCTGTCTCCTTCATTCTCTTGGGCGGGGAAGTGGGGTGCGATGCACCACCAGGCCGAGTCCGACCGAGTCCGATACGGACCGAAGCTTCAGGACGAAACTGTAGAGCACTCCGACTACTTTTTGGAAATAAATTTCTACGTGATTTCACCTAGGGAACTGGATTTCCAAAAACACTAGACTTCGTCCGTAGCCCCGAATCCCCGGAGGGTGGCTGTCCGTCGCATTGCGCGCCAGTGCTTGCGACGGCCAGCCGCCCGACCTGTCCTCAATCTGCCGGCAAGGTCAGACGCCGGCCGCGAGCGTGACGAGTGATATGAGCCTGTTGAACTTTCCGAGTGGTCGCCCCATCGATCTGGCCTGTCTCGGCCGGGTCGCCGTCGACCTTTATGCGCAGCAGTACGGCAGCCGTCTCGAAGACGCGCGCAGCTTCCAGATGTATCTGGGCGGCTCGTCGGGCAACGTCGCGTTCGGCGTCGCGCGGCTGGGCCTGAAGACCGCGATGATCTCGCGGGTCGGTGACGAGCAGATGGGCCGCTTCGTGCGCGAAACGCTCGAGCGTGAAGGCTGCGACACGAGCCAGCTGCAGACCGACCCGGAACGCCTGACCGCGCTGGTGCTGCTCGGGCTGAAGGACCGCGACACGTTCCCGCTGCTGTTCGTGCGCGAGAACTGCGCCGACATGGCCGTGCGCGCCGACGAGATCCGCGAGGACTTCATCGCCGGCTGCCGCGCGCTGGCGATCACGGGCACGCACCTGTCGACCCCGGCCACGCGCGAGGCGTCGCTGACGGCGCTCGGCTATGCGCGCCGCCACGGCGTCGTGCGGATCCTCGACATCGACTATCGGCCGGTTCTGTGGGGCCTGACCGGCCGCGGCGCCGGCGAGAACCGCTACGTCGCGGACGAGCACGTGTCACGGCAGCTGCAGCAGGTGCTCGGCGAATTCGACCTGCTGGTCGGCACCGAGGAGGAATTCCTGATCGCCGGCGGCGTGCCGCACGACCTGATGGCGTCGCTGCGCGCGGTCCGCCGGGTCACGGACGCGGTGCTGGTGGTCAAGCGCGGCGCGCTCGGCTGCTGCTTGATCGACGGCGTCATTCCCGAGCGCATCGACGACGCGCCGACCTATGCCGGCGAACGTGTCGAAGTGCTCAACGTGCTCGGCGCGGGCGACGCGTTCCTGTCGGGCCTGCTGTCGGGCCTGCTGCGCGGCCGCGATTGGGCCGACTCCACGCGCATCGCCAATGCGTGCGGCGCGATCGTCGTGTCGCGTCATGCGTGCTCGGCAGCGATGCCGACGCCCGCGGAACTCGACCACTGGTTCGACGGCAGCCGCAACCCGGTCGTCGATGCGGACCGCGAGCTCGCGCACCTGCATCGCGTGACGGTCGCGCGCCGCGACTGGAACGACCTGTGCGTGATGGCGTTCGACCACCGCAGCCAGTTCTACGATCTCGCCGTGCAGGCCGGCGCCGACGAGTCGCGGATCAAGACGCTCAAGCGGCTGCTCGTGCGCGCCGCCGAGCAGGTCGAGCGCGACCGCGGCATCGGCGGCCACGTCGGCGTGCTGATCGACGGCGGCGCATACGGCAGCGACGCGCTCGCGTCCGCGACCGGGCGCGGCTGGTGGGTCGGCCGGCCGGTCGAACTGCCGGGCTCCCGGCCGCTGCGCTTCGACGACACGCGCTCGGTCGGCTCCGCCCTCACCCACTGGCCGACGGAACAGGTGGTCAAGTGCCTCGTGCACTATCACCCGGACGACCCGGTCGACCTGCGCGTCGCGCAGGAGCAGCGCGTGCTCGAACTGTGGGAAGCGACCCGCGCGAGCGGCAACGAACTGCTGCTGGAAATCATCCCGCCGCGCGCGGTCACGCCGGCGGGCACCGAGGACGACGCGGTGCTGCGCACGGTCGCGCGTTTCTACAACCTCGGCGTGCGGCCCGAATGGTGGAAGCTCGCGCCGATGAGCGCGGATGGCTGGGCCCGGCTCGAGACGCTGGTCGCCGAACGCGACCCGCATTGCCGCGGCGCGGTGATCCTCGGGCTGAACCAGCCGCTGCAATACCTGGTCGACAGCTTCCGCTTCGCGACCAACCCGATCGTCAAGGGCTTCATGGTGGGACGGACGCTGTGGGCAGACGCGTCGCTGAAGTGGCTGGCGGGCGACATCGACGACCAGGCGTTCATCGACGAGGTGGCCGGCAACTTCGCGCAACTGGTGGACGCGTGGCTCGGCCGCCGTGCGCTCGCGCGGCCCGCGGCCTGAACCGCCCGGGCGTGACGACAAACGAGATCGACAGACGATGAAAACAACCGTGAGACTGACCGTCAGCCAGGCGCTCGTGCGCTACCTTGCCGCGCTGCGGGCCGAAGTGATCCAGCCCGACGGCCGTACCGAGATCCTGCCATATTGCGGCGGCGTGTTCGCGATCTTCGGCCACGGCAACGTGGCCGGGCTCGGCGAGGCGCTGCAGGCCGAGCAGGACCGGCTGCCGACGCTGCGCGCGCACAACGAGCAAGGGATGGCCAACGCGGCGGTCGCGTTCGCGAAAACGAACTTCCGCCAGCGCATGATGGCCGTGACGTCGAGCATCGGTCCGGGCGCGACCAACATGCTGACGTCGGCGGCGCTCGCGCACGTCGCGCGGCTGCCGCTGCTGCTGCTGCCGGGCGACATCTTCGTGTCGCGCCAGCCCGACCCCGTGCTGCAGCAGGTCGAGAGCTTCGAACAGGGCGACGTCAGCGCGAACGACTGCTTCCGGCCGGTCACGCGCTACTTCGACCGGATCACGTCGCCCGAGCAGCTGCTGGTCGCGCTGCCGCGTGCGATCCAGGTGATGACCGACCCTGCGCAATGCGGGCCCGTGTGCCTTGCGCTGCCGCAGGACGTGCAGACCTTCGCGTACGACTGGCCGGAGGATTTCTTCGCGCCGCCGGTGATCCGGATGCGCCGCCCACCCGCCGACGCGATCGAGCTGGCCGACGCGATCGACCTGCTGAAGTCCGCGAAGAAGCCGCTGATCGTCGCCGGCGGCGGCGTGCTTTACAGCCAGGCGTGGGATGCGCTGCGCGCGTTCGCCGACACGCACGGCGTGCCGGTGGCCGAATCGCAGGCCGGCAAGGGCAGCCTCGCGTGGGACCACCCGCTGAATCTCGGCTCGATCGGCGTGACGGGCTCGCCCGCCGCGAATCGCGCGGCCGCACAGTGCGACGTGGTGTTCGCGGTCGGCACCCGGCTGCAGGATTTCACGACCGGCTCGCACGCGCTCTTCGGCCATGCAAAGCTGCTGAGCCTGAACGTGCAGCCGTTCGACGCGGGCAAGAAGCGCGGCCAGCAGCTTGTCGCGGACGCCCGCACCGGGCTCGGCCAGGTGTCGGCCGCGCTGGCCGGCTGGCGCGCCGACGCCGCGTGGACCGCGAGCTGCCGCGACCAGGGCGCCGCATGGGCCGCCCGCGTGACCGAGCTGACGAACCATGTGCCGAAGGACACGCTGCCGTACGACGCCGAGGTGATCGGCGCGGTGCGTGAATCGGCGGCCGACGCGGGCCGCGACAGCGCGCGCGACGACCTCGTCGTGTGCGCGGCCGGCACGCTGCCGGCCGAGCTGCACAAGCTGTGGCGCAGCGGCCTGCCCGGCAACTACCACATGGACTACGCGTATTCGTGCATGGGCTACGAGGTCGCGGGCGGCCTCGGCGCGAAGCTCGCGCGGCCGGAGCGTGAGGTCATCGTGATGGTCGGCGACGGGTCGTACATGATGCTCAACGCCGAACTCGCGACGTCGGTGATGCTCGGCAGGAAGATCATCGTCGTGATCCTCGACAACCGCGGCTACGGCTGCATCGAGCGCCTGCAGCTCAAGTGCGGCGGCGCGAGCTTCAACAACATGCTCGACGACTGCGTGCCGGAAGGCGGCGCGCGCTCGACGATCGATTTCGCGATGCACGCGCGCGCGATGGGCGCCGAAGCCGTGCACGTGCGCGACGTCGCGGAGCTGCGCCGCGAGCTGCGCCGCGCGCGCGACGCGACGACGAGCCAGGTACTCGTGATCGACACGACCCACCATCGCACGACCGACGACGGCGGCGCATGGTGGGAGGTCGCGGTGCCGCAGGTGTCCGCGCGTCCCGACGTCGAGCGCGCGCATCGCGACTATCTCGACAAAAAGACCCGGCAGCGGCACTGACATGCTGCCCCGACGCGCACCTGTCCGCGCCGGGGCTCACCCCATACAAGGAACAATGACATGAGCTGGAACGTTCGCATCGGCATCAATCCCCTGTCGTGGATGAACGACGACCTGCCGTCCCTCGGCGGCGAAACGCCGCTCGAAACGGCGCTGCAGGAAGGCGCGGAAATCGGCTATGCCGGTTTCGAGCTCGGCAACAAGTTTCCGAAGACCGGCCCCGCGCTGAAGGCGAAGCTGGCCGAGTACGGGCTCGTGTGCGTGTCCGGCTGGTATTCGGGCTTCCTCGCGGAAGTCCCGCCCGGCATGAGCGACACGGACGCGATCGCGGCCGAGATCGAGCGCTGCCACGCGCATATGGCCAAGCTGCAGTACAACGACGTGAAGGTGGTGGTCTACGGCGAGTGCGCGGGTACGATCCAGGGCAACATCGACACGCCCGTCGCGAAGCGGCCGCGCTTCATCGACGACGCATCGTGGCAGCGCTACGCCGAGCGCCTGAACGCATTCGGCGCGCACCTGCTCGCCACCTACGGGATCAAGCTCGCGTATCACCACCACATGGGCGCCTACGTCGAGTCGCCCGACGACGTCGACCGCCTGATGGCCCTGACCGATCCGGCGAAGGTGTTCCTGCTGTTCGACACCGGCCATGCGTACTTCGGTGGCGCCGCCGATCCGGTCGCATTGCTGACGAAGCACGTCGCGCGCGTCGCGCACGTGCATTGCAAGGACGTGCGCCCGCAGGTCGTCACGCAGGCGCGCAACGATGGCTGGAGCTTCCTGAACGGCGTGATCAACGGCACCTTCACCGTGCCGGGCGACGGCGCGCTCGATTACGAAGCGACGCTGCGCACGTTGAAGGACGCCAACTACGAGGGCTGGCTGGTGGTCGAGGCCGAGCAGGATCCGGCCGTCGCGCCGAGCTACCAGTACGCGAAGAAGGGCTACGAGTCGCTGCGCGCGATCGTCGACCGGCTGAGCGCCTGAGCCCCCCTGCCACCGATTTGCGGAGCTGCTTCCATGACGATCTCCCCCCTGCTGGTCAAGGCCTCGCCCGACCGCGAAATTTGCAACGTCACGCCTGAATCGGCCGGCTGGAAACACGTCGGCTTTCGCGTGCTGCGCCTGAAGGCCGGCGACCATGAAACCGTCGACACCGGTTCGCGCGAGCTGTGCGTGGTCGTGCTCACCGGCACGGTGCGCGCGGAAGCCGGCGGCGCCACGTTCGACGGGCTTGGCAAGCGCGACAGCGTGTTCGAGGAAGTCTCGCCGGACGCGCTGTACGTGCCGGGCGGCCATACCGTCACCGTGACCGCCACGCGCGACGCGGAAGTCGCGCTGTGCACCGCGCCGTACGTGAGCGGCGACAAGACGGTGCGGCGCCTCGACGGCGAACACATGCGCCGGATGGTGCGTGGCAAAGGCACCAACACGCGCTACGTGTGCGACATCCTGATGGGCGACAACCCGGCGGCCGACCGGCTGCTCGTCGTCGAGGTGATCACGCCGGCCAGCCATTCGAGCAGCTATCCGCCGCACAAGCACGACCGCGACGCCGCGCCCGAAGAAACCGTGCTCGAGGAAACCTACTATCACCGGATCGACCCGCCGCAGGGTTTCGCGTTCCAGCGCGTGTACACCGACGACCGCAGTCTCGACGAAGCATGCGTCGTCGAGAACCACGACGTCGTGATGGTGCCGCGCGGCTACCATCCGGTCGTCGCGCCGCACGGCTACAACCTGTACTACCTGAACGTGATGGCCGGCCCGAGCCGCGCGTGGGCGTTCAAGAACGACCCGGCCCACGAGTGGATGCTCGAGCCGCCGGCGGCTGGTTGATCGGGCGGCGACGCGCGGGGCAATGCCGGCGCGCGCGCCGGAACCGGACGGACGAGACGCGCCGTGACTGGAGGCAATGATGAGATCACTCTTCCGCATCGAGGACGACACCTTCGAGCAACAGGCGTCGAGCACGATGCTGCGTTGCTTCAACGCCGACGCCGCGCGGCGGCTCGGCGACATCGCCGTCAACATCGCGTCGCGCCGCGGCCTGCCGATCGCGGTGAGCGTCGTCTCCGCCCGCGCTCCGCTGTTCTACTGCGCGCTGGACGGCAGCGGCGCGGACGACTGCGAAGCGATCCGGCGCAAACAGAACACGGTGCTCCGCTTCGGCAAGAGTTCGCTCGAAGTAGGCGCGGCATTCGCGCGCGCCGGACTGTCGCTGCAGTCCGAAGGACTGTCCGGAGACGACTACGCGCTGGATGGCGGCGGCGTGCCGCTGCGCATCGAGCACGCGGGGCTCGTCGGCGCGATGACGATCGCGGGACTCGATTCGGTCCGCAATCACGAACTCGTCGTCGAGAGCATCCGCTGGCATGTCGGCGCGGCCGGCATGCTGCGGATCGCGTAGGCGCCGACAGGGTCGTCACCCGTCGGCACATTCGCCCGGCGCTGCTGCGCGGGCATTCGGGGGCAGGCGAACCCGCCTGCCCGCTCAGCGCATGCCGCCGCTGGCCCGGACGAGTTCGCCGGTCATCCAGCGCGCGTCGTCCGACGCGAGAAAGACGGCAATGGACGCGATGTCGTCCGGCTGCCCCACGCGGCCCAGCGGCGTCTGGCTGATCGCGGACGATTCGAGCTCGGAGCCGATGACCCCCGCGGTGTGCGTGCCCTCGGTCACCACCACGCCCGGGTTGATCGCGTTCACACGGATCTGCCTCGGCCCGAGTTCGCGCGCGAGCACGCCGGTGATCGCGTCCACGGCGCCCTTCGTGCCGGTGTAGACCGCGCTTGCCGGCGGCGTGATGGTGGTCACCACCGAGCTGATATTGATGATGCTCGCGCCTTCGCCGAGGTGCTTCACGGCGGCCTGCGTCGTCAGCAGCACGCCGAGCACGTTCGTGTCGAACTGCCTGCGGAAATGCTCTTCCGTGATCGCTTCGATCGGCGCGAATTCGTACACGCCGGAATTGTTGACAAGGATGTCGAGGCGGCCATACGTTTCGACGGCCGTCTCGACGATGCGCTGCGCATCGGCGGCCTTCGACACGTCGCCGCCGACGGCGACCGCGTTGCCGCCGGCCGCGGCGATCGCGCTCACGACAGCTTCCGCGCCGGCCTTGCTGCTCGCGTAGTTGACGACGACCGACGCCCCTTCGGCGGCGAGCGCCTTTGCAATCGCCGCACCGATACCCTTCGAACCGCCCGTCACGACCGCTACCTTGCCTGCAAGCTTGCTCATGATCTCCATCCTCAATTCGATATCGCATGATGAATCGGACCGGCTGTCCTGCCGAAGCAGGTAGCCGACGCTGACGAAAATCTAGGCGCTTCATCGGCGTCGATAAAGCGGCTCGGGACGAATTGAGTTGCGGGACCAGCCGAACAATCGTCAGGCGCGCGCATCAGCCGGCACTCAGCCACGCGTCGGCCACCTCCCCGCCCACGCCTTCTAGCGCGCCGTCGTACACGATCTGCCCCCGCCCCATCACTGCGGCCCGCCGCGTCAGCCGCGGCGCGAGCAGCAGCCGCTGTTCGATCAGCACGATCGCGACGCCGTCCGACTGCAGTCCTGCAAGACACGCGCCGACCTCGTCGACCGCGAGCGGCGCGAGCCCTTCCGCGGGCTCGTCGACGATCAGCACGCGCGGCCTGCCGGCGAGCGCCCGTACCAGTGCGAGCACCTGCTGCTCACCGCCGGACAGATGGCCGGCCTTTACGTCCGCGCGTGCGGCAAGCAGCGGAAAACGCGCGAACAGCCGGTCGAGCGCGGCGCGCGCCGCCGCGCCGCCCGACCCTCGCAGGCCGAGCAGCAGGTTGTCGCGCACGCTCAGCAACGGGAACACGTCGCGGCTCTCGGCGACGTACGCGATGCCGTGCCGCGCGATTTCGAAGGTCCGCGCGCCCGCGCATTCGACGCCCGCGATCCGCACCGAACCGGCGGTGCGCACGAGTCCCATCACGGCCTTCGCGAGCGTCGAGCGCCCCGAGCCGTTGCGCCCGAGCAGCGCGAGCGTCTCGCCCGGCGCCAGCGCAAGGTCGACGCCGTCGAGCACGGGCTGCATCCCGTACCACGCGCGCAGGCCGCTCAGCTCGAGCAGCGCGTTCATGCGAAACCCTCGCCGAGATAGGCCGCACGCACGGCCGGATCGGCGCGGATCGCATCCGGCGCGCCGGTCGCGACCACCGCGCCGCGCACGAGCACCGTAATCCGTTCGGCGAAGCCGAACACCGTGTCCATGTCGTGCTCGATCATCAACACCGTGCGGCCTCGCGTCGTCGTGCGGATCAGCTCGATCATCCGCGCGGCCTGCGCGCGGCTCATGCCGGCCGTCGGCTCGTCGAGCAGCAGCGTGCGCGCGCCGCTCGCGAGCGCGATCCCGAGATCGAGCGCGCGCTGCTCCGCGTAGCCGAGCGCGGCGGCCGGCGTGTCGCGGTGCGGGTCGAGACCGATGTCGCGCAGCACCTGCGCGGCGACGCGGTCGACCGACGCAGATTCGCGCACGCGGTTCCACCAGCGCCGCCGCTCGGCCGGCGCATGCAGCGCCGCGCAGCGCAGGTTGTCGAATACGCTGAGACGCGCGAACGCGCTCGTCTGCTGGAAGCTGCGGCCGATGCCGAGCCGGCTCGCGGCAACGGGCCCGCGCCCGCGCAGTTCGACGCCGTGCAGCACGACGCGTCCGCGCGTCGGCCGCACGGCGCCCGCGATCACGTTGAAGAGCGTCGACTTGCCCGCGCCGTTCGGCCCGATCAGCGCATGGCGCTCGCCGGCCGCGACGCACAGCTCGACGCCGTCGAGCACCGTCTGCGCGCCGAAGCGCTGCGTCACGCCATGCAAGGCGACCGCGTTGCCGTTCATCGCACGCCTCCGTTCGATTCGCCTGCGATCCTGCGCCGCCAGCGCCACAGCAGCGTGCCGGCGACGGCTGCCGCGCCCGCCAGCGCCCAGCCGAGCGGCACGCCGGCATCGACGTGCCACGCGCCGAACGCGGCCGACGTGCCGTCGTCCTGCGCGAAGCGCCATGCGTAGCCGAGTTCTGCCGCAACGACGATCGCGGCGCCCCAGCACAGGCACGCGGCGGCACCGGCCAGCATCCGCCTCCGTTCGTGCGCCGGCGCGCCGGGCCGCAATGCCGCGCCGAGCGCCGCCGCGATGCCCGCGAGCCCGCGCGGCGCGGCAACCACGACGACGACGAACAGCAGCCCCAGATACAGCGCCCATGCGCGCGACACGCCCGCGACCGCGACGCTCAGCGCCGTCAGCACGGCCGCGCCGGCCGCCGGCCCGAAGAACGAGCCCGTGCCGCCGATCACCGCGGCGATCAGTACGGTCGCCGAACGGGACATCGCGACGCTGTCGGGCGTCGCGAGCTCGATGTCGATCAGCGTCAGCGTGCCGGCAACGCCTGCGAAGAACGACGCGCACGTGACCATCGCGAGGCGCACGCGCCGCGGATCGGTGCCGAGCGCGGCAACTCGCGCCGGGTTGTCGCGCACCGCGTTCGCGAGACGCGCGAACGGCGTGCGCGTCAGCGCGCGCATCGCGAACGCGCAGACGAAACACCACGCGGCGATCACCGCATACGCGTGCGCCGGCGCGCCGAACTGCCAGCCGCCGAACGACGTGCCGCTCGCCCGGTCGATCGGCACGCCGCCGATGCCGCCGAACCATGCGGGCACGCTCCACGCGGCCGCCGCGACGCACTCGCCGAGGCCGAGCGTGATCATCGCGAACGCAGTGCCCGCGCGGCGCGTCGCGAGCACGCCGAACAGCAGGCCGAATGCGGCGCCCGCCGCGCCGCCGACAAGCGGCAACAGCGGCAGCGGGCCGCCGAAGCGGTTGAACCAGTGCGCGGCCGCGAACGCGCCGAGGCCGGCGAACGCCGCATGGCAGAACGACAGCAGGCCCGTCGTGCCGAGCTGCAGGTTGTACGACAGGGCAAGCACGACGAGCGCGGCCGTCTGCGCGAGATAGCCGAGCACCGCGCCTTGCGGCCACAGCCAAGCGGGCAGCACGAGACAAACTGCGAACAGCGCCCAGCGCAGCACGTCCGGATGTGCGCGGCTACGCATCGGCACGCTCGCCGAACAGTCCGCGCGGACGCACGACCAGCACCGCGACGAGCAGCAGGTATGGAACGAGCGGCGCGAGTTGCGCGACCGTCACCGCGGCGATGCTGTCGGGCAACGCGACGCCTGTCCACTGCGCGACGTCGCGCAGCGACGTGTCGCTGGCGGCCGCGAAGGTCTGCGCGAAACCGACCGCGAGCGACGCGGCGAACGCACCGCCGAGCGAGCCGAGCCCGCCGATCACGACGACCGCGAACACGATCGAGCCGACCGTCTCGGCGAGCGCGGGCTCGATCACCGCGAGCGGCGCGCCGATCACGCCGGCCAGTGCCGCGAGCGCGGTGCCGGCGCCAAACAGGCCCGTCATCAGGCGCGGCACGTCGTAGCCGAGCGTCTCGACGGCTGCGCGATGCGTGAGCGCCGCACGCACGACGAGGCCGATGCGCGACGCGCGCAGCAGCCCGGCCAGCGCAACCAGCATCGCGGCGGACATCGTCATCATGAACAGCCGGTAGCGCGGCAGCGCGAGCCCGAGCACCGTCACCGGCGCGCCGTCGAACAGCGGCGGCACCGGCGCTGCCAGTGGCGCGAGGCCCCAGACGAGCTTCGCGCCCTCGCCGATCAGGTACGCGAGACCGAACGTCAGCAGCAACTCGCTCGTATGGCCGCGCGCCTGCACGCGGCGCAGCAGCGTGCGCTCGCAGGCCGCGCCCGCGAGGCCGACCAGCAGCGGCGCGAGCACGAGCGCCGGCCAGAAGCCGAGCCGCGCGGCGATGCTGTAGCCGACATACGCGCCGAGCATGTAGAAGCTCGCGTGCGCGAAATTGAGCACGCCCTGCACGCTGAAGATCAGCGTGAGGCCCGCCGACAGCATGAACAGCAGCAAGCCGTAGCTGAGGCCGTTGAACGCCTGGATCGCGAACGCCTGCACCGTGTGTGCCGTCAGGCGGCGAGCGGATCGAGCGCCGCGCGCAGCGCGTCGGGCAGCGGCACGGGCCGGCGCGTGGCGCGGTCGACGTACACGTGCACGAAATGGCCCTGCGCAGCGGGCGCCGCGTCGCCTTGCGCGAACAGCCCGATCTCGTAGCGCACGCTCGACGTGCCGAGCTTCGCGACGCGCAGCCCCGCATCGACCGCCTGCGGGAACACGAGCGGCGCGAAGTAGTTGCACTGCGTCTCGACGACGAGTCCGATCGTCTGCGCGTGCTCGATGTCGAGCACGCCGGCGCGGATCAGGTACTCGTTCACGACCGTGTCGAAGTAGCTGTAGTAGACGACGTTGTTCACGTGCCCGTAGACGTCGTTGTCCATCCAGCGGGTCGTGATCGGCAGGAAGTGGCGATAGGCGTCGCGGGAACGCGGCTGCGGCTTGTCGGACATGGCGGCGGAGAGGGTGGTCAGGTCGATGAAAGGAAGGCGCGGCAGCCGGGCGGCGCGGCGAAACCGCGGGCGGCGTGCTGCCTGCATGCGGGCGGCCGCTGCATCGCGATCGCTCGCGGCACGGCGCATGCGGTTGTGCGAGCGGGCCGGCCCGTCACTGCCCCGGCCGGTCGACGAACTGGAAATCGAGGCCGCGCGCGCGCATCCAGTCGGCGAGTGCGACGCCCGTGCCGGCGCGCCACGGGCGCAGCAGCGGCGGATCGACGAGCTTGTATTCGAGCAGTTCCGGCGACAGCGCGACCGTACCGGACGCGCGCACGTGGTACGCGATGATCAGTTCGTTCTTGCGGATGAATTCGTAGACGCCGACGAGTGACACGTGCTCGGCCTTCAGCGCCGTTTCCTCGAACACCTCGCGCGCGATGCCGTCCTCGGGCGTCTCGCCGTGCTCGAGGAAGCCGGTGATCAGCGCGAACATCCCTTCGGGCCACGCCGCATTGCGCGCGAGCAGGATCTTGCCGTCGAGCTCGATGATCGCGGCGACGACGGGCAGCGGGTTGTTCCAGTGCACGTAGCCGCAGGTGTCGTCGGGGCAGGCCTGGCGAACGCGGCCGCCTTCGTGTTCGGGATCGGCGCGCTCGGTCAGCGGGCGCGCGCAGCGCGGGCAAAAGCGGTAGTCGGCGGTGGTCATCGATCAGGACATGGCGAACGGGGCCGCCTGCACAGGCGGCCCCGTTCACGCTCGGCGCGGGAAAGTCTCGATTCTAGCGAGTTTGCGCCGTAACGAGGCTTTCCGCGACGACAGGCGAACCGGTCCGAACGGCGCGCGCGATGCGATTCGCCTGCGTTCGCTCCGGCCGGTCGGCGCGCCGGTGCGCATGCGGATGCACACGCCCGGCGCGCCGCGTCCTGCTTCCGGAATGCGACGGTCTGCCGTCCCGCACAGACCGTCGCC
This sequence comes from Burkholderia sp. MR1-5-21, assembly GCF_053427715.1. Taxonomy (NCBI): domain Bacteria; kingdom Pseudomonadati; phylum Pseudomonadota; class Betaproteobacteria; order Burkholderiales; family Burkholderiaceae; genus Burkholderia; species Burkholderia sp. MR1-5-21. Next base: position 457,588 of record NZ_JBSAXD010000002.1, read on the forward strand.
GGCGTCCGGAATGCCGGCAGGTCGGTCAGACCGCACCACCGGCGTGGACGGCGCCGGTCAGTCGCGGATGATGCCGTAGTTGATGCCGGCGAGCGGCATCCCCGCGGCATTGTCGGTTGCGCTGCTGCCCGTCACGTTGCCGAAGTTCATGCCGACGAGCGCGCCGGCCTGCTGGGCAGCCCCCGGCATCAGCGCAACGCGGGTTTTCGTCGTCGAGCTGTCGATCACGCCGAAATTCCCGCCGGCCAGACCGCCGAGCCGCGCGTAGTAGCCGCCGGAAACCGTGCCCGCAGACGACGACGATGCAACCCTCCCGCTGTTGAAGCCGAGCAGGCCGCCGACATAGCTGTTGTGGCTGCCGGTCGCCGACCCGGTCGCGCCGGACTTCTCGACCGACGCGCCCACGTTGTTGTCGCCGATCAGACCGCCGACATAGCCGTAGGCGCCCGCCGCGACGTCGCCGGATGCGTTCGACGACGACACGCGCCCGGCGTTGAAGCCGATCAGGCCGCCTGCCTTGCCCGAACCCGCGACCGTCACCGCGCCCTCCGCGTCGGACTCGAGTACCGAACCCGTGTTGCGGCCGACGAGCCCGCCGGCGGTGCTGTCGAATGCAGCCCAGACCTCGCCCGACGCGGACGATCCGTCGACGACACCGCTGTTGGTCGCCGCGAGGCCGCCGACGATGCTCGAGATGTCACCTGCCACCGAACCTTTCGCGCTGGACGCCTGCACGGTGCCCGCATTGACGCCGACGAGCCCGCCGGCCTGTGCGAGCATGCCAGCCGCCACGGTGCCGAGCGACGACGACGCGCGGATCGTGCCGTCGTTCGCGCCGACGAGACCGCCCGCCGTCGCGTAGTCGTGCACGACGACGTCGCCGTTCGCGGACGAAGCGAGCACTTCGCCGCTCGCCGCATTGCGGCCGGCCACCCCGCCCGCGATGCCTCTCGCGCCCGCCGTGACGTAACCGTTCGCGCTCGACGCATCGACCTTGCCGGCGTTGTGCCCGACCAGCCCGCCGGCCACGCCGGCAGCACCCGCTTCCACGTTGGCGCTGGACGTCGACTTGCTGACGCTCGCGAAGTTGGCGCCGACGAGGCCGCCGACGTTCGACGCACCGGCCATCACCCTGCCGGCGGCCGTCGACGCGTCGACGACACCGCGGTTTTCACCGACGAGGCCGCCCACGCGAGCACTGTCGCCCGCCGCCACGATCCCCTTGAACCCGGACGCGTCCACGCGCCCCGCATTGTGGCCGACGAGACCGCCCACGGCCGCATTGCGCGCGGCCCGCACATCGCCGTAGGCCGTCGATGCCTTGACCACGCCGCCGTTGGTGCCGACCAGGCCACCGACGCGCGCGCCGGTGCCGAGCGCCGTGACCATCCCCTTGACCGTCGACGCGTCGACGACACCACGGTTGTCGCCGACCAGCCCCCCTGCGCTGCCGGTCGACGAACTGACGACCGTGACATCGGCACGGCTGTTGCGGATCATCGCGTCGTCGCCGCCCGGCGACATGAACGAGATGTTTTCACCGGCGAGACCGCCGACCTGCAGCGCATCCCTGCCGCCGCTGACGCGCCCCGCAACGGATGCGCGCTCGATCGATCCGCCGAAGTTGCTGCCGACGAGCCCGCCGACGATCGTGCGCCCCTCGCTGCTGACGTAGACGTTCGTCGCCTTCACGTCCGAGATGGTGCCCATGTTGTAGCCGGCCAGCGTGCCGACGGTGACGGGCGACCAGTAGGACGGCACGACTACGTGCGTCGTCACCTTGTCCAGGCCGAGGTTGGCAATGCGGCCAGAGTTGAACGCGAAGAGGCCGACGGCGTTGCTGCGCTGATTGGAGATCGACAGATCGCCGATCGTGTTGCCGAGGCCGTCGAACACGCCGTCGAACGAGCTGTTCGCGCCGATGCTCCGGAACGCTGCGCCCTTGCCGTCGACCGCGTTGCCCAGCACGTAGCGGCCCTTCAGGTTCGCATCCACGTTGCGCAGGCCCGCCACGTCGTGGATTACCTGATACGCGTCGCCGTTCGACGAGAACGACGCGTCGCGGCCCGACAGCGTCACCGACGCGTTGTCCTGCGTGAACCGGTGGCCCTTCGTCGAGTTCAGCTCCAGCCGTGCCTGCTCGCCCGTCAGCGCCAGCTTGTCGTCCACGCGGATCTCGCCCGCCGCGTTCGCCGCCACGCTCGCCTTCGCGCCGCTCGCCGTCACCGACTGCTTCAGCGCGACGTCACCCTTCTGCGACGTCAGCGTCAGTGCATGGTCGCTCGTCCAGTTCACCGCGCCATCCACCGTCAGGTCGCCCGACGTGTTGGTCAGCGCCACGTTCGTCGTGCCCAGCGTGCGCGACAGCGTCTGCGCGTTCAGTGCGCCTTCCACGTTATCGACGTTCGCGTTCGCCGACTCGATCGTCCACGTGCCCGTGCGGCCCGAGGCCGAACGCGTATCGACCTGTGCATCGCCCGACACCTTCACACGCTCGCCGCGCGTCGTCACGTCGCCGCCTGCTGCGCTCAGCTTGCCTGCAACCTGCACCTGACCGCCGTCCAGCACGATCTTCCCGTCGCGCGTGTTCAGCCCCTGCGCCTCGATCGTCCCGCTGTTGTTCACCACCGCGTTCAGCAGCCCGTTCGCCGCGCGCGCCGTCATCAGCACCTCGCCGCCGTCCGCCTTCAGCAGGCCGCCGTTGTGCGCCTGCGCGTCCACTGCCCCACCTTCCACCTGCAGGTTCAGCAGACCGT